>JAXHVL010000038.1:0-24651 GCA_034189225.1 Thermodesulfobacteriota bacterium
TTGTGTTCGCCCTCTGATCGGGCGAACACAAGGTTCGCCCCTACACCGTACGTGACATGACGAGAGATGCATCGCAACGCAGATATTGGACTTTTTACGAAGCCGCCTTCCTTGAACTCGACCAAAATATCTAATTTCTGGACGGACACTGGTTAAGACGGATGGTGTTTTTTTACACCAGAACTGGGAATAAATGCCAACAGGTCGTTCAATAGCGGCATTTCTTCAAGGTTGACGGGGTGTTAAGGTTTCGGGAACGCCAATACAAAGGTGGCGCCCGTGTCCGGGCCGTTGCTTTCCGCCCAAATCCTGCCGCCCATTTCGGTCATGAAGTTGGCGGCGCTGTGCAGGCCGAAGCCGTGGCCGGTTTTTTTTGTGGTAAAGCCGTGGGTAAAGACCTTTTCCAGATGTTCGGACTTTATGCCGCAGCCGTTATCGGTGATTTTGACCAGTACGAGGTTTTCGTCGCTGTCGATGGTGATGGTGAGCTGTTTTTCGTCGGGCGGCGTGTTGATCATGGCGTCCTTGGCGTTTTTGATCAGATTTATCAGCACGTGGATCAACTTGGTTTTCTGGACCGATAGCAGCGGGGTGGTGTGATAATCCTTGATAATTTTCAGGCCGTGGCGGTCGATGGCGCCGGTCTGCATGGTCAGGGCATCTTCAATCACATCCGCAATGGGAAGGGCCTCGCTGAAAGCCGCTTTTGTGGCATAATTCTGCTGGGCGGCGATAATTTCTTCGATGATAATGAGCTTTTCATTGAGGCGTTCAATGTTGTTTTTGATGTCTTGCTGTTCTTCTTCTATGTTCTGCTCAATGGCCAGGTAATACTCCATCAGCCTTTTGCCCTTGGGATTGCTGGTAATAAAGTCTTCGATATTGTCCATGTTTTCCCGCAGAAGATTGTTGGCCCGTTTCAGTCCCTTGATCTGGGATTCGGCCAGCTGGTCGAGAATGATGTAGGCGGAGGTTTTGATGCTGTTTAATACATTGCCCACGTTATGAATGATGCCGGTAGCGATTTCCGCCATGCCTGCCTGATGGGCCTTTTCAAGCAACTGCTTTCTGGCTTCTTCCAGTTCTGCCTCTTTGGCTTTCTGTTCGGATATATCCTTGGCTATAATCAGCAGTCCGGAGGTTTTGCCCTGCTCGTTTTTTAATACGTTGCTGGTCATAAGGACGGGAAAGGTGATACCGTCTTTGGTTGTATTTTCACTTTCACCGGTATAGGTTTTCTGGAATCTTATCCATTCTTCTGTCGATGTTTCACTGGCGGCAATGGCGGAAAAACGCGTTTCTGAATTTATGATCGACAGGTGACGGTCCATCAGCTCGTTTGCCGCATATCCATGCATGTTTTCCCACGCCCGGTTGACAAACCGGATGTTGCCGCTCAGGTCGGTGACTGCGATACCGTCGATGGATTGTTTGACGGCGTTTTCCAGCATGAAGGTTTTTTTCAGGGGCTGGCTGATGGAGCGCCTGACAAGAATGGTAATCAGTGTCAGCGAGATTGTGACAACAATGAAAAAGACGGCCACATTGAGGTATCGGAGCTGCCGGGTGATGGACCGCACCTCTGTCAATTCGTTTTTAACATCCGCCTGAAGAGAATCGGTAAATTCGGAGAATTCGTTTTGGAGCGACTTTACCTGATTGCCAAGTGTCACGATTTGCTGTTCGTTGGCCCTGTATTCGGGGGTGTGCATCTTGTCCTGCCCGATCAGGTCCAGGTATCTTGAGAAGGCAGGGTGCGCTTTCCGGCTGTATTCGCGCAATTTTGCCTGAAGTGCCTTTGTTCGTTTGACGGTTTGGGGCTGAAGGCCGTCGATGCTCAGAATGTTTTCAAGGTATTGTATTGTATGTTTGCCTTTTTGGTTGCCGGTTTGAATGAAGCGTTTTTCGCCCATTGAAAAGGATCGAAAGTAATCTTCGATCTGTTCCTTGAACGTCTGGTGGGCATACTGACTGTAACGGCTGGCCGGAAAAATCGTCTCAGCCACATGGGCTATCCTGTTTTCGGTGCGGATATTCACATAAATCCCTACGGTCAGGGATACAAAATAGCCGATGAGAAGAATGCTCAGGCTTAACCAGATTTTTTGTATAATGGACAATCGATTGAGCAAAATGCCTCCGTTGGATGGTCGGTAGATGTAATGACGGCCATGCCGGACGATGTGGGGTAGTCAGGCAATCATGACGTAGCAGTTACACCGGCAATAGATGTGGCCGGGAAAATAACTTTTATTCTAACACAGACAGGGCAATCCGGTCAACAATGACGGGGATTTTGCCGCAGGCATTTGAGTTCTCAGTGCCTGTCATGAAAGGGCCGGCACAGCCAGGCTCAGGTGTTTGCCATCATCGCTGAATATCAGGCCTTTGTCTTCCATCATGCGTAAAAAGCCGGTTATGCGGTCCGCCGGAAGGGGAGCGAAAGCGTCACAGATTTCATGAATTCCCCTCGGTTGTTCGCAAAACAGATAAATACGCCGGGAGGTGCCTTCTAATCGGTGATTCACTGCTTCGGCAGCGATACGGCGCTTTCGCAGCAGGAGAAACCGGCCCCCGTCCTGATAAGAGAGTATGGGACCGGCATGCGCCCTTTCATGGAGCTGCCGATAATCCTGCTGCCATTCTTCCACGGCCCGGGCAACGGGTCGCCAGCGTTTCTGCTGTACCTGCTTGTCCCCGCGATAATCCTGAATCATGAATCGCACATGACGGTGTATGGCCTCCGGAAAGAGGGATCGGTAAAAGGGGTGGTTGAATACCGCCCGGATGCCGAAATCCCGGGGATGACACCACACCGGGCTTTGCATTCCCAGCCAGAAGTGGACGACGCGCAGGGGCTGGAAAATCCGGGCAAAGCGGATGGCCCGAAGGGTTTCTGCCACGTCGGTGTCGTCGCTGCCCGGGAAATGAAGGATGAGATTGGCCTGGTTTTTAATCCCCAGGGCTTCGCAGTATTTCATCACCGTCATGTTATCCATGGCAGTTGCGCCTTTGTTGAGCTTTTGCAGCAGGCATGTGCTCAGGGCCTCGATACCGATCTGGACCTCCGTGATACCGGAGGCCGCCAGGTCTCCCAGGGCTTCTGGGGATGTTGCGGCGCGCAGTTCGGCAAACCACTTAAAGTCCTTGCCCCCGGCGCCCAGTGATTGAAAGATGGCCCGCGTGTGCTTTGGCGGCAGGGCGTTGTCCATGAATGCTACGGATAGAAGCTGATGCCGGTCGGTGAGCGTGTTAATTTCCGCCGTCACCTGATCCGGCAATTTGGTCCGGTAGCCCTGCCACTGGATATTGAGATTGCAGAACGCACATCCGCCCGGTTGGTTATTGCGGCCGCCGCGGGCGGTGTGCCACCAGCATCCCCGGGAGGCCTCCACCGGCAGGGTGGGGAAAAAGCGCTTTTCAGCGGGCAGGGCGCCCAGTTCCTGGAAATAATCCGAATAATCCGGCGTGGTAAGGGCATCCAGTGCCGGCATCTGATCAAAGGAAATCCCTGCCGGATCATCGTCGGGCCTTACAATGCCGGGGCAGGGCGGAAGGTCCCTGCAAGTGCCGCCGGCACGTAGATGATCCAACAGCCTCACAAGGGGATTTTCGCCTTCGCCGATGATTACCAGGTCGAGTTCGGGAAACGCGGTCAGCAGGCCTGCGGCGCACTGGCCGCCAACAATGGCGCCGCCGGCGATCAGGGGCAGATCCGGCGTAATCTGCCGTATCTTTTTGATGAAGTACAGGGAAGCGGTGAGCTGGCAGAGACATACGGAAAACCCGGCAAGGGTCAGGCCGTTCCAGTTCGTCCCCCGGATCAGATCGTCGGATACGTTGCCGACCCGTTCCACCAGGTTGTCAAAGTCAACATACCGCAGCTCGGGATGGGGTTTTGATTGCCTGGCAAACAGCCGGGCCGCGGCATCCCGCTGTTCCGGGTGGAGCAGGGCGGCGAAGATGCTTTCGGCCAGCCATGTCTTTCGGGCCAGCAGGCGATAGATCGGATATCCCACTTCAGCGGCTGTTTGCAGAAAAAAGTGACGGCATTCCACCCCGATATCCGGGCGGCGGGCCTGAACATAGGCCTTTAATGCCCCGAGCTGTATGGAAGGCCGGTTGAACAGGGGCCACGGCGCCGAGATCAGGGCGATGCGGCCGGATTTTGTTGTATTTTCCATTTAAGCGGGCATAATGAAGCTATTATAAGTTGAACTTTCCTTTAAAATAGGTCTTTTTCACCGATTTTGCCTTGTTTTCCGCCCAGTTTTCCAGTCCCATCTTTTTGATCAGGCAGAGGTTGAACACCTTGGTGTTGTGGGGGGCCACGCCGGCCATGTCCGCGTAAGGATGAAGATTGTCGCAGGGGAAATCTGTACATTCGAAGCAGAAGTCGAGCCCTTTTTCGGTGATGCACCGGAACACCTTGCAGGGACCGGTCATGCCCAGGCATTCAATGGTGCCGCCGGATGGCCGGCACCCCGGGCAGACCGCGGATTCGGGGTCGATCCCCATGGAAGCGCCCACTTTTTCGCGCAGGGCGGTGTCTTCATTGGCCAGGTACACGGGGCAGTTGAAACAGTCCAGTCCGCAGGGGGCGGTCATTTGTTGATAATCCATATGCTCTCCTCTTTAGATTTGGTGTCATGGTAACCATAGCAGGCGTCCGGGCGTTTGTAAATCGTTTGCAAAGGGGCGTCCGGATGCTGCCGGTATTGAGGTTTTCAATATTGCGCAATCTGCTGTATGATAGAGAGATAAGGTCACGTCAACAGAGAAGTGATGTTTATGCCATATGGATTCTGGAAGCCTGAAGGCCTCCGCTACACTTGACGATGGCGGCCTGAGGATGCATTTGTAGCGGTCCGCTGACCGGACCATCAGGATTTTGGTGACATATGACGATTGACATGACAGTAGCAGCAGATCCGAAAACTGTGAGGCCTTCTCTGGCATGTGGAAATACTATGTCTTAGCCGAAATAATTGTCAAGGAAAACGTTTAATAGGCTTTCATAGACCCATTCACCTTAAAGGTAGATTTTGTCAGCTCACGCGCCAAATCATGATATTAAATTGTTGACAGGCTGAAGCGGCCCTGCTATTAATAAAAAGCTTTCAATCCGGGTGCGTTTAACAGCCGAAAAGCAAGTCATGGCTAAAAGGAGGAAAGGTATGAGCGATACGATCAAAACCAGTAAATTCAAGTGTCTTAACGATCCACCGGTAGTTTCCAGCCCGTTTTCCATTACCGTGGACGAAGACAAGTGCATCGGATGCGGGGCGTGTGTCATGCAGTGCCCTTGCCAGACCATCGAGATGGTACCGCGCCAGACGCCTTCCGCCAACCAGGAAGCCGCCTGCCAGCATGGATGCCCGGCCGGCGTGGATATCCGCGGATACCTGGATGTCCTCAACAAAAGCGGCTCCATGAAAGACGCCTGGAAATGTATCGTTGAACGCAACCCTTTTCCGGCCGTCACGGGCCGGGTCTGCCCTCACCTGTGTGAAACCGCCTGCAACAGAAGCAACCTGGACGAATCCGTGAATATCAAATCCGTGGAACGCTTTATCGGAGATTACGGCATCGAGCACAAACTGGCCTTTCCGGCACCGGAACAGAAAAAGTCCGAAACCGTGGCCGTAGTGGGCGCCGGCCCGGCCGGCATGTCCTGCGCGTATCAACTGGCAAAAACGGGTTATCAGGTAACGGTATTAGAGGCAGCGGATAACCCCGGCGGGATGCTGACATATGCCCTTCCCCTCTACCGGCTGCCCCAGGATGTGATTGACGCTGAAATGAAGCGCATTACCGACCTGGGTGTGACCGTAAAATACGGCACCAAAATCGGCCGGGACATCAGCCTGGACCAACTCAAACAGGATTACAACGCGGTCTATGTGGCAGCCGGCGCCCAGGGGGCTCCGAAACTGGGCGTCGAAGGCGAAGACGCGGAAAACGTGATAACCGGCCTTGGTTTCCTCAAGGATGTTTTAGAGAAAAAAGATGTTTCACCGGGCAAGAACGTTGTTGTCGTGGGTGGCGGTAATACGGCAGTGGACGCGGCCCGCGTAGCACGGCGACTGGGGGCCGAGGTCACCATTATCTATCGCCGCACGGCCGGCGAGATGCCGGCTTACCCCGAAGAAGTAAAAGACGCCAGGGATGAAGGCGTAAAAATAGAATTCCTGTGCGCGCCCGTAAAAATTGACGTGGACGACGCCAACAAGGCTTCGGCCGTCACCTGCGTAAAAATGGAACTGGGCGAAGCCGATGGTTCCGGCCGCCCCCGTCCGGTGCCGATAAGCGACAGCGAGTTCTCGCTTGATTTAAGCAGCCTGATTGTCGCCATAGGCCAGGAACTCGACACACAAGGCATCGAAACGCTCAAGCAGACAAAAGGTTGGCTCGAAGCCGACATCAACGGCACCACCACCATGACGGGCGTTTTTGCCGGCGGCGACGCGGTTTACGGCCCGGCCACGGTCACGCAGGCCATCGGCGCCGGCCGGAAAGGGGCCCTGGCTATCGACGCCTTTTTGACCGGCCAGCCGTTGCCGGCCGAGGAAAAAATTACGATATCCTACGAAGGCAACCTCCTGCATGGCAAAGCCAGAATCCCGAGAAACAACGCCGCGCACCTTGATGTCAAAGCACGATTGGCAGAGCCAGCCGCCGAGGTCTGTCAGGGCCTGTCCGCCGATGCGGCCAAAACCGAGTTCGGCCGTTGCCTGTGCTGCGGCATGGAAAAGCCCGAGTTTGTCGGTATCCAGTATTTCGGCAAAATCTGCATTGCCTGCCACGACTGCGAAGCCATCTGTCCGCAGGGCGCGCTCCAGTTCCCGTCCTATTACAAAGTTACCGAAGGGCGATGGGCTTACAGCTTTAACTATCCCGCGGAAAAAGGCCTGGGCATGCCCAACCCGCTCCAGCTGAAGAAACCGGTGCCCTTAGAGGATATCGAGTCGGAACTCACGGGCGTGGAAAAAACCGTCTATACCCGCCGATCCGTCCGGGTATACAAGCCCGATCCCGTGCCCAGGGAGCTTGTCAACCGGGTGCTGGAAGCCGGCCGGTTCGCACCGTCGGCTGGTAACTGCCAGGGCTGGAAATTCGTGGTATTGACCAACCGGGAGATTATGAACGATATCTCCGAACACACAGCAAAGTTTCTGGGAATATTCACCAAGCTCTACCAGGGCAAAGGCCCATTGCGCACCTTTGCCAAAAAGGCGCTGGCCTTTATCAAGCCCAACTCCATTGATCAGCGGCCCATGGTGGCCATTCAGGCCCTTCTCACACCCAAGTTCGGTGATGGGCAGCTGGATGTGTTTTTTAACGCACCGGTGGCCATTATCTTTTTAACCCACCACCTGCACATTTCAGAGCCGGAACTGGGTATGGGCATCTGTGCCCAGAACATGGTGCTGACGGCCCATTCCCTGGGCCTGGGTACCTGTTATGTCGGTTTTGTATCCAACGCGCTCAACCTGGACCCCAAAACCAAGATGAAATTCAGGAAGAAGCTGGGTATCGAATGGCCATATGACAGTGTGGCCACCGTTCTGACCCTGGGGTACCCGGCGGTTAAAACAGACCGGCCCGTGGACAGGGAATTTCCTCTAGTCAACTGGGTCGAATAACCAAGCCATTAAAAAAAGGAGAGGGCAGCAAAAACCAGCCCTCTCCTTTTTTGCACTTTTACCTGAACAAAAAGCGCCTTCATGATGCTTAAGGATAAAGGCTTATTCCTTTGGAATTGATGCCGTAAATTTTCTTCCCCGCTTTAGTGATCTGGTTTTTTGTTTCGATGCCCCGTTGCTGCCTGGGAATTCTTGTCTCTGCCATGATGGGTCATTTTTTGTCTGTTGTCTGTATGTGCAATCGGCCATTGCGCAGTGCCGATTATGTTTTGTTTCAATTGGTTAATATGTACCATGGAATACGGTGAACGTCTATATGATTTTTTGTTTGCAATCCATCTGTTTCATGTGCCGCCCCCGCCCTGAGCGATGATGCGGTGTTCGGGCCCGATGTGGTATTTCACCGGGCAGCGGCCATCACCGGTGCCGTCCTCCGCCATAAGCCCATGAAAGAAATGCCTGGTAGGCCTTGATAAATGCGGGAATGAACAGGGTGAGGTCTTCCACGATGCAGTAATCGGCGACTGAGAAGATAGCGGCGTTGGGGTCGGTGTTGACGGCCACGATGCACTGGGAATCCTTCATTCCCTGAACATGCTGCTGGGCACCGGATATGCCGCAGGCGATATACAGCCGGGGCGCCACGGTTTTGCCGGTGATACCCACCTGATGGGCATAGGGCAGCCATTTCATGTCGCACAGCGGCCGGGAAGCCGCCACCGCGGCGTTGGGAAGGGTCCGGGCCAGGGAATGGATGATGTCGATATTGTCCTCGTCCCCGATCCCGCGGCCGGCCGCCACGATGATAGCCGCTTTGTCCAGGCCGGTATCGGCTTCCGGCGTTTTTGTCAGCGTGCAGGGCGTGTATCGCTCGTCCCGGACGGCAGCATCTGTCTGTCGCTGCTCGATGCGAGGTTCCGACGGCCCTTGATCCACGCTTTTGGGTGCGGCAAAGCCACCGGGCATGATGGTCATGACGACCCGTTCTGTTCCGGGACGGGTTTCCATTTTCAGTTTTCCGTTTAAAAAGGCCCGTTTCAGAATTATCTGATCGGATTCAAAACGGATGTTTTCCACGGCTGATATACATGCCGCACCGATTTTGACGGCCACCTTTGCCGCGACCTGGCACCCGCCGGGCGTATGAAGAAAGCATATATGCCGGGCGGTTTCCAGTTCCGGCAGTGAGCAGACGGCGCTGGCCAGGGCTTCGGGGTTGGGAAAACGGAAGTCCGGCCCTTCCAGGGCGATGGCACCCAGGCCGGTGGTTTGGCAAAGGCCCTGGCCCGCCTGAACGATGTATTCACCCGCCAGCACATACACCGCGGATTCAGGCGCATCCGGAGCCAGAACACAGGCCACTCCGGCCAGTTCACGGCTTTTGGATGTCACCGTGTTGTTGATCGTATCTGCCACGAGAAGGGTGGTTGTGGGCATAACAGACTCCTGAATTGCTTGTGCAGACGGCCTCGTAGAAAGCGGGATAGACCGCTTTTTACGAAGCCATTTTACTGTTCTATATAATAGATCGTTCATGCAGGCGACGAACCAGCGCATCAGCTTTTTCGCCGATCGTACCCTCGAGAAATTCGCCCTGTCCGGTTTTTCCCGGAACAAAGACCCGTATTGTTTCCTGCGTGCCCGCTATTTTCTGCGCATCGCCGGTTTTGTCGATTACCTCAAGGGCCTGTGACTTGGCGCGCAGCCGGTTGGACAGGGATGCGTACCGCGGCTGGTTGATGCCCGACTGCACGCTCAGCAGCGTCGGCAGTGTCAGGCGCACCTGTTCGCTGAGCCCTCCTTCCAGCTCACATACCACGTCAGCAGTTTTATCCGCCGGGTTCAGGGTCATTGCCGTTGCCGCAGTGGCGCAGGGAATATTGCAATGGGCCGCGATCATCGGACCGGTCAGGCTCTGCATGGCATCCTCGGACATCACGCCCGTCAGGATCATATCACAGGGATGGGCGCTGACATATTCGGCGATCAGCCGGCCGGTGATATCGGCCGGCTGAAACCCGTTGTCCATGGTTTTTATGTGGATGGCGTTGTCCGCGCCCAGGGCCAGTGCATGGCGCAGGGTGGGCTCAATGCCGGCCGGCCCCACACTGACCGCATCTATGGTAATGCCGTCAAAGGCTTCTTTCAGCAGCATTGCCTGTTCCATGGCAAACTGGTCATAATAATTCAGCCGGTAATCAAGGGCGTCGTCTTCAACCAGCCATTTGCCATCATCCCGAATAGAAATGTCCCCGGCCGGCTCCATCACTTGTTTGACGCATACCAGGATTTTCATTGTCCATCCTCTCGGGTTTCGTGAAAAGCCTCCGATTTCCCCGCAGCGGTCTTTTTACAGAAATGGATCCCCCCGCCATGGCTTTGAAATCGAAATCGAAATCGGGATCGAAGCCGCTCGATTTCGATAGCGATTTCGATCTGGGCGAATACACTTACAGGGGCAGCCCAAGGCCCCTCTTTTTTATCACATCACTGCATTCAGAATACCTTGAAAAAAAGGAAGCTTCAAGGAAAAACGAACGTTCGTTAGATTTTTGTTGACATTTAATGGGTTTCGTCTACGATCAGGGGGAGTGAGGGGGGAGTGAGGGGGGAGTGAGGTGTGAGTTTTGAGTTTTGAGGGGTGAGGGATGAGGGATGAGGATGCGGCGGTACCGCAAACCTCAAAAAACTGGTAAATAAATCGTAAACACCAACGTGGCTATGAGTACATTATATCTGATTCGCCATGGACAGGCGTCCTTTGGCCAGTCCAATTATGATGCCCTTTCTGATATAGGGCATCGCCAGTCCGCCAGTCTCGCCGAATACCTGGACCGGAGCGGTATTGTTTTCGATGCCGTTTACACCGGCCCCCAGGTGCGGCATGCCGAAACAGCTGAGCCGTTTTTGAATCTCTTGAATAAAAGGCCCCAGTGCCCGGTACATACGGAACACCAGGGGCTGGCGGAATATGATTTCGAGAATGTGCTTAAGGCCCTTCTGCCGGTTATCGGCGCAGAGGATGAATCGTTTAATGCGGATATGGGGCGGATGTTCACCGACAAAAAAGCGTTTCAGCGGGTATTTGAAACCGCCATCCTTCGCTGGGTCCGCGCTGATGATCCGCTGCCGGGGCTTCCCACCTGGCAGGCATTCAAAGACCGTGTGAATTGGGGGCTGGATGAGATCATGGCAAGAGACGGCCGGGGCAAGCATGTGCTCATGTTCACGTCCGGAGGCCCAATTGCCGTTGCCGTTCAGAAGGCCCTGGCTCTTTCCGACGAGATGGCCATGCGCCTGAACTGGCAGATCGTCAATTGTTCCATCTCCCGTTTCAAATGCACCACCGATCGGCTTATGGTATCGGCGTTCAATGAACACACGTGGTTGGAGATAGAGGGGGGAGAAGAGATGGTAACATATAGATAGTGCCCATCCATAAATTGCTAATTTCTGGATGGGCACTAGATAAGTTCAAACCCAATTACCGGAGGTAAACAAGATGGATTTTTCAATTTCCGACAAGATGAAGACGATCCTTGAGATGATTCATGAGTTCGTGGAAAAGGAGCTCATGCCCCTGGAGCCG
Organism: Thermodesulfobacteriota bacterium; assembly: GCA_034189225.1. Taxonomy (GTDB): domain Bacteria; phylum Desulfobacterota; class Desulfobacteria; order Desulfobacterales; family Desulfosudaceae; genus JAXHTY01. The sequence continues at coordinate 11,236 of JAXHVL010000038.1, forward strand.
GAATTCATTAATCATGACTTCAAGGAGATGGTGCCGGTGCTGCAGGAAAAGCGTGAGATGGTGAAAAAGATGGAGCTTTGGGGGCCGCAGCTGCCCACGGAGCTGGGCGGTATGGGCCTGTCCCTGGTGGAGCACGGTCTCGTGTCCGAGGCCCTGGGCGGATGCCCCCTCGGCCATTACGTTTTCGGGTGCCAGGCGCCCGATGCCGGCAATATCGAGATTCTGCACCTGCACGGCAGCGACGAGCAGAAAGAAAAATACCTCAAGCCCTTGGCCGAGGGAAAAATCAGGAGTTGCTTTTCCATGACCGAGGTGGACATGCCCGGCTCCAACCCGGTCATGCTCGAGGCCACGGCGGTAAAGGATGGGGACGATTACGTGATCAATGGCCACAAGTGGTACACCACCGCGGCCGAGGGATCGGATTTTGCCATTGTCATGGCGGTGACCAACCCGGATGCGCCGGTTTATCTTCAGGCCAGTATGATCATCGTTCCCACGGACGCCCCCGGCTTCAACCTGGTCCGGAATCTGCCGGTCATGGGCGAAAAGGGCAGCGATTACGCCAGTCATGCGGAGATTCTTTATCAGTCCTGCCGGGTGCCCCAGGCCAATCTCCTGGGACCGGAAGGCCACGGGTTCGTGATTGCCCAGGAACGCCTGGGACCGGGCCGGATTCATCACTGCATGCGGTGGCTGGGCATCTGCCAGCGGGCCTTTGACATGATGTGCCGCCGTGCCAACGAGCGTCTGATCCATCCGGACGGCAGCAGGCTGGGCAGCCGGCAGATTATCCGCCAGTGGATCGCGGATTCGGCGGCCGAGATGCAGGCGGCACGGCTCATGACCCTGCATGCCGCCTGGAAGATTGACAATTACGGTGCCAAGGAAGCCCGGTACGATGTTTCCTTTATTAAGTTCGTGGTGGCCAATACCATGCAGCGGATCATCGACAGGGCCCTTCAGGTGCATGGCGGGCTGGGCATGACCGACGATACCATTCTGGCGTTTTTCTATCGCCATGAACGGGCCGCGCGGATCTATGACGGGGCCGACGAGGTCCACAAGCTGTCGGTGGCCAAGCGGATACTGCGCGAATATCAGGAAAATCCGAAAATGGCTTCTTAAAAAGCTTCCAACCCCGCCGCGGCGGTATTTTTGCAGAAAGGAAGGTGCGCCATGGCTTCGCAATCGAATCTTAAATTATCGATTTCGATACCGATACCGATTTCGATTTCGAATTGAGTTCCTTGGAAGTTCATATTATGACGTTTAAGGAATTTTCCAATAAGGTGCGGCTTTCCATGGAGGATATCTGCCGGGATATCTTCCATGAAAACCGGGAGACCATCAAGGTGAAAAAGCAAGCCGTGGTGGTGAAGAACCTGGTGAATATTTACAACGCCACCCTCCGGCTTAGCAATGCCAAGGGGTTCCACGCCATGAGTCTCCGGGATCTGGCCAGGGAAAGCAACCTGAGTCTGGGGGCGCTTTATTCCTATTTTTCCAGCAAGGAGCAGCTGCTGGCCATCATTCAGGAACAGGGCTACCGGATCACCGGCCAGCTTCTCGGCGAAGCGGTGGACCGGGGCGCACCCCCGGAAAACCAGCTCGAGGCCGCCATTACCACCCATCTTTACCTGAGCGAGGCCATGCAGCCCTGGTTTTATTTTTTTTACATGGAAGCCAAGAACCTGGGCCGGGAGGAGCAGAAAAAGGCCATCGCCAGTGAATTGTATACAGAGCAGGTGTTTGCTGATATTCTTGAGCAGGGGATAAAATCCGGCGCCTTTGTGGTGGATGATCCGGTCATGACCGCATCCCTGATCAAGGCCATGCTTCAGGACTGGTATTTGAAGCGGTGGAAATATTCACGGCGGCAGATTACGGTGGAAACCTATGCAAAAGTGGTTTTTAATTTTGCAAAAAATAACATAAAAACAAATAATTAAATATTAATATCTAATGTATTAAATTAAGAGGTTGTGCCATGGCCACAGGCGATTTGATTGATCAACCAAAAGATGTGAGGGAAGGGGAGGCACTGGACACGGACCGGCTCGAGGCGTTTCTGAGGGACAACCTGTCTGCCGGCCGGGGGGATATTCAGGTAAAGCAGTTTCCCAGCGGTTTTTCAAATCTCACCTACCGGATCACCATCGGCGATCAGGATTTCATTCTCAGGCGGCCGCCCTTTGGCAAAAAGGCCAGGACCGCCCATGATATGGGTCGTGAATTCAAAATCCTGGACGCTCTTCACCCGGTGTTTCCCTATTGCCCGAAACCCCTGCTGTTCTGCGACGATCACAGCATAATGGGGTGTGATTTTTATGTCATGGAATGTATTCGGGGGATTATTCTGCGCAAGACCCTGCCCGATGAGCTGAACATGACACCGGCGGACGTGCGGACCCTGTGCGAAAACGCCATCAACGTGCTCTGCGATCTTCACGCCATCGATTATGACGCCATCGGGCTGGGGGATTTCGGAAAGCCGGAGGGCTACGTGAAGCGTCAGGTGGAAGGGTGGAGCCGCCGCTACCGGGATGCCAGAACCGATGACGCCCCGGACTGCGAAGCCGTGATGGCGTGGCTGGCGGAAAATATGCCGCCTGAGCGGCCGGATGCCTGTATTATTCATAACGATTTCAAGTTCGACAACCTGGTGCTGAATCCCGACAATCCCCTGGAAATCATCGGGGTGTTTGACTGGGAGATGGCCACTCTGGGCGATCCGTTGATGGACCTGGGGTCTTCCCTGGGTTACTGGGTCCAGGCCGACGACCCGGAAGAAGAATTGATGATCAAGATGCTGCCCACGGATGCGCCGGGCATGATGAGCCGCCGGGAAGTGGTGGATTATTATAAGGAACGGCGCGGTATGACCGTGGATGATTTTAATTTTTACTATATATTCGGTACGTTTCGTCTGGCGGTAATCGCTCAGCAGATCTATTACCGGTTTTACCACGGCCAGACCAAAGATGAACGGTTCGGCCTGCTCATCGCGGCGGTGCAGGTGCTGGAACGTACCGCGCAGCGGGCCATGGAAAAGTCGCAGTTCTGATACCGTGGCGCGGGGCATTCGATACATTTCTTTACACACCAGATGAATTTTATTGATTATAACTTTATTAAGTTATAATATAACCAAATGGAATACGAGGTCAAAATCAAAAAAAGGCGCTTCGTGGACTTGAAAAGTTGCCCATAAATATTCGTAAATTACTGTTTTTATTGATAGAAGACCTTAGGGTTGGCATAATTTTTCACCCCTAGGTAAGGATAAATATCATTGCCATTTGAATTATCGCTATGTGGCATGCTGGACTTACCATAAAGGGGAAATTGTAATTGAGGTGTATTATGTTGGCACTCGTGAAAAAGCCCCGTATTGAGATATCGCTCCAGGGGGAGAAGGTTGATGAACTTATAGAGTGGATCAGCAAGAAGTTTGATGTGAGTATTCTCACGGCAGATGATTCCGAAAGTGTTGAAATTGAAGATACTGATTTTTGGAAAGAAATGCAGTCAAACAGAGTTGGTAACCTTCTTGCGGCGGCAAGGCTTAAAGCCAATATGACTCAGGCTCAGCTTGCTGAAAAACTTGGCATTCGACAAAATATGATCAGTGATTATGAAAGGGGCAAGCGTCGCCTGTCGCCTTCAATGGCAAAACGAATGGCCAAAATTCTTAAAATTAACGTCGACAGAATTTCTTAATACGAACAAACGGGTGAACTTGACCGGGCAAAACCACGTGCTCGGCAGGTTACTGACTGTAATAAGGCTGCGCGGGGTTGGGCGCTTTTTAAGAAGCCGTTAAAAATAAAGGAGGTTGTGTAATGATGGTAGACTTTTCACTGGAGAATAAAATTGCGGTGATCACCGGGGCAAGCCGGGGGATCGGCGAGGCCATTGCCATTACCCTGGCCGAATACGGGGCGCAATGCGTGCTCGTGGGCAGAAAAATCGACCCGCTGAACGCGGTGGCGGAGAAGATTAATCAGAACGGGGGCAAGGCCGAGGCTGTTGCCTGTCACATCGGGTACCTGGAGCAGTTAAAGGAATTGTTTGACGGCATCCGGGATCGGTATGGCCGGCTGGATATCCTGGTGAACAATGCGGCTACCAATCCCTATTTCGGGGATATGATGAATGCCGAGGAGTGGGCATGGGACAAGACCAATGATGTTAACCTGAAAGGGCCGTTTTTCATGACCCAGTACGGGGCCGCCCTGATGATGGAATCCGACGGCGGGTCCATTGTTAACGTGGCGTCTGTGAATGCCATCAGCCCGGCGCCCATGCAGGGCATCTATTCCATCACCAAGGCCGGCCTGGTGGGCATGACCAAGGCCTTTGCCAAGGAACTGGCCACCAGCAACATCCGGGTGAACGCGCTGCTGCCCGGTTTGACCGAAACCAAGTTCTCCGAGGCCATTATAGCCAACAAGGCGATCTATGACTATGCCGTGGGCGGCATTCCTATGGGCCGCCATGCCACGCCCAAAGAGATGGCCGGGGCCGTGCTCTATCTCGTTTCTGATGCGGCCACCTTTACCACGGGCAGTTGTATTACCTGCGACGGAGGCATGCTTGCATAACAGGGACTTTGTGATTTATGCCGGGAAAAAGGCCCTGTCCGTCATTCGGGACGGGGGATTTTCTCCGGACAGGGTGGCTGCGGTGGCCGGGGCCGCGGGCGGGCCCAAGTGGCTGGTGCTGTATGGCCTGGACCGGTTTCTTTTCGGCGATTGGTTCAAAGACCGGGAGCGGCCCCTGTACCTTCTGGGGGCATCCATCGGCACCTGGCGGTTTGCCGGTGCATCCGTGGCAGACCCCCTGGCCGCCATCGACCGTCTGAAATCCGCGTATATTTATCAGCGATATTCGGATAAACCAACGGCGGCCGAGGTATCAGCTGAAGCGGTGAACATTCTGAAGCGGTATATCGGCGATGACGAGATCCGCCAGATACTGGAACACCCTTATTTCCGGCTGAATTTTCTGGCGGTGCGGTGCACGCTGCCGCCTTTGAAAAGCGAGGCCAGGCCTTTACAACTGCCGATACTCGGCCTGGCGGCGCTCTGCAACACGGTGAGCCGGTCCTCGCTGGGGTTTTTTTTCCAACGGGCCCTTTTTCACCATCCTGTTGACGGCGACTTTTTCAATTCGCTCAACGGGTTCCCCCTTCACAAAATTCCGCTCACCCCGTCCAACATTCGAAAGGCCATGATCGCCTCCGGCTCTATTCCCATGGTGATGCAGGGGGTGGCTGATATCCCCGACGCCCCGCCCGGTGTGTACCGGGATGGTGGCATCATCGACTATCATCTGAACGTGCCGTTTGCCACGGGGCCGGAAGAACTTGTACTGTTTCCCCACTATGTCAACCGGATCATTCCGGGGTGGTTTGATAAGCAGGTCAAATGGCGTAAACCCGACCCCGGGTGCCTGGACAATGTGGTGATGGTGGCCCCGTCTCCCGCATTTGTGGCCTCCCTGCCGCATGGAAAGATTCCGGATCGAAAAGATTTTATCACCCTGAGAGGCCGGGACGATACACGATTTGCCTACTGGAACGCCGTGGCTGACAAAAGCCGGGCGTTGGCGGACAGCTTCCATTCGGCCGTGGCGTCCGGCAGGGTGGCGGAAATGGCGGAACCCTTTGTGTGATCGCATGATCGTGAGGATCTGCGTCTTTTTTGACTTTTACCGGCGACGTAATATATTATGGAGCAATTCGTTGATTTGATCCAGATCGTCCGGTTGCATTGACCGGGCCAAACGCCGAAAAACCCGGAGGCATTCATATATGGCGAAACTTAAGAGTCCGATGGAGATATACAAGCTGCTGGAACAGTCCAATTGCCGGGAGTGCAACCAAAAAACCTGCCTGGCCTTTGCCGCGGCGGTCTTCAAGGGGGATCGCAAGCTCAGCGAGTGCCCCCGGCTGGATAAAGAGACGATGGAGAAATACGAAGAAAATGTGGCAACCCGGCCGGCCCCCGGCCAGGAAATGGAAACGGTTGAGGCCAACCTCAAGAAAGAAATACAAAAGATCGATCTGTCGTCCCGGGCGGAAATCGTTGGCGGGGTTTTTGCCAAAAACCGCCTGACCATTAAGATATTCGGCAAGTATTTTCACATTCACGCGGACGGTTCCTTTTCGTCGGAAATTCACATCATCCCCTGGGTGACCATCCCCGTCCTCACTTATATTCTGTATTCACAGGGCCTGCCGGTCAGCGACCAGTGGGTTCCGTTCCGGGAACTTGAAAACGGCGCCCCGCGCAACGGCCTTTTTATTCAGCGGTGTGAGTCGCCGTTAAAACAGATTGCAGATAAGTATACAAATTTGTTCGAGGATATGGTACATATATTCAACGGGAAACAGGTTGACAATCACTACCAGTCGGATATTGCCATCGTGCTGCATCCCCTGCCAAAGGTGCCGATCCTGGTGTGCTACTGGCGGCCCGATGACGGGCTGGGCTCAAGCCTGAACCTGTTTTTTGACAAGACGGCAACGGCGAATCTCGGCATCGAGGCATTGTATTCCATTGTTGCCGGCATCGTGATGATGTTTGAGAAACTGGCCCTGCGCCATGGCGTGGAAATAGACGCGTAAAGTCGTTTGCAAAACGTTACAACCGGGATGACCATATTATCACCCTCGGGTGGCGGCGTGCAAAAAAGCCCGCATGATCAGGGATATCGATCGGAATACTCAAATTATTTACAACGTACTTGATATCCCGTTCCCCTATCATAAGGGTTCGTCACAAAATAACTTGGCCAATTCCCATAGTTCTTTTTCCCGTCTTCTTTGTTGCTTTGTCGGTCAAATAGCTTGCTATTCTCCCTCCTCGCGTCTCGAAGACGGAAAAAATTCCGGCGCCAAATTTGCCCAACTTATTTTGTGACGAACCCTAAGCAGTATTCATTAAAGCCAGCTATCCGTTGTTTAACAGCTGCCGGACCAGGCTCAGTTTTTTCATCGGCGCCAGGCCTAGGAAAGCATTGATCTGGCCGGTATCGCGGAACCGTTTTTCCTGGCCGAAATCCTTCATATATCCCACGCCACCGAGCGCCTGGATACCGTCGGACACCAGGCTGGCTGCTGCATCCTGAATGTGCAGAGAAGCGGCCTGAACGCGAATTTTCCATCCTTTTTCTTCGTTTTTAGCGGCCTGGCAGGCTTGGGAAATCAGCATGTCCGCTACCTGGGTTTTGATGGCCATGTCGGACAGCAGCATTTGAAGCGCCGACCAGTCCTTGATTTTCCTTCCCCCCTGGACCCGCTCGCTGCAATAAGCAAAGGCTTCCTTGACGGCGCCTTTCATAATACCGCAGGACATCGCGGCTGCGGCAAGCTGCATGATGGCGACGGCTTTATTGAAACAGGCCTCTCCTTCATCGGCTGCGCCTACGAGTCTGGCAGGAACGGATTTCAGGGTCATATCAACGGCCGGACAGGCATGAAGGCCGTGGCTGACCACCGGTTCACTCATGGTGACGCCGTCGGCGGCGGTGTCCACCAGAAAAAATGAATAGGCCTTGCTGTTGTTGATTTTTGCAGGCAGCAGGACATGGCCGGCAATATTGCCGAGGACCACATAATCGGCGGTGCCGGAAAGCGAGTAGGTGTCGCCATTTGCCGACGCTGTTGGGAGTGTATTGGTTTCCGAGGGATTGGATAATGTCGGAAAGGCAATCAGAAAAGCGGCGGGGGTTTCTGTGCCGTCTGTTATTTCGGTTAACAGGGGTTTTGCATCCGCTGCCAGGATGATTTCCTGGGCCAGGGCGTTGGTGAAAATAATACCGCCCAGGCTGCTGTCTTCCCGGCAGATATTGTCCAGCACCAGGCAGAGTGCCTCAAGGCTGTGTCCCGCGCCGCCCGCATCCTCGGGAAGCACCAAGTGGAAAAAGTCAAGAGAGAAGGCCTTGTCCAGTACGTTTTGAAAAAACGGGCCAAATGGATAGTGATCGTTCTCTTCCCGTTCCGGTGCCAGCATTTTTCGGGCAAATTCGCTGGATGCCTTATCCAGAAGTTGTAATTCTTTTTTTTCTGAGCTTGTCATGGTGGCGTCTCCCGTTGTGTCTTCAGTCGTTTGAACTGCAAAAATACTATTTTTTTTGCTATGGCCGGCACGGTGAAGAAGAAACCAAGGCAACCGGGCTTCTTTTCTTCCGTGTTTTTCCGTGCATTCCGTGGTTGAAAAATGTCATATAATTCTTTGTTTTATTTATAAGTTCAACGGCGGCGCAGTTTTGGGCTAAAGCGCGACCACATTGTCCGCATCCGGTGAAAATTCGTCCTTCAGCACCCTGGAAAGCATTTTTTCCGATATGGTTTTGGGTATTTCATCCACAACCTGAAGATAGGTGGGGATGGAGTTGCGTTCCAGGCTGTTTTTGCAGACTTCTTTTATCGCTTCAATATCAATGCGCTGACCTTCGTATGGCGCAACCGCCGCCACGATATCGCTTTCGCCGGGGGCGCCGGAAGAGGCCGGAACGCCGTAAACACAGACCTCCGATACGGTGTCGCATTCGCCGATGACCTTTTCCACCATGTCGGGTTGAATAAAGTCCCCCTGGCGTCTCAGTCCTCCGCCTTTGCGGAAATCAAAGTAGAAAAAGCCGTTTTCATCCATGTGGCAAATATCGCCGCTGCGAAGCCATCCGCCCTTGGTCTTTTTCCTGGATTCCTCTTCCTTACCGTGATAATTCACCTCGGTTTTACCACCGGCCATGCGGCTGATCAGTTCGCCCAGTTCGCCGGGCGGAAGCTCATTGTCGTTTTCATCGACAATCTTCATCTCGACGAGGCCTTCGGGCGGTTTGCCGAAGGAGCCCACCGGCCCGAAACCGGGCGGGTTGTGGGCCAGACCGCCTTCAACAGCCGCGTACCATTCGTGAATTTTTACGTCGAAGCGTTTTTCAAAGTCTTCCCATATGGCCCGCGGGGTTCCGGCGCTGATAACTTTCCGGACCGGGTTGTCTGCATCATCAGGTTTGGGTGGTTCGTTGTAGATGCCGGACATCATGCCGCCCAGCAGCGAGAATGTGGTGCATCCGTATTTCCGGCAGATGTCCCATATTTTGCTCTTGGTAAATCGTTCACTGATAACGGCGGGCAGCCCCTTGGCCAGGGAGGGCATCAAGGTCACGGACTGGGCGTTTCCGTGGGTCAGGGAGAGGCCGGTGTAGGGAATATCGTCGGGCTGGTACTGCCACAGAAAGTCGGCCATCATGGCGTAGATTATGAAACGGTCCGCATTCAGCACCACCCCCTTGGGATCGCCGGTGGTTCCCGAGGTGTGAATAATCTGGGCCGGGGCGCCGGCATCAAAGGCCACGGCCTGCTTGGGAATATCCGTACTCGCCTTTTCCAGCAGATCACTGAGATTCGGGTATTCTTGCCGGACCGGGATGTTGTGGTGGTCCCGATAAATAACCCCGATAACCGGACGTCCCTGAATATCGTCGTTGATTTCATCCAGCCCATCAAGGAACTGGTCTTCCACGATGATGCCTTTTGAATCGGTATTGTTGATCTGGAACGAAAGCTTCCGGCCTTTTGACCGGGGATCAATGGGGACGACGATCGCGCCGATGGATACGGCGGCAAAAATTGCATACACGAATTCCGGATGGTTTTTCATCAGCAAGGTAAAGGTGTCGCCTTTGCCCACGCCCGCCTCCAGAAGGACATGAGATAACCGGTTGGTGTTTTCAAAAAGGTCATGATAGGAAACCGGCTCCTCGCTGCCGTCTTCATTGACAAATCGCAGAGCGATTTTTTCCGGATCCTCAATTTTCAGATTAATGCCTTTGAAAATCGGAAGGTTGTTGATTGGTTTGGTTAACATATGCTTTGACCTTTCTGCTAATTATTGTTCAATTTCTCATTCTATATTCAGTCTGAACCGCGGCGAGTCAGCAGGTTCGATCGTTCCCGGGGTAGGGGAAGCATTCCGTACCCGGGCAGTTGCGTGCCACCAGTCGTTTGAATGTGTTGATCCGGTTGATCTGATTGGTGCCTTCGTAAATCTGGAACAGCTTGCTGTCCCGCAGAAGCTTTTCCACCAACTGTTCGTGACGGATGCCGGCTTTTCCCATGATCTCAAGTGCCATTCGGCAGTTTGTGATGCCGGCGTCTGTGCCGACTGTCTTGGCCAGTGATCCCCATCCGTCGGTGCGGTCAATCTCCGCATCGCTCTGAAAATCGAAGGCGAATTTACGGAACAGCCAGGTGGTAAAGCCGAGCTTGGCAATTTTGGGAAATATTTTGTCGTACATCGCCAAAGGCGTCCATCTGATCATGTAGTACATGGGTTTAAGGTTCAGCAGTTTCCACATACCGTGCATGCCGCTGGCATAGGCCGATTCAAAATAGGACAGGCGACCCACCGCCACGTTTTTATACATTTCCGCCAGCATGGCCTGGCACCATTCATGGTTGATCAGGAATTCTCCGTTAATTTCGGTCTCCGCCGCGAACTGCAGGGCCTTTTCGTACGCCCCCCTGGCAACGCCTACGCCGAATGCGGACACGCCGGTCCGCGAGGCCGACCAGATATAGGCCAGGATCTGCTCCGTGGTTTGCCGGGGTGTTCGGGTTAATCTGCCGGCCTGGGATTTGTCCAGGAGCACAAGCTCATCCGGGACAAAGCAGTCGCGAAACACCAGCTCGCTTGCCACAGAGGCCTTCTGGCCCATCTTTTTTTCCTTTTTGCCGAACGAAAACCCCTCCGAGCCGGTGCGGACCATCATCATGGCCATGTTTTCCGAAGCCCTGTCAGTATCAGTATAGGCGAATACCGTGTGCCAGGTGGATAGATGCCCGCAGCTGATAAAGATTTTGGTGCCATTGAGGATGTATCCGCCTTCCACCTTTTTGGCATGGCACGCCAGTGAACCGATATCCATGAATTCCACATTCTGAGAGTCCGTTCCAGCGTCCGGCTCGGTCATGGCAAAGGAGATCAGGCAGGGCTCGCCGGTTTTCTGGCCCCTGACCACGTCCCGGGATATACGGTCAATCAGTTTGGCATTCCAGGAAGCGGTCAGACCGGCATACCCCAGATAATGAACTCCAACGAGGTTTGCCATAGAAGGGCAGACGGAGCTCAGTTCCTCCAAAAAATAGCCCATACAGGAAAGGCTGTAACCCTGGCCGCCAAATGTTTTCGGAATAAACAGGGTGTATAATTTCCATTCATTGGCTTTTTTTACAAAGTCCCATGCCAGGTAATCGGCATCGGCGTGCATTTTCAGGTCCAGTTCAGCGGCGTATGGCCTGGCCACCTCTTCATTGAACTTCCGGGCAATTGCCGTGACGGCCTTCATTTCTTTTATAATGCTCCCGGGCTGCCGCCCGGTGGCGCGAAGGCTGCACATGATGTCGTCAAACTGTGGCTCATTTCCCAGAAACGCTTTTATGTCGGAGCGTGAAATCATAACCCTATTCCTTTCTGCGGCTGTGGCGGTATTGCATATGCTGATCCCATATGCTGGTCCGATATGCTGACCCAATGACCACGGATTAGAAATCGGCCTGCAATATGGTGATCACCATGGCGGCTTCTTCAATACCGATATTGCCGCCGCCATTTTCCGCAAGAGCGATCCGTGCGTTCTCAACCTGCCGGCCATCGGCCTCGCCCCGCAGCTGCCAGACCAGTTCGGTGATCTGACCGGCACCCGTGGCCCCCACGGGATGGCCTTTTGATTCCAGGCCGCCGGAGGGGTTGATCGGTAGTTTGCCGCCCAGTGCGGAATGGCCTTCCTCGGCAAAAATGCCGCCTTCGCCCCGCGGGCAGAAGCCCAGCGCCTCGGTATTGACGACTTCACCAAATGCCGTGGCGTCGTGGAATTCCGCCACATCAATGTCCTCGGGACCGACGCCGGCCCGTTCATAGGCAATTTTGGCAACCCGCTCGCCGATGTCCGGGTCATCAAATCCGCGGTCCATACCGCTTCCAAGGACTGTAGACAGAATTTTTACCGGTTTTTGGATGCCGAGTTTTTTAACGTACTCCTTTGAACATATAATAATCGCCGAGGCGCCATCGCCCACCGGCGAGCACATGGGTCGGGTGAGGGGGTAGGCCACCGGCGGGGCGGCCAGTACTTCCTCCACGGTAAACGGCTGGCGGTACTGGGCGTAGGGATTGTGTACGCTGTTGTTATGATTTTTGGCGCTGATAATGGCGAGCTGCCGCTGGGTCAGGCCGTATTTTTCCATGTGCATCCGGGTGCCCATGGCATAGATTTCCATGAACGCGCTGCCGCCTTTTGATTTTTTCTCCGGCCGGGCCTCGCCTCTTTCTTCGGCGGCCTTGCGTTTCTTTTCCGCGTCTTCCTTCATGGCCTTGACCATCATCTCCACCACTTCCACATCCGCTGATGCCGAAAACAGTTGGAGCCGTTTTTCCCGGTCTTCCATGTACATTTTTTCCATACCCAGGACCAGTCCCACATCATGCAGCCCCATGGCGACATCCATCCATGCCACTTGCAGTGCCGTGGCCGAAGAACAGCAGGCATTTTCCACATTTGTTACCGGTATGTCACCGATTCCCATGGCCCGGAGCACAACCTGTCCGCGAATCGACTCCTGACCTGTGACAAGCCCCTGGTAGGCATTGCCCACCACGGCGGTCTGAATATCTTTTTTTTCTATGCCGGCATGTTCGAGCGCCCCGTTTACCGCATCCGCTGCCAGGGTTTTCATGGTTTTGTCCATATGCTTGCCAAAAGGGGTCATGCCCACACCGATTACGTAAACATCGCGCATTATTGCCACTCCTGTTGGTTTTGGGGTTGATAGAATTTTCCTCAATCAAAACTGATAAATTTAGCAAAATATATGCCAACGTTATTTTTATTGTAACCTATTGTTTTTATTGATCCGCGTTCAAAAACAGATCTCAGGATGTGCAAATACCCACAATTTTGTGTCCATATTCGGACATCTCCCTTGACTTTTCTTTAATTCGTGTTATCCAGAACCAGGACAATCGAAATCGGCCTTGAGATGCTGCGTTTCCGCGCAGGAAGGTGGTAAAGAGAAAAAAAATGACTCTCGCAAAGCTGATGCACTCGTAAAAAGTCACTTTGGGACGGTAAAGTAAAAAGTTCAAGATGCGGCGTGTCTAATTCATTCTCGAGGAATTTTTTGTAGGGGCGAACCTTGTGTTCGCCCTCTGATCAGGCGAACACAAGGTTCGCCCCTACAGCGTACGTGGCATGACAAGAGATGCATCGCTTTGCTGCTATTGGACTTCCAAGGAACTTAACGTGGTAATTCATTTAAAACCAAAGCATCTTTTTTAACCACGGAATACACGGAAGAGCACGGAAGGAACCATCTTGCTCCCTTTTTCCGTGCCTTTCCGTGTA
>JAXHVL010000039.1:0-29369 GCA_034189225.1 Thermodesulfobacteriota bacterium
GATGGACGTGGCCCTGGTTAATGACGGTCCCGTGACCTTTGTGCTGGAAAGCCGGTAAGTTTTCTTCCCCCCCCCCTCGTTCCCACGCTCAGCGTGGGAACGAGGGAAGAGAAAATAACCGGCCAAAGCTCCCCACAGACGGACACCGACAATGGTTGACGTTTTCCTGCATTCGTGCAGATTCGTGTCAATTCGTGGGCCTATTTTCCCACGAATTGGCACGAATCTGCACGAATAAGGCAACATATGATACACTCGTAAAAAGTCGAATTTGGGATGGCAAAGTAAAAAGTTCAAGATCGAGGCGCGCAAATCTCGAGGAATGGAGCGTACTTAGTCGTACGTGACATGACGAGAGATGCAGCGCAACAAAGATATTGGACTTCCAAGGAACTCAATTCGAAATCGAAATCGGTATCGGTATCGATAATTTAAGATTCGATTGCGAAGCCATGGCGCAAGTTACTTTCTGCAAAAACGCCGCGGCGGGGTTGGAAGCTTTTTACGAAGCCATCAACATATGATACGGAAGAGGGAATAACATGGCAAAGAAGATGACCAAAAAAGAGATCGATGCGTTTGCAAAAAAGACCACCCGAAAGCCCCAGATGGTGTGGGACCGGCTGACCCAGGCCGACGAAAAAAAGGCGTTTGCCTTTACCGACGATTATAAGCGGTTTCTGGATAAGGCAAAGACCGAGCGCAAAGCGGTTGCGGCCATTGTGGAACAACTGGAGCAGAAAGGGTTTGTCAATATCGACGGGGCCAAAAAGGCGGCCGCTCTCAAGCATGGCCGGTACTACCGGGTGTTCAAGGGGAAAGCCGTGGCTGCCGCGGTGCTGGGAAGCCGCTCCCTTGAAAATGGCCTGAATATCATTGCATCCCATGTGGATTCCCCCCGCCTGGACCTCAAACAGAATCCCCTTTATGAAGAGGTGGATCTGGCCATGTTCAAGATTCATTATTACGGGGGAATCCGTAAATACCAGTGGCTGTCCCGGCCCCTTGCCTTGTATGGAAGGGTTGTCAAAAATGACGGGACAGTGGTTGATATTGAAATGGGTGAAGATGACAACGATCCGGTGTTCACCATTGCCGATCTTCTTCCCCACCTGGCGGCAAAATTTCAGAACAACAAGAAACTGGCGGACGTGTTTGAAGGCGAGAAGCTGAATCTGCTGGCCGGCAGCCTGCCCATCGGCGATACCGGGGTCAAGGACCGGTTCCGGCTGACGGTCCTCAAGTATCTTCACGATAAGTACAAGATGGTGGAAGAGGATTTCATGAGTGCCGAGCTGGAGGCGGTGCCCGCGGGACGGGCCCGGGATGTGGGGTTTGACCGGAGCATGATCGGCGCTTACGGCCAGGACGACCGGATCTGCGTCTATACCAGCCTTGCCGCCCTGTGCGATGTAAAAACGCCTGCCAGCACGGCGGTGGCGATATTTTATGACAAGGAGGAAATCGGCAGCGAGGGCAATTCCAGCGCCCAGTCCCGGTTTATGCCGGATTTTATTTCCGACCTTTCCCATATAAAGGGAAAGGTCCTGGATGAAAGGACCCTGCGAAAAGTGATCGCCGGGGCGTCGGCGCTGTCAGCGGATGTAAACGGCGCGCTGGACCCTGATTATCAGGAGGTCCATGAAAAGCGCAATGCCGCGCAACTGGGATACGGCATCTGCATTACCAAATTTACCGGTGCCAGGGGAAAATCCGGGGCAAACGATGCCAGTGCCGAATTTGTGGGGCGGGTACGGGGCATTTTCAATGCCAACAAGATTGTCTGGCAGACCGGAGAGCTGGGCAAGGTGGATCAGGGCGGCGGCGGGACCCTGGCCAAGTTTCTGGCCGAATACGGCATGGATATCGTGGACTGCGGCCCGGCCCTGCTTTCCATGCATTCGCCCTTTGAAATTTCCAGCAAGGGGGATGTGTATATGGCGTATAAAGCCTATTGCGCTTTTTTCCTTGCTTAACTGGTATTGTCGATCGCCAGCTTAATCTGGCGAACTGACTTCATGCATATTTTTTCTTCATACTTTTCTTTGCTCGCCCAAAGAAAAGTATGCAAAAGAAAGGGCGCCCCGCAGCTTGGCCTTCGGCTTCCCTCGCAGGGGCGGTTTTTTCGGCGCGGGCAGAAACTCGCCTGTTCTTTTGTGCAGATTCGTAAAGTCTCGTCTGCTCAGACAGTCTGCCCGCGTCTTCCGAAAAAACCGCCCCTGCTCGGCTGCGCTGCAAGGGGCTGGGCACGTGTTGCTGGTCAGTTAATTGCGATAAACTAAGGGGCATGACCATAAACGCAAATGTTTTTCATGCGCTTCGTGGTAATCAACCCCACGGGCAATTGAACCACGAAGTACACGAAGAACACGAAGGTTGAGTGCAAGCACCATGTGCCTTCGCAATAAATGGTGAAGTGTTCTCGTTTCCATGCCCCCGCGTGGAAATGCAATGGAATGATAATGATGATGAAATTCCTCTGCCGAACTGTCGTGATGGTCTGTCTGGTGACGGCTGTTTTTTGTTGGCCTGTTTTTGCCGGCCCCGTAGAGAAAATCCATTCTTTCATCGGCGCCGGGGACAGCATTCTGATAAAGGAATGCGGCAGTGCCGGCAAAGTGGTGGTTTCTAAGAATACGGATCAGTTACGGATACCGGCATCTATCCTGAAGGTGGTAACCGTGCTGGCGGCCTTCGATATGCTGGGCCCGGAGTACCGGTTTGCCACGGATTTTTATCGAACGCCGGATGATGACCTGGTGATAAAAGGCTATGGCGATCCCTGCCTGGTGTCCCAGGAGATCGGTCGGGCGGCTGAAGCGATTTCCCGTCATCTTCAGCAGATCCGGAACATTATCGTGGATGACCAGTGGTTTTCGCCGGATATCAGGGTTCCCGGCCGGGCCAGCGACTCCCTCCAGCCTTATGACGCCCCCAATGGCGCTTTGTGCGCCAATTACAACACTGTGCGTTTTGTGAAAAAAAACGGAACGTATGTCAGTGCGGAACCCCAGACGCCGCTGCTGCCGTTTGTGGAAAAACGGATACGGCATCTGGCAGTAAACCACGGGCGGGTGATGTTTGTCGACGGACCGGGGGAAGGGGCGCTTTATGCCGGCGAATTATTCAAGTACTTTCTTGAAAACAGCGGATGCCAGGTGAAAGGCGGGGTCGTTCACGGACGGGTTAACAAAAACGAGGATGTGCTGGTGTACCGGCATGTATCTTCCAATGCCATTGAGACCGTGGCGGAAAAGTTGCTGCGGTATTCCAATAATTTTATCGCCAACCAGCTTTTTCTGGTGTGTGGTGCCGTGACCTATGGGCCGCCCGCCACCATGGACAAGGGGAAGCGGGCGATTGATAAATTTGTGCGCCGGTCCTTAGATATCCAGGGAGCTGAGATTTATGAAGGCTCCGGCCTGTCCAGGAAAAACCGCATGTCCGCGCAGATGATGAGCCGGGCACTGGATGCGTTTGTGCCCTTCCGGACGCTTATGCGCGAAGCCGGAAACGGGTATTATAAAACCGGCACCCTGAACGGCATCAGCACCCGCGCCGGGTATATTCAGGCCGATGACGGGGCGTTGTACCAATACGTGGTGATGGTCAATACCCCGAAAAAGCGGTCGGATGCGATAATGCCGGCGGTACGGGAAATTGTGCAAAGAGGCGGGCACTGATACCGTTTCCGGTTTATTTCAGCCTATAAAACCTGGTCCTCCTGGTCGGCCCCGGCCAGCAGCGCGGCGCCCAGCGCACCGGTGAACTGGGGGGCCTCCGGGCTGACCACCTGTCGGCCGAGCTTCTTTGATAAAAGGGTACGGATGCAGGCATTATGGGCTACACCGCCGGTGAAAACGATATCGCCATCCGGGGAAACGCGGTGGAGCATCGCAGCCACGCGCCGTACCACACTGGCGTGCAGCCCCAGGGCGATCTCACGGCGGTCCTGGCCTCTGGCGATCATTGAAGTGACTTCGGATTCTGCAAAAACGGTGCACATGCTGGAAATGGCGATTTCCCTTTTTGCAGCAAGGGCTTCAGAGCCGAAGTCCTGAATATCGTATCCCAGTGCATTGGCCATGATTTCAAGAAATTTGCCGGTGCCGGCGGCACAGCGGTCGTTCATTTCAAATTTCTTTACCTTGCCGTTATCGGCAAGGGCGATGGCCTTGCTGTCCTGGCCGCCGATATCCAGAACGGCACATGCATCGGGAAAAAGGGTCCGCGCGCCCTTTGCATGGGCTTTGATTTCGGTCACTGTCGGCGCCTCAAAGGTGATTTCAAACAGGTTGCGACCATAGCCGGTGGCCATAATCCGGTCGAAGCGGATCCCGTCTGTTATTTTTCTTGCCTCGGTGATGGGATCAAATCCGGTGTCTGCCTGAAACGTTTGTGCGATTTGACACGTTTCATCCACCACCACCACTTCGATGGTCCGGGACCCGATGTCTATGCCGGCATACCGCATCCGTCCTCCGTTTTCGTCTGCCTATTGTTTGCATTAAGTGCCATAACGGTTTCTGTTCCGGTTCGCTCAGAACCGGCATCGATTTTTGAGGATATTGGAACATAAAAAAGGCGCCTTGATTTATCTGAGTTGCTCGACAAACGCCTCGATGCGTGTCTTCAGCTGGCCTGTATCCTCCATGCTGTAATCGGTTTCGATGCGAAGGCAGGGGATGTTTGTTTCTTCCAGTGCTTTTTCCACCGGTATGGCCTCCATCAGATATGGCTGGCAGAATTGCAGGCCGTAATGAATGACGCCGTCGGCTTTGTAAGCGGCCATCATTTCCTGTATATGGACCAGCCGGTCGGGATTGGGCGTAAAGATGGCGCAGTCCACCTGGAAATATCGATCAACGATAGCATTGAGCATTTCATCCATGGTTTCACCGGATTCATCGGTCAGGTTGCGGACGCCGCGTTCCCCCACGCAGGATTCCTCGCCCACAATGACAGCACCGGCGGCCTCCACGATCATGGGGAGTTTCCAGTTGGGCACTGCCTGGGGGCATCCGGATACGAGAATTCTTGGTGTGTGCTCGGAGAATACACCTTTCTTGTTTTCAATCCGTTGTTCCAGTTCATCGCATATCTTGTTCACTGAGGCGGTAAATCTGGCGGGATTGTCATAAAAAGAAACCTGGTTTACCAGCAGGGCGTCCAGGCCCGAAACCGGCGCCGGGTCCGCTTTTCGTAAGGACGCGAGCCGGGCAATCGCGGCACGTTTTGCGTTGACCGTCTGTATGGCCGTTTTCAGCGATTCGGCGGTAATCGGGACGCCGGTGAGATTCTCCACGGCCTCTTTAAATCGCTTGTATTCGGACCTGAGAAGTGCCTTGCCATGCGCTGATTTGACCTGTGGCAGATCCATGACATAGAGATTGTCAACGAGTTGATTGAAGGTCTCGTAAGCCTTTTTCTTGCCGTCACAGGTGTTTTCGCCCACGATCATGTCAGCGCTTTCCAGGTAAGGACAGACCTTGCCGATCTTGAACCCGAACGAGGATTTGATCAGGGCGCAGGTATTGCGCGGCAGTAATTGTTCCACATCTTCTGTTGCAAAATCGGCTCCTGAACAAAGACCGACCAGCGTGGCATTGGCGGCCAGGACGATCTCTTCGGGGACAAACACACAATAGGACCCGATAATTTTGCGACCGGCCGCCTTCTCATCCAGCAGTTCCCTGATACGCAGGCCATGGACCTCGCTCATGACAAAGTCGAAATATTCCATCGCCGTCGGGCGGTTTTTCTGTGCAAGGTAAATGTCCTGATAGGCCTGTCCCAGAACGTCCAACAGGGCGTCGTGTGCCTCCAGATCAAGGCCTAACTCACTCCACATGGGTCGGTAATCTTCACTCATTGTCAGCTCCTTCCGGCATCAACCGAATATGTTTGTTTGTGCGGTAAAATATAAAATCATGTAAATAGCATAGATAAAATTAATAATCCAAATAGAAAATATTGATGCATTAAGCCGTTTTTATCTGAAATCTCAATGCAGGGGGGGCATGGAGGACCGTGACCTGTGCGGCAACGGAAAAACCGCCGGTTCTCGTAGAATAACGGGCCTTAAAGGTGGAAGTTATGCCTTAGGGTTCGTCACAAAATAACTTGACCATTTGGCTTGTTCTTTTTCCCGTCTTCTTTGTTGCTTCGTCGGTCAAATAGCTTGCTATTCTCCCTCCTCGCGTCTCGAAGACGGAAAAAATTCCGACGCCAAATTTGATGGTCTCGTAAAAAGTCGCTTGCGGACGGCAAAGTAAAAAGTTCAAGTTCGAGGCGCGCAAATCTCGAGGAATGGAGCGTACTTAGCCGTACGTGACATGACGAGAGATGCAGCGCAACAAAGAAATTGGACTTTTTACGAAGCCATCAAATTTGCCCAACTTATTTTGTGACGAACCCTTACCGCCTGGGGTCCCCGCAGGTGATGGTGGCATACGCGCTGTGATTGTGGATGGATTCGAAGTTTTCCACGCTGATAGAGAACCAGTTGATATTGCTGTCTTTTTTTAGCTCAACGGCCACATCCCGGACGATGTCCTCTACGAATTTGGGATTGTTGTATCCCTTTTCCGTGACGTATTTTTCATCCACCCGTTTCAGCACGGAATACAGATCACAGGAGGAGGCCCGTTCCACCAGCTCGATCATGTCTTCGATCCAGGTGAATTTTTTGGAACGGATGGCCAGCGTTACTTCGCCACGCTGGTTGTGGGCTCCGCCGGCACTGATTTCTTTGGAGCATGGGCAGACCGAAGATATGGGGACCACCACCTCGGATATCAGGTCCAGCCGTCCGTCAGGCTTGCTGGAGCCGGTGAGTTTGCAGGTGTATTCCATGTAGGCCGGTGTATGACTCACCGGCGCTTTTTTTTCCATGAAATAGGGAAACGTGACTTCCATATGGGCGGATTCGGCATTGAGGTCTGCCTTCATCTGATCCAGGACAACCGCAAACGTTTTCAGCGAAATCTCCGGCTGAAGCATGTGCAACAGTTCCACGAACCGGCTCATGTGCGTGCCTTTGTTTTCCTGGGGAACATCCACGTACATGTTGATATAGCCGATGGTCTGCTGGGTGCCGTTTTTGCGGTCAAGGACTTTAAGGGGGTATTTGAGGTTTTTGATGCCTACCTTGTCAATGGGCGTGTTTCGGTAATCCGGTTCTTTTTGGATATCTTTCATTGTCATAACAAGTAATCACGCTTAACATTGCCAAGCGCCCTGAAAATGTTGCCTTTTATTTTCCGGTTGCTTTTGTAAAGGGTTTCCAGCATGTTCTTTATCTCCCACCGTTTGGATCGGTCTGCGGATGGGCAGGGATTGATAAATTCCGGAAACCCTTTTTCTGCTGCAAATCGTTTTATATCATTTTCATCGGTAAATGCAAGGGGCCTGATGATAGTTATTTCACCACCGAACATCGGCAGGTACGGCATCATCACACTGATTTCACCGGCGTAGAACATGTTTAGAAAAAGGGATTCAATGATGTCGTCTTTGGTGTGGCCAAGGGCCAGTTTGTTGCAGTTCAGCTCAGCGGCCACCTCAAAAAGGCGCTGCCGTCGACGTCTGGCGCAGAGAAAACACGGATTTTCAAGGTTTTCCGGGCTGTGGGCCACCACCCCGTGATCCGTGTGCTCCACCCGGATGCTCCAGCCGCGATGCTCGCAGAACTGTTCCAGTTTTTCGGCACAGCCGTTCTCAAAACCGGGGTCAACATGGCAGGCAACAATGGTGTAGTCAATAGGAATCCGGGGGAGCCGTTCGTGGAGAAACCACATAAGGGTCAGGCTGTCTTTTCCGCCTGAAAGGCCGACGCAGAGCCTGTCCCCGTCGGCCAGCATGCCGTAACGGTGATGGGCTTTGCCCAGCGTCCGGTTGATGGTTTTGTAATTACGGCTCGGCATGGGGGATTGCTCACCAGTTAGGCGTCCTCGTCCGAATCTTCCGGTTCGTCGGCATTTTCGTCCGTGTCCTCCGATTCTGCGTCCTCGGGCACGGTCTTGTCAGCCGTCGAATCTTCCTCATTTTCGACGATTTCATCCGTATCGGCGTCTTCACCGCCGGCTGCACCGATATTGCTGAACAGTTCCATCTCGGAGAGTTCATCCATATTTTCCTGGGTTATTTTGCCGGCGGCGATTTCCCGAAGGGCCACCACGATATCCTCATTTTTCGGAGAATTCACGAGATATTCGGCCCCTTCGCGTATCTGCCGCACGCGTTGGGCCGTAAGATGAACCAGTTCAAAACGGGACGGGACTTTTTTCATAGAGTCTTCAACGGTTATTCGTGCCACGGTAAGACCTCCTTTTTATAATATCTCCACTAGCTCATAGGTTCTTTTGCCGCCCGGCGCCTGAAGCGTGACTTCATCCCCGGCTTTTTTGCCGAGAATCGCCTTGCCCAGCGGTGATGAAATGGATATCAACCCTTTGTCAATATCCGATTCATCCGGGCCAACCAGTTGATATGTCACTTCTTCGCCTGTGTCAATGCTTTCCAGCAGAACCCGGCAGGCGAACACAACCCTGTCCTTGGGGACCCCATCCGGATCAATGATGTTGGCGTTGGCCAGCTTGTTTTCCAGCTCGTTGATGCGCCCTTCGATAAAGGACTGTCTCTCCTTGGCGGCATGAAATTCCGCATTCTCGGAAAGATCGCCGTGGGCCCGGGCCTCTTCAATGGCCTTGATGTTCTGGGGCCGTTCCACGGATTTTAACTGGACAAGCTCTTTTTGAAGGGCTTCATAGCCATTTCGGGTAATCGGGACTGCGTTCACGGTTTTTTTCTCCCTGCCGGGTGGCTTTTGCGTTTTTGCAAAAGCTGAATGTCGCCCGTTTAATAATCAATTAGGGGTTAGGGGTCGTCACAAAATAACTTGACCATTTGGCTTGTTCTTTTTCCCGTCTTCTTTGTTGCTTCGTCGGTCAAATAGCTTGCTATTCTCCCTCCTCGCGTCTCGAAGACGGAAAAAATTCCGGCGCCAAATTTGCCCAACTTATTTTGTGACGAACCCTTAGAAGTGGTCTTTGATCAGAATCTCACCGATCTGCACCGCGTTGGTGGCAGCGCCTTTTCTGATGTTGTCGGCCACGATCCACATGTCGATAGCGTTTTCCACAGAGGGGTCCTTGCGGATACGACCCACGTACGTGGGGTCCTGGCCGGCAGCGTTAATCGCCAGCGGATAGGTGTTTGATGATGGATCATCCACAAGCTCCACGCCCGGGGAGGCTTCAAGGAGGGCTTTGACGTCCTCCACCGTCAACGCGTTGATGGTCTCGACATTGACGGCTTCCGAATGCCCGTAAAAAACCGGTACCCGAACGGTGGTGGCGGAAACCCCGATGGATTCATCTTCAAGAATTTTCTGGGTTTCGTTTACCATTTTTATTTCTTCTTCGGTGTATCCGTTTTCAAGAAAACCGCCGATATGGGGCAGGCAGTTGAAGGCGATCTGATGGGGATATACACCGGTCTCCAGTTTGTCGGAATTGATGACGGCCCGGGTCTGGTCAAAAAGTTCGTCGATGGCCGCTTTGCCCGTGCCGGAGACGGCCTGGTAGGTGGATACCACGATCCGCTTGATTTTGAATTTACGATGGAT
Organism: Thermodesulfobacteriota bacterium; assembly: GCA_034189225.1. Classification (GTDB taxonomy): domain Bacteria; phylum Desulfobacterota; class Desulfobacteria; order Desulfobacterales; family Desulfosudaceae; genus JAXHTY01. Next base: position 9,629 of record JAXHVL010000039.1, read on the forward strand.
GGGGGCCAGGGCCACAACCATCTGAATCGTGGAACAGTTGGGGTTGGCAATGATCCCTTTTTTCTTATAATCCGCTACCGCGTGGGGGTTGACTTCCGGCACAACCAGGGGCGCATCCGGATCCATGCGCCATGCCTTGGAGTTGTCGATCACCACGCATCCATCCTTGGCCGCGATGGGGGCGAATTTTCTGCTGGTCGACCCGCCGGCGGAAAAAAACGCGATATCCATGTCTTTGAAGGATTCTTCAGTGAGTTCTTCGACCGTGTGTTTTTCTCCCTGGAATTCAAGCGTGCGGCCGGCAGACCGGCAGGACGCCAGCATACGTATGGATTTTACCGGAAAGTTTCGTTCCTCAAGGCATTGGAGCATCTGGTTCCCCACCAACCCGGTCGCACCGGCAACCGCCACGTTGTATTGTTTATCAACCATCTTGATTTCTCCTCAATCAGTATTAAATCCTCACTGATAACTAATAAGGTCCCTTCAGGGGAACGAACGCCTGTCCCCCTGGCCCGGTTTTTCCAGATAGTGTTCGTCCAGAAATTAGATATTTTGGTCGAGTTCAAGGAAGGCAAAAATTTTAACCGGAGGAATACTTTGCGTATTTTGAGGATTAAAATTTGAGCCTGACGCAGAAATCGGGCAAAATAGCAATTTATGGATGGGCACTAGATATAAGCGGCGATACAATCCCCCACCTCGCCTGTACTCATGCCCATCTTTTTGGCTTCAACGCTTTTCAGGTCATTTTTGATGGCCTTCATTACCGCCGCTTCCACCGCATTGGAGACATCGGTTTCGCCCAGATGGTCCAGCATCAGGCTGGCCGCCATGATCGCCGCCACGGGGTTGATAACCCCCATACCGGTGTACTTTGGAGCGGAGCCGCCGATGGGCTCGAACATGGACACGCCTTCAGGGTTAATGTTGCCACCGGCCGCCACGCCCATGCCGCCCTGAATCATGGCCCCCAGGTCGGTGATGATGTCGCCGAACATGTTGTCCGTTACAATAACGTCAAACCATTCGGGGTTTTTCACCATCCACATGCAGATGGCATCCACATGGGCATAATCGGTTTCAATGTCCGGGTATTCCTTTGCCACCTCGTAAAACGTGCGTTCCCAGAGATCAAAGGCATAGGTCAGGACATTGGTTTTCCCGCACAGGGTGAGTTTCCTGGCCTTGTTTCGTTTACGCGTGTATTCAAAGGCAAAGCGGATGCAGCGTTCCACGCCCTTGCGGGTGTTAACGGATTCCTGGATTGCCACCTCGTCCGGCGTCCCCTGTTTCAGAAACCCGCCGGCCCCCGCATAAAGGCCTTCAGTGTTTTCCCGCACTACCGTAAAGTCGATGTCATCTGCGGTTTTGTCTTTGACGGGCGTATAGACCCCTTCGTAAAGTTTTACCGGCCGCAGATTGATGTATTGATCACAGGTAAAGCGAAGCTTCAGCAGCAGTCCCTTTTCCAGAATACCCGGTTTGACATCCGGGTGGCCGATGGCGCCGAGAAAAATGGAATCCGCCGTTTTCAGGCGTTCGATGGTGTCATCGTTCAGAATTTCCCCTGTTTTCTTGTAATGTTCACCCCCCAGATCGTACCGGGTGTAATCAAGTGTAAAGCCGTATTTTTCCGCTGCGGTGTCCAGTATTTTGATTCCTTCGTCCACCACTTCCGGTCCAGTCCCGTCGCCGGGAATGAGTGCAATGTTGTATTGTTTTTCCATAATTTTTTAGCTCCTTCTTTAAAATAAATGAATCCGCCTGTTGTGACGCCAGCAGGCGGATGATATAACGCCTATGTATGCCGTATCGAGCACCTCAACACCGGCCAGGATTTACGCCAGAAATTACGATCGATACGGGGTATAGTGATCCATTACCGTAGATTCGAAATCGTCGTCCCCGGAAAACATTTCTTCCGCTTCTTCGTCTTCTTCTTCGTCTACTTCGCTGCTACCAAACAGCCGACGTACGAAAAGAAGCGGCCCGGAGACGATATAAAGAATCATTAATGAAAATATTGCCACAACAGGTTCCTGCACAATAAAAATCAGCAGCAGCACCGCGGTGACCAGCAGGTTGAAATGTTTGGCCTTAACCAGTATCGGCGGCATGGTTTTGAAGCTGGTATATTTTATGGAACTCACCATCAGAAAGGACAGGGCATACATGCCGCCCAGAATAACACCGGCAATATAAATGTTAATGCCGGGGCCGGCAATGCCCAGCTTTCCCGAAAACAGCACAATGGCCGCCATTGTTCCGGCGGCCGCCGGTATGGGCAGCCCCGTGAAATGGTTGGATGACGTAGCATTGATATTTGTATTGAATCTGGCCAGCCGGAGCGCACCGCAGGCCAGAAACAGCAATGCCGCCAGCCATCCAAGTTTGCCAAAGGGTGCCAGTATCCATAAATACACCATGATACCCGGTGCGAGCCCGAAGGATATCAGGTCTGCCAGAGAGTCATATTCTATGCCGAACTGGCTGGTTGTCCGCGTGGCCCTGGCGACCTTGCCGTCAAGCGTATCGAACACCATCCCCGCCAGAATATACAGCGCACTTTTTGTGAACTGGCCATTAATAGCGGCCATTATGGAAAAAAATCCGCAGAACAGGTTGAGTGTGGTAAACAGGTTGGGCAGCACATAGATGCCGCGTCGCAACCGTTCTTTTTCGTGTTTTTGTTTTTTCATCAGTTGTTTCAGCGTCCTTATAAATTTGCGAGTATGGAAGCCCCTGCTTTGACTTTGTCTCCGGGGGCAACCGAAAGCCGGGCCTCCATGGGAAGGTAGACGTCCAGGCGCGAGCCGAAGCAGATCATTCCGTAACGCTGGCCCCGTTCCACTTCGTCCCCTTCATTGATATTGCAGATGATCCGCCGTGCAACCAGCCCGGCGATCTGCATTACGCAGATATTTTTTCCGCCGCCTGTGCGGACAAATACCGCATTGTGCTCATTTTCTTCCGATGCCTTATCAAGGTTTGCGGAAAAAAATTTCCCCGGATAATACATTATCCCCGTGATGCTGCCGGCGCAGGGCATGCGGTTTACGTGTACATTGAACACCGTCATGAAAATGCTGATTTTGTAGCAGGCATCCTGTCCCAGCGGCCCATTGTCTGCAATATCAGCAAAAATCACCTTTCCATCCGCCGGAGATACCACGCAATCGCTTTCCGTGGGGATGACCCGGTCCGGGTCTCTGAAAAACCAGCACACAAAGCCCGTAATCATCAGTGCCGCCATGGCCGGCCACACAAACCCTGTCAAAGCAAAAATTGCCGTGACAAACGCCCCGGCAATGATAAACGGATACCCCGGTTTTGCGATCGGGAATGCGGACTGACTCGGCGGGTCGGCCCATTTATATGTTTTCATTAATCTGTCTTATTATTCAAATAAACGCGCCCGTGTCAACGGCCACTCCGATTACGCGGGCAAAGCTTCCAGCTTTATTCATTATTCTTTTTGTAACAGTTTAATTCGGTATTGTCAACCATATTTCAATACGTTCCAGTATCCTATCCGGGTAATCGGGTCCGGGTAATCGGGGAAATGGCCATTATCGACCGGACCCCCCCGTTCCGCCACCATCAAAGCCAGCAAACCCACAACCCTGGTTACCCTGACCGCCAAGGGCTTTGACATGATCCTGGATATCAGCCCCAGGGTCGGCATCAAAATATTAAAAGGCCTGGCCCGATTTAATCCATTTAATTGAATCGTCATTTACTGGGTTTCTATCTCTCAGAAGGAGAAAGTTCTCCCTTCTGTATCCGACTCATAAGGTTTTCCAGGTTTTTTTTGGCAACTTTATAGTCCGGGTTGATTGCAATCGCCTTGTTTAAATGAAAAATTGCTTCCTGCACTCTCCCGTTTTGAATGAATGCCGTGGCAAGGTTGTTATGCAATTTGTATGACAATGGTCTTGTCGCAATGGCCTTTTTGTATTGCTCAATGGCCTTTGTCGTTTCCCCCCGTTCCAGGAAAAGGTTGCCAAGGTTGTTATGGGCCACCGTGTAATCCGGTTCGATGGCCAGTGCCTTTCGGTAGTACCCAATTGCTGCGTCGAATTCGCCAAGGTGATACAGCGCCGTGCCCATTTTGGTGTTGGTAATCGCTTTGTCCGGCGCAAGTTCCTGTGCTTTTTTAAAATAATGGATGGCCTTCCTGATATCGTTTTTTTCCATAAAAGCATCTCCCAGGTTGGTATGAGCTTTAGGGTTTTTCGGATGAAGGCGCGTTTCATGTGTAAACAGGGTAGTACTGTCTTTCCATTGGTTGACCTGACGGCTTGAAATTATTGCAAATGCACCTATTATCAATAGAACTAACAGAAACCGGATGGACGAGGGGGTTTTTAAATACCGGGTTATTGCCGAGAAAATCCATGTCCCCATCAGGAATAAGCCGATTAATGCCATGTATGTGTGACGGTCACCGATGGAGCGACCGGAGCATGTAAATATGCCGACTGCAGGTGCCAGGCAGGTAAAATACCACAACCATCCGACTAATACGCTCAAGAGGAGTTTCCGGTCGTTGTGGCGTCTGTGGATCACCAGGCCGGTCATTATGATGCCCGCAAAGATCAAACCCGCGCCTGCTATGGCCGTAGGTGATATATCGCCGGGGTGTGGATTGTAAATGGTCAGTTCAACGGGGTAGATGGTTTTCCAGAGACGTTCGAGGTAATAGAGAAACGCGCCGGGTTGGACAATGGTCAGGTCAAAACCGTTGTGTGCCGACGGTCTTGCCGCCATAATCGTCGGGACCAGTGATAAAGCACCGGCAAGAACAATCATCGGGATTTTTTCAATGATAAGCCATTTGAGCTTCTGCCGGCAGTGGGGCAGTGGTGAATCCGCCGGAGGCTGAATATTGGGCCCTGCGGCATGGAGGGACAGAGCGGTTCTTTCAAGCGGCCAGAGATCCAGGAACAGCAGGAGCAACGGCAGAATAATGATGGTGGGTTTGCATAACAGGCTGAGACCGAAGAATAGGAGAATGAGAACATATCGCTTCACAGAAGGCAGACGGGTGTAATAGCTATAGGTCAGTAGGCTCAAAACAAAAAAGAACCCTGCCATAATACCGTTTAAGCCAGAATACCAGCATACCGGTTCAACGTTTAATGGATGTACTGTAAAAAGTGCCGCTACAACGGCACTTTCCCCAACCCGTCGTGTTGTGCGGGCGAAAAAAATAAAAAGCAGTATGGCGGTAATGGTGTGCAAAAAAACCGAAAATACATGATGAATGCCCAGATTTTCTCCGAATAAATGCCACAGAGACATATAGGCAATCAGCGGTAACGGCATCTGGTATGGAATATGGCGTGGAGGGGGATTGAAAGCCGTACTGATTATATTCTGAAGCGACAGGTCGGATGTGAAATGCGGCGAGTTGACGATGATAATGTCATCATAAAGGACATAGGAATGATGCCGTACATCTGCAAAGACAATGAAGGAGAGCATTGCAAGAGCAATACAAACAAGTGTTTTGGGAATATATGGTTGCATAATACGACCGCTTTTAATGGTATATCCTCATGGCATGGCTACTGTCATGTCAATCGTCATATGTCACTAAAATCCTGATGGTCCGGTCAGCGGACCGCTACAAATGCATCCTCAGGCCACCATCGTCAAGTGTAGCGGAAGCCTTCAGGCTTCCAGGTTCCATGTGGCATAAATAACACTTCTCTGTTGACATGACACTACGGCCCGTAACGTTTTAAGAGTGTTTTATAATAGGGCGTGTCGCTGATGTTTTCCAAATCCTTATCAGAGAAAAGCAGGTCAAACCGGGAAAACCCGTTCTTAATGCTTTTTTTCAGCCAGGCAATGGCGTTGTTTTTGTCGTTTTTGATGGCGTAAATGCAGGCCAGGTTATAGGCGATGGTGGCGGAGTAAGCGGGCCGTCGCTCAAGCAGCTCTGTAAAAAGACCGATGGCCTTGTCATATTCCTTGCGGGTGGTGTAAACAAGGGCAAGGCGGGTGGTGGCCTTCAGGTGGCCAGGGGCCATCTGAAGTATTTCCTGAAACTGCACGGCGGCTTCATCAAGACGGCCCCGGGCCAGAAGTGCCCGGCCAAGGTTGTATCGCGGTTCGACCAGGTCCGGGGCAAGTTGCACCGCTTTTTCAAAGTGCTTGATGGCCTGCTCCTGTTGATCCCGTGAATTCAGCAGCACCCCCAGGTTGTTGTGGGCCTCTGGAAAGGCCGAAAAAATGGCCAGGGCCTGTTCAAAGTGGCGTCGGGCGGCATCAATGTTCCCTTTGTCGGCCAGGGCTTTGCCAAGGTTATTGTGGGCGATGGGGTTATTGTCGGTTACGGCCACGGTGTGCCGGAAGACGGTGATGCTGTTTTGCCAGTAATCGAGCTGCCGAAAGGCGAGTATCCCCATCGCAAGCAGAATGCCCATGACCCCTGCTGCCGCATGCACGGGTTTTATTCGCAATCGTTTTATCAGCATTCCACCGCCCCAGGCGATAATGATAAACAGGCCGATGAACGAGATATATGCATACCGGTCGGCCATAGCGTGGCCGCCCGCCTTGACGATGCCGATCCCCGGGGCCAGCGTAAGCAGGAACCAGAACCAGCCGGTTGTCAGAAAGGGCAGGCGCCGTTGGTAATACAGAACAGCGCCGGTCAGGGCCAGCAGCATGAACAGTGCCCCCAGGGTTTTCCACAGGGGAAATGTCTCGGCGTAAGGATAATAGACGGCGAGCCCTGCCGGATATACCAGGTTGCCGAGATAAGCGGCATAGGCGCAGGTGGTGTTGCCCAGGCGGGCGCTCATAGGCAGCATTTCAAGGGTGGGCATGGCGCCGGCCTTCTGCTGGGTACAAAGGGCCAGTATGCCGAAACCCAATGCCAGCACAAGCAGGGGGAGCTTTTCCATGACAAGCCGCCGCAATGGCGTCTCCTCTGATCGTTCCAGGGGCCAGAGGTCAATCAGCAGGCAGACAATGGGAAAGACCAGAATAATCGGGTTGGTCATGGCCCCCAGTACAAACGCCAGCACCACCAGGCCGTATCGGCCGGCCGTGCTGTTTTTCGTATAGCGGGTATAGGCCGCCATCCCCAGTATCCAGAACAGGGCACAAAGCAGTTCCTTGCGGGCCGAAATGTAGGCCACGGTCTCCACGTTAACCGGATGGACGGCAAAAAGAGCGGCCACAACGGCGCTTTTCCAGACGGCGCCGGTCATGTATCGAAAGACGGCGAACAGCAGCAGAACATTGATAATATGCAGCAGAATGCTGGTGACGTGATGGCCCGCCGGTCTTAATCCGTACAGCTGGGCGTCGGTCATGTGGGAGAGCCAGGTCAGGGGAAACCAGATGCAGTCGAGGGTGGTAAAAGCGTTTTTGATGTTTGCGGGCGTAAGGCCGGCCGGGACATTGTGTTCGCGGGTGAAAAAGGGATCGTCCATGTTGATGAAATCATGGCCGACGGCCTTGCCATAGACCGCGGACGTGATAAGCACCAGCCCGATGCAGATACATAAATATCGGTGATCCCTTTTCATTATTTATATTCGCCTGAGCTTCAATGTCAGTTTTCGCAAACCGTCCATGCTTGTCAATGCACGCTTCAGCACCGGCCATCGGACCGGATGCAGGTAAAAACAGAGATTGGCGAATTTTTTGTATATGGCCAGACGTGCCGGTGAAATCTCAAGGGCGCTCATCCGTGGCCTGTTTACCTGATAATAGTTATAATCTTCGGGTTTTGAGGGGGAATGCCACCCCCTTTTGATGACCTCGGCGTGAAGTTTTGACCCCGGGAACGGGGTGGTCACGGAGAACAGTGCCTCTGCCAAAGGCGACCGGACGGCAAACATCACCGTGTCCCGGACTTCCGCCGGCGTTTCCGTCGGTGCGCCGATCATGAAAAACCCCTTGGTCTGTATGCCCAGTTTTTCCGCGGACTCAAGAATGCCGGTGATATCGGCGAGGCTGATTCTTTTGTTATAGATGCCGTTCCGGATTCTGTCGGTGACAGATTCAATGCCGATTTTTATCTTGGCGAGCCCGGCATCTTTCATGGTTTGCAGGGTATCGGCATCCAGGGTGTCGGCCCGGGTGTTGCAGGCCCAGGCAAGGTTGATGCCGTTTTGGTGCAGGCAGCGGCAGAACCGCTCAAACCATCCCGGCACAACCGCGATGAGATCGTCGGCCAGGTAAAAGGAATTGAGGCGGTAGCGGGCGGTTAGCAATTTCAAGTCCGAAACAACCGCCTCGGGAGACCTTATTCTCACCCTCCGTCCAAGGGTCTTGTGGACGGTGGGCTGGCAGAACGTGCAGTCATAAGGGCACCCACGGGAGACGGTGAGCGATATTCCCCGCAACCGGGGATCAAATGAATCGAGTTGAAAAAAATGAGCAATGTACCGCTTCATATCCAGCAGATCGTAGGCCGGGGAGGGAAGGGCATCCAGGTCTTTGAGAAAGGGCCGGACCGGATTTTTTCGGACAGCGCTTCTTTCCCTGTACCATATACCATCAACCCGGCTGAAATCTTTATCCGAGTAAAAGGCCTCGATGTAAGCTTTGAGGGTGTATTCCCCTTCGCCGATGCATACCGCATGAATGCCATCATGGGCGATTACCTGATCCGGCACCATGGTGGGATGAGGTCCCCCCGTTATCACGCTTGCCCCGTTTTTGGCGGCCAGGGCGGCCACTTTAAGCCCATCTTCGGCCATCAATACATCCATGAAGATTCCCGCGATATCAGGTTTTGTGTCTACAAGCAGCTTTTGTATCCGGGGCCATGAGGGGTTGAAGCTGGCATCCAGGAAGGTCAGTTCCAGGTCGGCCATCTGCTGCCGGAGAAAGGCCGCAATGGTGAGCAATCCGGTGGGAATATCCCCGGAGGGGTATCGGAAACGCGGGAAGATGAGCATTACTTTCTTCATGTTTGTCAAACCATCACTGAATCTTCATGTTTGGGATAGACAGTTGACCATCCGAATAGTAATATAGCATCTATCATTGGTAATATCGAGCATTATCAAGCAATGACGGCTTCGTAAAAAGCGCCCAGCGCCACGCACGGCGTTTTTTTCAGAAAGTAACGTGCGCTTGGATCGAGTTTTTACCGTGATTGCTTTAAACAACCAATTTTTTATTCATACTTTTCTTTGCTCGCCCAAAGAAAAGTATGCAAAAGAAAGGGCGCCCCGCAGCTTTGCCTTCGGCTACCCTCGCAGGAACGGTTTTTTCGGCGCGGGCAGAAACTCGCCTGTCCTTTTGTGCAGATGCGTTAAACCTCGTCTGCTCAGACAGTCTGCCCGCGTCTTCCGAAGAAACCGCCCCTGCTCGGCGGCGCTGCAAGGGGCTGGGCACGTGTTGCTGTTCAGTTTTTTCGATAAGCTGACAGGCTTGGCAATAAACTAAAAAATTAAATAAAATGATATGGTTACAATAAATTGACAGATTAAGTTCCTTGGAAGTCCAATAGCAGCAAAGCGATGCATCTCTCGTCATGTCACGTACGGTGTAGGGGCGAACCTTGTGTTCGCCCTCTGATCGGGCGAACACAAGGTTCGCCCCTACAGATCATTCCTCCGTATCCCGGTGCGAATAGTTGGAAACGTTTATGCAAAAAAACAATATCTGCCAGACCCGACAGACATGCCGAATTTGCGGGGGCTGGGATTTGAAGCCAGTGATCCGGCTCGGGGACCAATACATCGCCTCGGTGTTTGCCAGAGATCAGGCGGATGATCGACTACGGCGACCTTATCCATTGGAGCTTGTGCGATGTGACGCACCGGGAGGGTGCGGGCTGGTTCAGCTGCAGCACAGCATCGCCCCCGACGTCCTGTATGACGCATACGGGTATCGTTCCGGTATCAATGAACAGATGCGCCGGAATCTGCAAACCATTGCCGCAGCAGCGGAAACCATGACCGGTCTGCGCCCCGGTGATACGGTGTTTGATGTCGGCTGTAACGACGGCACCCTGCTGGAAGCGTTTAATACCGGTGGCATTGACCGAATGGGGATCGACCCTGCCCCCAATGTGGTGACACTGGCCCGGGAAAAGGGGGTTGAGGTCATCTGTGATTTTTTTTCAAAGTCGCTTTATGATGCGGCCCGGCCAAGGGTGAAGGCAAAGGTGGTGACCAGTATCGCCATGTTTTACGATCTTGAGGACCCCAATGCTTTTGTCCGTGAGGTGGCCGGGCTGATGGCTGATGACGGGGTGTGGGTGGTGGAAATGGTGTACCTGCCGTTTATCCTGCAAAATAACGCCTTTGACACCATTTGTCATGAGCATCTGGGATATTATTCGCTGCGCCAGCTGGAATGGCTGTTTCAGGGCCAGGGCCTGGCCATTCACGATGTTGAGCTCAACATCGTCAACGGCGGCAGCATCCGGCTGTTTGTTCGAAAACCCGCGGCCGGACCGGTGCCTGAAGATACCGTTCGACGGCTGGACCGGATACGCCGAAATGAGCGGGCATTGGCGCTTGGCAGCGATGCCCCATACGCAGTTTTCTGTGATGCGGTCTGCGATATTCGCGATACACTGAGGGCACTGCTTGCGCGCCTTCATGCCGATGGCAGAACCGTGTATATATATGGCGCCTCCACCAAGGGCAACACCATTCTTCAGTTTTGCGGCATTGACCGGCGATGGATCCCCAGGGCCGCCGACCGTAATCCCGAGAAATGGACGACCCTGACGCCGGCCACCGGGATTGAAATTATTTCGGAAAAGCAGGCGCGGGCCGAAGCGCCCGATTATTTTCTTGTTCTGCCCTGGCATTTTATGGAGGTTTTTCGCAGCCGGGAGGCGGCGTTTCTGCACCGGGGCGGACGCTTCATCCTGCCGCTGCCCCGCGTAAGGATATTGGGGAAGGACGGGTATGAAGAAGCCGCTGATATTTATCCCGACCTATAACGAAGCCGGCACCATTTTATTCCTCTTACGGCGCATTCAGGATCTGGATCTGGCCGCTGATCTGCTTTTTATCGATGATGCCTCGCCGGACGGTACCGGCCGGATACTGGATGACCTGGCCGCACAGGCGGATAATATTCAGGTGATTCACCGCGCCGGCAAGTCCGGTATCGGCAGCGCGCATCTGGCGGCTATGGAATATGCCCGCAGCCATGGCTATGCCCGGCTTATCACCATGGATGGCGACCTGAGCCATTCGCCCGAGGACATCCCCCGGCTGCTTGCCGGAAGCCGGGAATATGCGGTGGTGATCGGCTCCAGGTTTGCCGGCAGCGGTTCAAGGGATTTGCAGCACCCGGGCCGCCGGCTTGCGAGCCGGTGTGCACATCTGGCCGTCCGTTGGCTGCTGGGGGTGCCCTATGATGCCGGTAGCGCCTTCAGGGTATATGATCTGGAAAGGATTTCCCCAGGGGTTCTCGGACCGGTGCGGGCCGCCGGTTATGCCTTTTTTTTTGAAAGTCTTTTTTTTCTTGTCACCAGCGGAATACGTATCCGTCAGGTGCCGGTGGCGGTTTTCCCCCGAAAAGCCGGCGGGTCAAAGATGTCAGTCGGGGCGGCGCTGAGGTGGTGGCGCCAGCTGATTCTGCTTTGGCTGCGGCGGTTAATGCACAACCATAAAGTTACGTTTTTGTAGTTTTATGGGTGTATACTTATACAAAATTGTAACTCAGCTTATCCGTTGTTGTTTGCCTTATTTATTTAAAATCAACAGCTTATTTTATTTCCTGGTGGATGGCATACATATTGCTTATTTAATCAATAAACAAAATAACCGATGCAACCGGCTGTAAAACCGGCTGCACCATGAGAACCCGACAACCTTTTTTGCAGGAGGACGCCATGATGAACTGCCAGACAGCAGAAGATGTCAAAAAAATTGTAAAAGACAAAAATGTAAGCTTTATTCAGTTCTGGTTCACCGATGTGCTGGGAAAGCTCAAGAGTTTTGCCATTACGCCGGACGAACTGGAGGAGGGCATCGAGGAGGGCATGGGATTTGACGGCTCCTCCATCGAAGGGTTCTGCCGGATTGAGGAGAGCGATATGATCGCCAAGCCCGATCCCACGACCTTCCAGTTTGTGCCGTGGCGCGGCCAGGATGACCAGCCCGTGGCAAGGATGTTCTGCGATGTTCTGGAACCGGACGGTACGCCTTATGAGGGCGACCCGCGTTACGTTTTCAAGCGGCTTTTAAAGAAAGTGGCGGATAAGGGGTATACCTTTTTCCTGGGCCCGGAACTCGAATACTTCTACTTTGCCGATGACAAGAGCACTCAGATTCTGGATAAAGGCGGTTATTTTGATGCCCGTCCGGTGGATATGGCCGGCGATCTTCGGCGCCAGACCATCTTTGCCCTCCAGTCCATGGGGATTCAGGTGGAGTACAGCCATCACGAAGTGGCGCCCAGTCAGCATGAAATCGACCTGCGGTATGCCGAGGGTCTGAAGATGGCGGATATTACCATGACCTACCGGACCATCGTAAAAGAGGTGGCCAACCAGAACGGCATTTATGCCACCTTTATGCCCAAGCCCCTTTTTGGTGAGAACGGCAGCGGCATGCACGTTCACCAGTCCCTGTTCAAGGATGGCAAGAACGCCTTCTATAGCCCGGACAGCCGGTTCAACCTTTCGAATACCGCCAAGCATTATATCGCGGGCATTCTCAAGCACGCTCCTGCGATTACCGCCTTGTGCAACCAGTGGGTGAATTCCTACAAGCGCCTGGTGCCGGGATATGAAGCACCGGTTTATGTCTCCTGGGCCAACCGTAACCGGTCGGCACTGGTACGTGTGCCGATGTACAAGCCTGGCAAGGAAGCGGCTACCCGTATGGAGCTGCGGTCTCCGGATCCGGCCTGCAATCCTTACCTGGCGTTCTCCGCCATGCTGGGTGCCGGCATGGACGGCATCGAGAACGGTTATGAGCTGTCCGATCCCATAGAGGAAGACATTTTTGAAATGACGCCGCAGGAGCGGGCAACAAAAGGCATTACCGAGCTGCCCGGCAATCTTTACGCCGCCATCAAGGAGACGGAAAACAGCGAGCTGGTCAAGGATATCCTGGGTGAGCATATTTTCAACAAGTTCATCGACAACAAGAAGGTGGAATGGGATCGGTATCGCACGCATGTGAGCCGGTTCGAGCTGGATGAGTATCTGCCGAAACTTTAATGGAAAAGGACGGCCGGCCGGTGGCGGCCCGTCCTGAAAAGAAGCCGGCGTGCAGCCAGCAGAAGGGCAAAACACCGACTGGTACGTGGTTTTGCCTTTTTGCGCCTTCAATACAGGTCGTTTTGGAAAGAAAAGTAATTTTTATCGTTGTCGTAATCGAACAGCAGCCGATTCCGACCACGAAAACGATTCCGATCACGAGAAGCCATCACGTAAGGAGAAAGATTCATGTGCCGTCTATTTGCGGTGACCAGCGAAACCCCGATAAGCCCCATGGTGGCCCTGGAAGCCCTGGATGTAATGCGGGAAGGCCACGACGGATCGGGCGTTGGGATATTGTTGAGGGATCTCGGCGGCCCGTTTGAAGCGATAAAGGGCGCCCCGATTCTTTCGGGCATATTCACCGAGGCGGGGCTGAAGCGCCTGGATAATTACATGATGGAACTGGGGTTTTCCACCAAATACAAGATATCCATCAAGATACCCAAGACGCCCCCGCCGGGCGTTCCCAAACGGGATGTTTACCTGATCCGGGCGTACGAATATCCCGAAACGTGGGAGGATTTGAGCTGGGACGCGATCCATGACCGGCTCACCAACATCCGCCTTGAACTTGCGGCGATGGGCCGGGAAAAAGAGGACATGATTGTCTTTTCCTTCTGGCCTGATATAATCATGCTCAAGGAGATCGGGGATCCATTGACTGTGGCCCGGTACCTGGGCCTGGACCGGGATGAGCTCAAGGCACGGGTGATCATGGCCCAGGGCCGGCAGAACACCAACTATGCCATCAACCTGTATGCCTGTCACCCCTTTTTCGTGGGCGGATATTCCACCATGACCAACGGCGAGAATACGGCCTTTTTCCCCATCAAGGAGTTTCTCATGTCCAGAGGGGTTGCCGGGTATACCGGTTTTCAGTCGGATTCGGAAGTTTTTACCCATATTCTCCATTATACATTTGAACGGATGGGCCTGAGTGTCGAAGCCTATAAGCATATCATCACCCCGCTCAGTGACGGTGATATTGCGGCGCATCCGGATGCGGCACTGCTGAAGAATCTGAAGCAGAGCTGCCGGCGTCTGATCATCGACGGTCCGAACTGTGTGATCGGATGTCTGCCCGATCATTCGCTGTTCATGGCCCAGGACAGAAAAAAATTACGGCCGGGCGTCGTGGGCGGCCGGCCGGGAATGTATGCCTTTTCATCGGAAATCTGCGGTCTGGATACGGTAATTCCGGATCGTGACAAGTCAAAGGATTTTCAGCCCATGTATCTGGATACCGCCATCGTGGGCCCGGATCGCAAGGAGGTTCAAATATGCCGGCAAACGGACGCATTACCCCATCCACATTGAGCCTAAAGGACCTGCCCTGGCAGATTGCCTGGAGCAGGGAAAAATGCACATTATGCGGCCGGTGTGCGGCCGTGTGCCCGATGCGGACCCTGGAGCTGGGGGTTTTCCGCAAACGGGTGGTGGATGTTGATCTTTCGGCGCAACAGGCCGCATCCAGCACCATGGCCGTGTATCACGGGATTCGTCAGCAGACCAATCCTGCCAATGCCTGCGTGGGGTGCGGAATGTGCAGCATGGTGTGCCCCAACGATGCGATTTCGCCGCTCCACAGCGACGAGGCGGACAAGCTTATTTACCATGTCAATCAGGGCGGGGCTCCCCGGCGGCGGGGCGGCCGGCGGAACATGCCGGGCGGTCTGCTGGACCGGATCAAGTTTATCCGGATTTCCATGCTTACAGATCCGGCCCTGGATGCGGGCCGTCACGAGTTCGAGCTGCGTACTCTGCTTGGACGCGTGCTGTCGCCGGAGGAAAATCTGGCCCACCTGAAAGAAAACGGCTGGATTCCGCCGGTTCGGGATATCTATCCGTTGATCATCGGCGGCATGTCCTTTGGCGCACTTTCTCCCACCATGTGGGAAGGTCTTCAGATGGGGGTTGCCTATCTGAACGAGGAACTGAAGATGCCCGTGCGCATGTGCACCGGCGAAGGAGGTTGTCCCCCGCGCCTGCTGCGCAGTCGATTCCTACAGTACGTGATTTTGCAGATTGCAAGCGGGTATTTCGGCTGGGACGAGATCGTTCATGCCATTGCCGAAATGAAGGTGGATCCCTGTGCCGTGGAGATCAAATACGGTCAGGGCGCCAAGCCCGGCGACGGGGGCCTGCTGATGTGGTACAAGGTGAACAAGCTGATCGCGGCCATCCGGGGAGTGCCCACCGGTGTCAGCCTGCCCAGCCCGCCTACTCACCAGACCCAATACTCCATCGAGGAGGCGGTGGCCAAGATGATCCAGTCCATGTACATGGCCTGGGGGTTCCGGGTACCGGTATATCCCAAAATATCGGCTTCCTCAACGGCCCTGGCCGTGCTGAACAATCTGACCCGAAATAACTATGCCGCGGGCCTGGCCATCGATGGCGAGGACGGAGGCACCGGGGCCGCCTACAACGTGTCCATGAACACCATGGGCCATCCCATTGCCAGCAATATCCGGGACTGTTACCTGAACCTGGTGAAGCTGGGCAAGCAGAACGAGATTCCGCTGTTTGCCGGCGGCGGCGTGGGCAAGACCGGCAACCTGGCGGCCAACGCCGCGGCGCTGATCATGCTGGGGGCCAGCGGCGTTCAGACGGGAAAATATATCATGCAGGCGGCGGCCGGCTGCCTGGGGTCGGAGACGGATCGGTGCAATATCTGCAATATCGGCCAGTGTCCCAAAGGCATTACTTCCCAGGATCCCCGGCTGTACCGGCGGCTTGATCCGGAGGATGTGGCCCAGCGTATCGTGGACGTGTTCGTGAGTTTCGATATTGAACTGAAAAAAATCGTGGCCCCGCTTGGGAGATCCACATCTCTGCCCATCGGCATGTCCGATGCACTGGGCATTGATGATCCGGCGGCGGCCGAGAGGCTGGATATAAAATATGTGGTATAAGATGGCTTCGTAAAACGCCCAATAGCTGCGTTGCGCTGCATCTCTCGTCATGTCACGTACGACCCAGTACGTTCCATTCCTCGAGATGCAGCGGCGCCTTGCTCTTGAACGTTTTACTTTGCCATTTGCATAAGTTTTACGTATTTATCAATAATATCAAAGGAACGGGCAGTAATGAGCCAGGACAATTACCATCACATATCAGGCAAAAAGGACGGTATCCGGATCGAATCCCGTATTCTGGAAGAAACGATTCAGGCGGCTGTTGAACGGGGCGAACGTTTTCTGGAAATCGATGCGTTCGGTCAGCATGGCATTGGCGGGCGGCTCTGGAAGGCCGGTGACGAACAGGTGCAAGTGCGGATTACCGGCCATGTGGGCCAGCGGCCGGGTTCGCTGGGGTTTCCCAATACCCGCATCGAAATCATGGGCCCGGCCTCCGATGATGTGGGCTGGCTCAATGCAGGCGCCCGTATCGTCGTGCACGGCAATGCCGGCAATGGGCTGGCCAATGCCATGGCCCAGGGGAAAATTTATGTGGCCGGCAATATCGGGGCCCGCGGCATGACCATGACCAAGCGAAATCCCCGGTTCGATCCGCCGGAAGTCTGGGTGTTGGGCTCTGCAGGCGATTATTTCGGTGAGTTCATGGCCGGCGGCATCGTCGTGGTGTGCGGCATCGATCCGCAGACGCCGGATAATATCCTTGGCTACCGGCCGTTTGTGGGCATGGTGGGTGGAAAAGTTTTTTTCAGGGGTCCTCACAGAGGCTACAGTACGGCCGATGCAAAACAGGTCCCCCTGGCCGACGACGATTGGGCCTGGCTGGCGGAAAACCTGGCGGCCTATCTTGAGGCCATCGGCCGGCAAGAGCTCCTTGAGGCATTGTCCCAGCGGTCGGAGTGGCGGGTGATTACTGCCCGCGCTTCCCAGGAAAAAACCGTCACGCCCAGGCGGTCCATGGCGTCTTTCCGGAACGACGTGTGGGACCAGGAGCTGGGTGTGGGCGGGATGATCGGCGATCTGACAACGCTCGACAGGAGCCCGATCCCGCTGCTCACTACCGGCGTGCTTCGGCGGTTCGTGCCGGTATGGGAAAACAAAAAATACATGGCCCCGTGCCAGCACGCCTGTCCCACGGGCATACCGGTTCAGGAACGGTGGCAGCTGATACGGGAAGGAAAGGCGGACGAGGCCGTGGATCTGGCCCTTGATTATACGCCGTTTCCGGCCACGGTGTGCGGCTATCTCTGTCCCAATCTCTGCATGTCCGCCTGCACCCGGAACCAGGCCATGATGCAGCCCATCGACATCAGCCGCCTTGGCCGCGCGAGCATCGAGGCCCGGATGCCGGAACTGCCGGAAACCAGCGGGCATAAGATTGCGGTGGTGGGCGGCGGACCGGCCGGCCTGTCTGTTGCGTGGCAGATTCGCCGAAGCGGTCACAAGGCGGTTGTCTATGATATCGCTGAAAAGCCCGGCGGCAAAATCGGCGCGGTGATTCCGGAAAGCCGCATCCCATCGGACGTGCTGAATGCCGAACTCGACCGGGTCGGCAAGGTGATTGATCATGTCCACCTAAACCAGCCCATGACCCGGCAGGAGATCGAGGCCCTTAAAATTGATTACGACTACATCGTCATGGCCACCGGTGCCTGGAAACCCCGTGTCATTCCCGTTCCGGGGAAGGAACGAATGGTGACCGCCCTGGATTTTCTTGCCCGCGCCAAGACCGGGGGTATCGGGCCGGGAAAACGGGTGGTGATTATCGGTGCCGGCAACGTGGGATGCGACGTGGCCACTGAAGCCCATCGGCTTGGGGCCGAGGATATTACCCTGATCGACGTTCAGGAACCCGCTTCGTTCGGGAAAGAAAGAGAAGAAGCCGAAGCCGCCGGTGCGACCTTCAAGTGGCCCTGCTTTACCAAGGAGATCACGGAGGAAGGGGTGGTGCTGACCACCGGCGAGGTGCTGCCGGCCGATACCGTGGTGATCTCCATCGGGGATGCCCCGGATGCAGACCTTCTGCCTGAATCCGTTGAGGTGTCAAACGGTTTTGTGAGTGTGAGCGAACATTTTCAGACAACTGACCCGCAGGTGTTCGCAATCGGCGATATGGTGAAACCCGGCCTTCTCACTGACGCCATTGGGGCCGGCCGGAAAGCCGCGACTGCCATTGCAGGGCTTCTTTCGGGCAATATTGCGCCGGCCGCGGAACGGGACGTGATCGATTTCAACCGTGTCCACCTGCAATACTTTGATCCCCGGGTGACGGCGTTTGAGGATACAGCAGCCTGCGGCGCCCAGTGTTCCTCGTGCGGTACCTGCCGGGATTGCGGGGTCTGTGTGGCCATCTGTCCCCAGGCGGCCATCAGCAGAAAGGATACCGGAGAAGACGGCTTTGAATACGGGGTTGATGAAAACCGATGCATTGGCTGTGGATTCTGCGCGGGGGCTTGCCCCTGCGGCATCTGGGCGCTGGTGGAAAACCCCGAACCGTCCTCGTAAGCCCCGACGCTTGTCCTTCTAGATGTCCATTCTTCATGATGGGATTTTCTTTCTTCGGAATCGAAATCGCTATCGGGATCGGAATCGGCGCTGTAGGCCGCGTAGCCTATCGAAAGGCGATAGACATCCAGTTTCTCGTGTTCCAAGCGCCATATATCTTCGATCCCGATAGCGATCCCGATTTCGATTTGGATTATCCCTTCGTGTTCTTCTCGAACTTCGTGGTTAATTTGATTTGGTATTTATTACCACGAAGAGCACGAAGATATATGCATCGAATAGATGCCCGGAAAACGCCAGCATCTATTGAAGCATAGCACATTAAAAGGGAGTGATAAATCTGCCCGCCTAAAGGCGGGGGCTTTAACCTTGATTGCGACCAGCAAAAGACGTTACGCAAATCCCAGAAACACTGCCATCAGGCGTTCAGCGGCAATGAGATGATGATTTTCAAGGCGCCCGAATATGTCGCCCACTTTGTTGCGGGGGATTGTGGTGATTTTGTCGATCATGATTTCCGAAACGACATTCAACCCGTTTTCCGCTGAAGGGTCGATCCGCAACCGGAACAATGGCGTGTCCCTCAGGGTGGAGGTAATGGGCAGGACAGTTACGGAAGGATGCCGGTCAAACAAATCGGATTGAATGAGGAGGCCGGGCCGGGGCTTGCCATATGCCCCGGGCTGCACAATGGAAACAATGTTGCCGCGCTTCACGACCATTCCCCGTGATCGGCAACATTGTCAATCCAGGTCAGTATTTCTTTTTCATGGGGGTCATTGGCAACCAGCAATGATTGCCGGCGGCATTCTTCTGCAAACCCTTCTTTACGAGTATCCGGTATCCAGATTTGAATGGGCCTGAGTCCGGCGGCCCTGAGGCCGGCCCTGTGCTTTCGAACCCTTTCCTTTGCGGGAATCATAAACATTCTCCTTTTGTTACATGTTACATTGGCAGGGCCATTTGTCAAGAAAAAATCATACACCTGTATCGGCGTTTTTTCCATAATCTGTCTGCCAAAGGTGATGGTCTCGTAAAAAGTCACCTTGGGAAGGCAAAGTAAAAAGTTCAAGATGCGGCGTGTCTATCTTACTCTCGAGGAATG
>JAXHVL010000004.1:0-2324 GCA_034189225.1 Thermodesulfobacteriota bacterium
AAAACCATTTATCAAATTCTTGCAACGTTCGGGGATAATCCACGCCGCCTGTCGGGTGATTGGGAAATTGGCTTGTCATGGGCCGATTCTATCACAGGGTTAGCGAAGTGGATACCCCCTTAAGACAATTTTCCTATAAAACTGGATTTCCCTGTCCGATTAGACACAATTGCAGCACAACGCTACCGGGCGCTTCGTTGCAATTGGATTTCGAAAAGATTTGGTTGGTTTTGAGATCGTTCAACCGGGTTCCCATGCTCCTGCGTGGGAACGAGAGAATCTTCCCAGTCTGCCGCAACAACTGAACAGCAACACGTGCCCCGCCCCTTGCAGCGCAGCCGAGCAGGGGCGGTTTTTTCCGCAAGACGCGGGCAGACTGTCTGAGCAGACGAAATTTAACGCATCTGCATCAAAGAGCAGGCGAGTTTCTGCCCGCGCCGAAAAAACCGTCCCTGCGAGGGAAGCCGAAGGCCAAGCTGCGGGGCGCCCTTTCTTTTGCATACTTTTCTTTGGGCGAGCAAAGAAAAGTATGAATGAAAAATGGGTTAATTAAGCTGGTTTTTAAGCTCCTGCACGGGAACCGATGAGACGCCCACGGCAAAGCGTTCACGCTTTGGCCATGCCACCCGCTAAAAGAAAACAGAATGATTTAGCAATGGGCGGCACGGGCAAAGCCGTATGGCTTGCCAGTGTGAGGCACTTGATCCGAAATTGAAATCTATAAGTTATGATTCTATTTCGATTTCGATAGCGATTTCGATTTGGATATGGAGTTGGACTAAGCCCCTTTCTATACGAAGCCGGCACCAATTCACCATTGCACTGCCCCCGGATATGGGCTATAATATTATTAGTTTTGAGTGTCAACCCGGTCTATCCCGGCCGGACCATCCCGGCCGGACCAACCCGGCCCACAAACCCCGATAAAACGAAAGTTTCCAAATGGATACCTATATCGCACGTCAACCGATTTTCCACCGCAACAAAAAGGTATACGCATACGAGCTACTGTTCAGAGACGGCGTGGCCAATGCATTTCCCGATATCGACGGCAGCACCGCCACCTCACGGGTTCTGCTGGGCAGCTTTCTGGGAGCGGGCATCGAACAATTCACCGGCGATTGCCTGGCATTTATCAATTTCACCCGTGATCTTATCGTTAATAATGTGATAGCAGGGTTTTCCTCCGATAAGGTGGTCATTGAAGTACTGGAAAATGTCACACCGGACGATGCCGTTCTTGAGGCCTGTCACCATGCTAGGGAACAGGGGTTTGCCCTGGCCCTGGATGATTTTTTTTACCAGCCGGCATATGAGCCGCTTATTTCCCTGGCCACCGTCATCAAAATCGACCTGATGCAGACCCCTCTCGAAACCATTCAAGACCTCGTTCACGACCTCCGTAAACGCCAGACCCTCACCCTTCTGGCAGAAAAAGTGGAGACTTACGAGGAGTTTCAGATGGCCATCGGCATGGGGTTTTCCCTGTTTCAGGGGTACTTTTTCAGCAAGCCCGAAGTGTTGAAAAAACGGGACCTGGCCCCTTCGAAACTCAACTATCTGCGCTTTATCATGGAAATCAACAAAAACGAAATGGACTTTAACAAGCTGGAAAGCGTTATCTCCCAGGATATTGCCATGTCCTTCAAGCTCTTTCGCTATATCAACTCACCCTATTTCAGGCGCATCAATGAAATTCAGTCGGTGCGTCATGCCCTGACCATTCTGGGCGAACGGGAAATACGGAACTTTATCTCCGTGATCGCCCTGTCCAACCTGGCCGATGAAAAACCCGGCGAACTGATCCGCACCGCCATCTTCAGGGCGCGATTCTCCGAATTAATTAGCCGGAATGCCCCCGGCATTCAAAAAGAAACCCTGTTTCTGATTGGCCTGTTTTCAATGCTCGACGCCATGCTCGATAACACCATGGAGAACCTGATGCACCAGCTGCCATTTTCCGAAGACATCAAAGCGGCCCTGGTGGAAAGAAGCGGCATTCTGGGCGCATATCTGAATATCACGCTGGGATGTGAAACCGGTGAATGGTCAGCGTGTTTGCCGGCTGACCCCCATTTAAAAATCGATGAATCAAAAATTCCCGAGGATTACCTCAATGCCCTTCAGTTTGCCGATGCGTATATGGGGAAGTAGCCGGCATACTTTTCTTTGCTCGCCCAAAGAAGATGCACTCGTAAAAAGCCAATTTTGGGACGGCAAAGTAAAAAGTTCAAGTTCGAGGCGCGCAAATCTCGAGGAATGGAGCGTACTTAGCTGTACGTGACATGACGAGAGATGCAGCGCAACAAAGAAATTGGACTTTT
>JAXHVL010000040.1:0-33403 GCA_034189225.1 Thermodesulfobacteriota bacterium
ATTTTACGCATGGCGTCAAACAGCAAATTGGTATCCGTCGGAAAATGAACATCTGTTTCCACGACAAAAGAATCACAGCTTCCCTTTAATGCCGACGGCCCTGAAGGGCCGATAAGATCATACCGAAGCAATCGTGATAGAAGGAAAAAGCTACCGCATGAAAGATGTGATAGAAGAATAACGAGCAAAAATCGGTTCAGCAAAAGCAGTCGCTGAACCGATTTTTGTTATACATTTTTAAACTGGCGGTTTTGGTACATTTTTACGCAACCCGTGACAGTTTTTCGGTCACCGCTGTTTTTTTGTGTGCAGCAGTCGTACGATGCATTGCATCCGCCGGTGCATTCCCGGCAGCCACCTGCCCTGTATTGCCGCACAAAGCGGCAGATGGTGTATATAGCAGCGCCGGCTACAATTAGAAGGACAATGGTTGTTTCCATGAGCGGTTCCTTTTGGGTTTTTGGTTATTGGTTTTCAGCGCTTACTGTGGCTTGGGCAAAGCACACAAGAGCATCAACACAGTAATAAATAATGTTTGCATTCAGTCTTCATGCTCTTCATGGTTTGATCCATTGGGTTTCAATTACCATGAAAGACATGAAGAACATTAAGAAAATATGTCTCCGAATTTATGCCCCAGAGCACTAAGCCGTCAGGCTTGTCCCTTGTCACCCCCGTATTTCATCAATAACCCAGCAGCGACCCAACCTGGAACATGGCCACGGAGAGCGCAAAGGCCAGGGCCGTGTTGAACACCATGGAGAACGCCCCCCATTTCCATGATCCGGCTTCTCTGGCGATGCAGACCACGGCCACAAAGCAGGGGGCGTAGAAGATGGTGAACAGAATTAGGCTCCAGGCCGCCAGGGGCGTCCAGTCCGGGGAGGCGGCCAGTCGGTCCGACAGGGAACCGATTTCTTCGGGGTCCACTTCCCCCAGGGAGTAGGCCGTGCCCAGGGTGGAGACCACCACTTCTTTGGCGGCAAAACCGCCCACCAGGGCGATGTTGGTCCGCCAGTCAAACCCGGCTAACTGTGTTATGCTTTCCAGGCCCGTGCCGATGCGGCCGGCAATGGAGTGCCGCAGTGCTGCTTCGGCCTCGCGGCCGTCGATCATCATCAGCCGGTCCCGCAGCGCCTTTGCCCGAGGGGACAGGTCGGCGCTGGTCTCCAGCTCCGCCGCGGCACCGGCCGGCGCGTCGGCCAGCAGCGAGGTCCGCTCCGCCTCGAAGGCGGCGGATTTTGAATCCGGCAGGCCGGGAAAGGTCATCATGGCCCACAGCAGAATGGAGATTCCCAGGATCACGGTGCCGGCTTTTTTGATGTATTGCCAGGTCCGCTCCCAGGTGTGAATGAGCAGTCCTTTAAACGTGGGCAGGCGGTATGGCGGCAGCTCCATGACAAAGGGGGTGGATTCGCCCTTTATCACGGTGCTGCGAAGCAGCCTGGCCACCAGCAGGGCGCCGCTCCAGGCGATCAGGGTTATGATGACCATGATCATGGCCTCGTTTTTTGAAAAAAACGCTGCCGTCAAAAGGGCGAACACCGGCAGTTTGGCCCCGCAGTTCATAAACGGCACCGTCAGGATCGTAGCCAGCCGCTCCTTCGGGGACTTCAGGGTGCGGGCCGCCATGACCCCCGGAACGGCGCAGCCCCCGGCAATACCGCCGGACACGATAAAGGCCATGACCGAGCTGCCGTGCAGGCCGAAGGCCCGGAACACCCGGTCCAGCATGTAGGCCACCCGGGCCAGGTAACCCGAGTCTTCTAAAATGGCGATGCCGAAAAACATGAACATGATCAGCGGCACAAACCCCAGCACCCCGCCCACGCCGTCGATAACGCCGGAGACCACCAGGGATTTGAACAGTGTGCCCGGTACATGGGCCTCTGCCCATCCGCCCAGCCAGCCGAAAAAACCTTCCACCCAGCCCACCGGGGCTGCGCTGTAGGTAAAGGTGAACTGGAACAAGCCGATCACCACCAGCGCCATGATGATGGGCCCCACAAACCGGTTGGTGACCACCCGGTCGATTTTGTCCGAGACCTGAATCCGGTTTTCTTCCTGCCTGCGCGTAATAACGCCCTGTTTCAGGAGTGCATTGATATATCCGTACCGATGGTCGGCAATCATGGCCTCGGGATAGGTGTCCAGAATATCTAATAAATGATGGGTCACCTTTTCCACGTCCTGCTCAAGCTCCCGGGAGAGTTCGTGGGACGTCTCACGGCCCAAGGCCATGATCTGTTCGTCTTTTTCCAGGTATTTCAGGGCGGTCCAGCGCGGGGCATAATATCGGGTGAGAAAACCGGCGTCGGTGATTTTCCGGGCCATTTCATCCAGGGCGTTGTCAATATCAGCACCGTATGAAATATGCAGTTCTTTTCCGGGGGGCGGTGTTTGAATGCCGGTCGTCACCGCTTCAAGAAGTTCGGTTTTACCGCTGCCGGTGCGGGCCACCGTTGGAATCACGGAAATGCCCATGCGCTTTGACAGCGTTTCAATATCAATTTCGATCCCTCGCGTTTTTGCCATATCCATCATGTTCAGGGCGATGCACACGGGGACGCCCATTTCCAGGAACTGAAGGGTCAGGTAAAGGTTGCGCTCAAGGTTGGTGGCATCCACGATGTCGATGACCATGGCCGGCGCTTCGTTCACCAGGAAATCCCTGGCCACCACCTCTTCCAGGGAGTAGGCGGTCAGGGAATAGGTGCCGGGAAGGTCCACGACATTGAATTTGTAGCCGTCGTGTTTGTAGAACCCTTCGCGTTTTTCCACGGTAACGCCGGGGTAGTTGCCCACGTGCTGGCGGGCGCCGGTGAGTTCATTGAATAAGGTTGTTTTGCCGGCGTTGGGGTTGCCGGCAAGCGCAATGGTTGCTTCCATTAGTCGTGTGTCTCCTCAGTATTATTGTCGTGGGTTGTAACGTCGATGTGATCCGCTTCCCTGTTGCGGAGCGTTAAGGTGAATCCTCTGATTTTCAGCGATACCGGATCGTAAAGGGGGGCGCGGCCCTGAATTTTGATGTCCGTGCCCGGTACCAGGCCCATGTCCCGAATGCGCCGGCCCAGTTCGCCGTTGGCCTTAACCACGGCAATGGTGCCGGACTGGTTCGTTTTCATCTGTCGCATGTTGAGTGTTGTCAATGTGTTACCTCCTGGTTAATGTTTTGTGAATTTGTCATCACAACAGAATTTTATTAATATCAAATTGCAAAGTTAGATATGCAAAACTTAGTTGTCAATAAAAAAGTTCTTCATACCTAACTTTTTTTGTTGACTTCGAGCAGACGACACCTTAGAGTTGGAAATATGGATGGTTTCGGGAAAAGTTCAAGATGCGGCGTGTCTATGTTACTCTCGAGGAATTTCCTGTAGGGGCGAACCTTGATGCAGTCGTAAAAAGCTTCCAACCCCGCCGCGGCGTTTTTGCAGAAAGGAACGTGCGCCATGGCTTTGCAATCGAATCTTAATTTATCGATTTCGATACCGATACCGATTTTGATTTCGAATCGAGTTCCTTGGAAGGCTGATTTTTTGACCATGAAGCGCATGAAGATCATGAAGAAATAAAAATTTAACAATAATTTCAACTTCATGCTCTTTATGTTCTTCATGGTTGAAATAAAAATATCTCTTTATGGTACTTCCAAGGAACTTAACCTGTCAATTTGTTGCAAACATGCTAATTTTATACAATTTTTCAGTTTGCCGAAACAACTGAACAGCAACACGGGCCCAGTCCGTTGCAACGCAGCCGAGCAGGGGCGGTTTTTTCGGAAGACGCGGGCAGACTGTATGAGCAGACGAGGCTTAACGCACCTGTACAAAATGACAGGCGAGTTTCTGCCCGCGCCGAAAAAACCGTTCCTGCGAGGGTAGCCGAAGGCCCCAAAATATCAAATAGACGCGGGGCGCCCTTTCTTTTGTATACTTTTCTTTGGGCGAGCAAAGAAGATGGTCCTGTAAAAAGTCAATTTTGGGACGGCAAAGTAAAAAGTTCAAGATACGGCGCAGCCCTATCACTCCCGAGGAATGAGGCGTACTTGGCGTACGCCGCAATGACGAGGGATGCAGCGCAACACAGATATTGGACTTTTTACGAAGCCGTCAAAGAAAAGTATGAAGGAAAAATGGGTGTTTAAAGCAATCACGGTAAAAATGCCGATCCAGGCGCACGTTACGTTCTGCGAAAACGCCGCGCGTGGCGCCAGGCGCTTTTTCCGAGACCATTGTCATGAACTTAAGGGAAGCAGGCGATAAAGATGCAACACAATCCCCCCCTTTCCGAGAGCCTGGAAGATTACCTGGAAACGATTCTGCGGCTGGAAACCGCTAACAAGGTGGCCCGGCAGAAGGACATCGCCGAATCTCTGGATGTTCAGCGGGGATCGGTAACCGGTGCACTCAAAGCCCTGGCCGAAAAGGGCCTGGTGAATTATGAGCCTTACAGCTATATCACCCTGACAAAAAAGGGCAAAAAAATCGCCCGGGAAATCGACCGCCGCCACACCGTGATCAAGGATTTTCTGTCCCGGGTACTGCGCATCGATCATGAAAAGGCCGACACCACGGCATGCCACATGGAGCACATCATGGACACGGAAACCGTGGACAGCCTGGTCAAATTCATCGAGTTCGTGGACAACTGTCCCCGGGCAGGCGCCGACTGGATCGATGCGTATGTGGAGTACTGCTCTGCCGGCAATGTGGACCGGAATATCTGTAAAGATTGCCTGGATAATTGCGTGGCAAATTTTTCCGGCACAATTTCCGCCTCAAATTCCGCTTGACAAACCGGTTTTCATTGAATATGGTTGACTGAGGTTAAGGTGACATTGATCTTAATAGGGAATCCCGTGAGAATCGGGAGTGGTCCCGCCGCTGTGACCCCGCGCCGGCTTTAAACCGGAACCTTTTCGGCCGTGCGAGCCACTGTATGGCTGAAGCCGTATGGGAAGGCCGCCAAAAAGGGCGGGGGAGCCAGAAGACCTGCCTTGACGGAAAATGCCGGCAGCCTGCGGAGCAACAGGCGCGTCAGGATTTGATAATATATATTTGAGGGCCAAGAAAACTGGGTGCAGCCCTCCAGCTACCTTATGTGCAGCTGGAGGGCTTTTTTATTTTGGACCCTTGAATTTACAGTTTGCCGTCATCCGGTTCCGGCTCGGCTAAAAAACCCTAAATCAGCCATAGTTATCTCCCTGAGCCGGGCCGGATCATGGCAATATTGTGTCACTCAAGGAAGCCGTCACAGCAGGGATTAATCGGCCATGAGGAGCAGGATGCACGCCCCGGCCCTTAATCTGTTCGAACGCATTGAAGGCCAGTGCCCGGAAGGGTTTCTGCCCGTTGTGATCCGAGGCCATCAGCTGGCGCCCGGCATCGGGGGGATTCGGCCCGATGCTCTGCCGAAAGGTCTTGAAGCGATTCGGCGTACGATTCGGCATACGAAAAAATCCGTCCTCCGGGCAACCGCCTGCCGCTGCCATGGCGTAATATCGGCATTCAGGCGCAAAAAGCCCCTGCTGCCGAAACTGCAGAGGCGTGAATCGTACACTTTATGTTGTGACTATACTGCGTCGCTGAGTTTTTTGCCGGGTTTAAACTTTACGGCGTTGTGGGCCTTGATGTCAATGGGGGCGCCGGTCTGGGGGTTGCGGCCTTTGCGGGCGTTCCTCCGCACCTTTGAAAAGGTACCGAATCCCACGAGTGTCACCTTTCCGTCCTTTTGTTTCAGAGCCTCTGTGATGCCCGCCATTAAAGCATCCAGTGCCCTGCCCGCCTCGGTTTTGGTAATGCCTGCATCGTTTGCCATTTGTTCAGTCAGTTCGGTTTTGTTCATGATGGTGGACCTTTCTCCTTTAATAGTGGTTGAGTGCCAATACTGCGCCGGGTGAAAACAAGTCAAAGGGAATGAATCCAGATTAGACCAGATTACCGCCCGGCTGTCAAGATTATAGAAGCGGCCGGAGCGCGGAAGCAAAAAAATTTCGAAAGTTGATGGGTAATATCGGCGATGTGGAGTAATTTTCTTGCCAATTTCCCGGTATCACCTTTTTGAATCAATCGACAGCCTGTGTGGCCAGGCCCCGGTTCTCTGGATTTCGGGACCGCCGGGGGCCGGTAAGACCGCCCTGATGGCAGATTATATTGATTCCCTTTGGTGCAGCGTCGGTGGCGATAGCGCTGCACAGGCAGGCGCCGTTCCAGCGTCCCCCGGCAATGGGATGCGTATCTGGCCGATATCCTGGCCATGGTTCATAGGGAATTGAAATCAAAGGGTGAAAATCAATCTGCCCTTGTGTTTGACAATTACCACAAGCTTTCTGCCGGAAGATCCGGCCGGTGCCCGCCGGCAACTGGAAAAGGCATTTGGTGCGGCCGACGATTTGGATGCCATAAAGTTTCTCGCCTGGTCGGCGATTGTTGACACCTATTGCATCGAGTGGAATGATTTCAAGCCGCTGGACCACTGGATCGCCTGGATGGAAAAAGCCCTTGCCGCCGGCATCTTTACTGCCAATACTATTATCTTCAGGCATGGTGCAGTTATTTGAAGGATGATCGACCGCTGGCAAGGATACAGGCCGATAAGGCCCTTGCATACGCCGATCAGACCGGCTACGTTTTCCCCCACATCCTCTGCCTTGTCCAGGCCGCGTGGATTTCCCATGAAGACGAAGAAATCGAAAATGCCTGGCCGATATGAAACAGCACGGCTACCGTACCCTTATCAGGATCGTCCGCCACCCCGGCGGCCGGAAGTAGGATTTTGGGATTTTGGGGGCGCCCTTCATATTTTCACATTGACAATTTGAAATATCTGGCGCGCCCGGAGGGATTCGACCCCCCGGCCTACGGATTCGAAGACAAGGATTTTTGAGTTTCCCAACCTCCTCAAATCAAAATATTAGATGCAAATACATAATGTTGTCGATATTTTAGTTTTTCACATTTTTACAATATTTAGCACATTTTGGAAATTTTTCACACACCAATCCCCACACCCAAAAAGGGATTATAGCAACCAAGGTTATCCGGAAAGATATCAAATTTCACAGAAGAAGAGAATGTCCAAACGCTACACTTTCCACGCCTGCTGAACGATCACGTCCGGCATGGGGTAGTGTTTTACATTCAAGGTATATATCCGCCCATTGGTTTGCATGGTAGTGGCGACCAGAATGGCATCGTTAATGTCAATTCCATGGCGTGGGTTCCACTTGCGGTAAAGGTCACCCGCTTTGTCGATGATTTTCTGATCAACCGGGGCGGTCTGAAATTGCGATAAAAACAAGAGGGTATCTTCTTCCTCGTTCGGTCTCATAAAAAAAATCACTTCCGCCCGTTGCATGACGCCCGTCCACAGATCAAACTGCTCCTGGTCGCGAAGCTTTCTGATCAGATTAAGCGCCTTGCGCTCGCCACGCAGATGCCAGATCAGGACGTCGGAATCAATAAAGGCCTTCACCGTTTATATCTCTCCTGTGACTTGCGCATAGCGTTTTTATTCGATGCCACGGTCTCTGCCGCAGACTCATCTCGCTGCCAGCTCCCAAAAGTCTGGGCTAAAACATCAACGCCCTGCTCAGCCTCTACTTGCTCAGCATAATTGCGAACGGCATTTTCAATAATCGCTTTTTTCGAAGTCCCCAATTTTTTCGCCAGCAGAGCAATGCGCTGAATAACCACTTCATCCATTCGGGTCGACATAATCTTGTCCATATTGCCTCCTTATGCTTACGTAAGAATAATAACGTAAGAAAAATGAGTTGTCAATTATTTTTTCAGAAATCCCTTTTTAAAATTTTGTTGACTTTGAGCTCCCTGCGGCGCTCAATAACTCATATTTTTTGAGTTGCGGAGTGTAATATAAATACGAATATTGAAGATGCATTCACTGCCCTTGAAAATGTAATTGAGAATTTAAAGAATCAACAATGATTTGGCGCGCCCGGAGGGATTCGAACCCCCGGCCTACGGATTCGAAGTCCGGCGCTCTATCCAGCTGAGCTACGGGCGCGGAAGACGGGAAACCGGAACGGCGGTCAAAGGCCGCGCCGGGGAGATGTTGTATGGGGTGAGTGATGGGACTTGAACCCACGACCCTCAGGGCCACAACCTGATGCTCTACCAACTGAGCTACACCCACCATATTAAACACATATTTATAACATTGGCCAAAGGGGATTTCAAGAATTTTATTAGACAGCTTCGTAAAAAGCTTCCGACCCCGCCGCGGTGTTTTTGCAGAAAGTAATTTTGAACCTGAGAAAGATGGTAATTTCAAGACGAAGCATTAACGGGTCTGTAGACCCGTATCCCGGCTTTCAGCCGTTTTTTTCAACCCATCCCGCCACAAAGGCCGGGGTGGTTGTTGAGTTTGTCGTTAGAAAAATTCGTCGATGTGGGCAAGATAATACCGGGCTTTAAATTTGGCCATTTCGGTGAGGAGCCGGCCGTCTTCCAGGATGTCCGGTTCGGCGGCGAGCACCGCTTCCAGCTGCCGGACAAACCCCTCCCGGTCCTTGAGCTGGGTTTTAAGAAACCGGGCTTCGAACACGTCCACCAGCAGGAGCCGGCCGTCTGTAACCGCCCTTGCCTTTTCAAACATGCGGCGGGAGGCATCGGGGCCGCCGCCGGTGCCGTAAAAATCGGGCACAAAGGCGTAGTAGGCCGCCAGAAAGGCCTTTGGAACGCCATAAAAATAGTCTTCATCCAGTTCGATGGTGCGTTCTGCCAAGGCAATGGCGTCGGCCAGCTCCACCAGGGCCGCGGAATCGTCCATGTTCATCAGTATCCACAGGCCGTTGTTCATGGCGGTCCAGCATACAAGAGGGGCGTAATCTTCGTCAAATACACCGGTAAGTTTGGGGATCGGCTTGCCCTGCGCCCGGCTTTTGCGGAAGTCCCGGTTGGTGTTCAGGCCGCGCAAGCCGTATTTTTTGCCAGTTTGATACAGCTCGGCCGCAAACTCCGGATCTTCCTCTTCCACCATCATGCCGTAAGCGCAATAGGCGAAACTGGCCTGCTCCAGGTATGTCAGGTTGTTTGGGGAAATTTCCACCAGGGAGGAGATCAGGAGGGTATTGGCGGCAATGCCTTCGCGCATGACCCGGATATTTTCAGTGGCCGTGACCTGGTCCACCATTTCGGAGATCATGGGCGCCATAAAGTCAGCCTGCATTTTCAGAATCATGGATGAGCAGCCGGATGTGCCGGCGGTCATCAGGCCGAGTATGAGGCCGAGTATGAGGCAGCGCCTGCCGGACCGCACATGTCGTGAAAATCTCATGTTTTTTCTCCCCCTGTCAAGGTTGTTGGCTTCGTGTAAAATCATCAGAATTGCAGGAGTGGCTTCCGCATTCCCAATGCCTCGATCAGCCACAGGGAAAGATCCGGCATGTAGCTGATCAGCAGCAGCGCCGCCACAAGGAGCAGCAGCAACGGCAACACCACACGATATAATTTCAGAATGGGAATGTCAAACCGCATGCTTGCGATAAACAGGTTTACGCCTACCGGCGGGGTGAGATACCCGATCTCCAGGTTGGCCAGAAAGATGATGGCCATGTGGATGGGGTCGATTCCGAAAGTTTCGGCCACCGGCGCAATCAGCGGCACCACGATAATGATGGCGGAAAAGATATCCATGAGGCAGCCCACGATCAGCAGAAAGCCGTTGAGCAGCAGCAGAAATACGATTTTGCTTTCAATGCGGGCCTCGAGAAATGCCACCAGCCGCTGGGGAACTTCCATGTCCACCATAAAGTTGGTCAGTCCCAGGGCCACGGCCAGGACGATCAGGATTGCGCTCACCATTATCATGCTTTCCACGGTGATCCGGAACAGCTTGTCTGCTGTGATTTCCCGGTAAATGAGACACTCCGTTATAAGGGCGTATACTGCCGTGACAGAGGCGGCTTCGGCCACCGTGATCATACCGCTGTAAATGCCGCCGATCACGATAAAGGGTAATGGCAGTATCCATTTAATATCCCAAAGGCTGGCCAGGAGACGCCGAATGGAAAATGGGGTCACCGGCACGCGGTGGCGGGTGCCGTAGATCACCCCGTATGCGGCCAGCAGGCAGACGATGATCAGCCCCGGAATAATCCCGGCGACAAAAAGGTGGGTGATATCGACGCCGGCCACTACTCCGTAAATAAGAATCGGCAGGCTGGGCACGAAAAGAATGCCGGAACTGCCGGCCGCTGTGAGCAGGCCCAGAGAAAATCGTTCGTTGTAACGGTTGCTGGTCAGGGCGGGCAGCAGGATTCCGCCGCAGGCGAGAATGGTGATGCCGCTGGCGCCGGTAATGGCGGTAAAAATGGTGCAGACCACGACGGTAACGATGGCCAGCCCGCCGGGGACCCATCCGATCAGGGCATCGGAAAATTTAATGAGCCGCCCCGAAGCGTTGCTTTCGGCAAACAGGTAGCCCGCAAAGATGAACAGGGGAATGGCCGTGAACCCCGGGGCATTGGCAAGCCGCCACATTTCGATAATGGGGACAACCATGCTTTCATCGGCCACCAGTGCGAACAGCACCACTGCCCCGCCGCCTATGATGGCGAACAATGGCGTGCCCAGCAGGATGGCCGCTGCAAAAACGACAATCAGCCCTGTGGCAAGTAAAGGGTCCATAGCAAAAGAACCGGCCATAAAAAATCATGTTGCACTCGTAAAAAGGCAATTTGGATATTACCGATGGCCGGGTGGTTTCACGTTTCCTCCTTTGTTGTGTCACGTTTTTTGAATATATAGACGATGCACCGGACGGCCATGGCAGCAAAGGCATACGGGATGACCAGCCGGAATATCCATTCAGAAATGTTCAGCAGGGGGGATGCCGCGGAATGGGGTTTGATCAGCGCAATGTATTGAACAGCGGCGATCAGCAGCAGAATGCTCACCGCGGCGGTGAACGCATTGGCCGCGGCGTCGGTGGCCCGTTGCAGCCGGGGGCTTTTCAGCAGGTGGGGCAGAATATCGATGCGCAGATGCCGGCCGTATTCCGCGGCCAGGGAAGCGCCGATAAACGCGATCCAGATTACCTCCACGCGCAGCATATCGTTGATCCATACAAAACCGAAGGAAAAAATGTTGCGCATGACCACCTGGGCAAAGGAGATCAGGATCATGGAAAAAAGCAGCAGGCAGAGCAGGATTTTTTCAGCCAGTACCAGGCGGCGGTGGGCCATACCCGCAATTGCAGCAATGCTCTTGAGCGCCCGGGTCAAGGGTTGCTGCTCCTGTAGTCCGCCAGATGGGAAAGAACCCGATCCAGCAGATCCGCTGGGTAGAGGTCGCCGGCTGCCCCGGTCCAGACCTGCCGGGCCTTTTCCTTGATGACTTTCACGTTTTTGGCCGGCAGGCTCACCCGCTCGATGCCGTATTTTTCCAAAGCTTCCAGTGCGCGCTGGTTGTCCTTGCGGGTGGCCGCGGTAAACCGGTCCACAACCCCGGGAACAACGTTGTCAATCCCCTGCCGGGCGGATTCCGGCAGGCGGTTCCAGGCTTCCAGCGTACAGACCACAATGGCCGGGGAATAGCGGATTTTTATGGGCACCATGTAGTTGACGGCAGAATAGAGCTGGGTGGCAATCATCCACAGTCCCGGCGCGATCAGGGAGTCTGCGATGCCCTGCCTCAGGGTCGGAACCAGTTCCGGAATGTCCACCGGCACGGGGCTCGCCCCCAGGTTTTTGAGAAGGCTTTCTTCAAGGGGGCCGTACCAGGTCATGAATTTGGCATTCCGAAAATCGGCCATTTCCCTGAAATCATGTTTAACCGAATAGATCTGGTCAAAGTCCTGGTCCAGCCACACCAGCAGCTTAAAGCCATGCTGCTGAAAGTAGTGGTCAAACACGGACCACATCTTTTCCCGGATATAGTCCACCTCCCCATAATTTTGAAAGAGAAAGGGAAGTTCGATCACGGAAAATTCCGGGCACAGGATTGCGGCGCCCTGTCCGGTGAGGCCCGCGGCCTGGAGCTGTCCCACGCGCATTTTGGCGATAATGTCCTCGTCATCGCCCATGATGCCGCCCCAGTAAACTTTTACCGACAGGGCGCCGCCTGTTGCGTCCTTGAGCGCCGGCAGCATGATGCTTTCAAACTGCCTGGCCCATCCCACCCCTTTTGGGGTAAGGGTCCCCACCTTCCATGTCTGTTTTTCCTGCCCCGCTGCCGGCAGAGATAGCGCAGTCGCAGCAACCAGCAATACGCAGGCCAGGGCGATTGTGCGTATGTTGAAACCCTTCATCCCTTCTCCATCTTGTCAGCTTCGTAAAGAAGCGGTTTTTCCCGATTTGTGGTGTTTTTGCAGTAAAAAACCAATGCCAATCTTCTGCGAAAACGTTACGCGTGGCGCTCTTTACGAGATCATCAAGGCTTACTGTATTCGCAAATCATTTTCATCACCGATTATGGACGGTTAGCCATGGTTAATACCGGCTATCCGCGTAGTTCACCCAGCCCCCGGCTTCCAGCAGTTCCCGGTCAAATTCCCCGAGAGTGAAGGGAATTTCTTCGCGAATCTCTTTGCCATCCCTGTCTTTTGCGGTAAAGACAAACATATTCTGCTCCAGGTCGGTTTCCACGTGGGTTTCCCGGTCGGCAAAGGTTTCGAAAATATGATCGATGGTTTCCGGCGGCAGCGGCGCCGCCAGCATGCCGCAGTTGAACATGTTCTGCCGGAAAATCCGGGAAAAGCTTTCGGCGATCACCACGTTGATGTCGTTGACCTCCAGCGCCCAGGCGGCGTGCTCCCGGGAAGAACCGCACCCGAAGTTGGCCCGGGTGACCAGCACGCCCTTGTCCGGCACGTCGGAAGTCGGGTTGAACCCCGGCAGAACCAGGTCTTCCAGGAGATGGGGGCCCATCGCCTGTTTGGAGATTTCCGTCAGATACCTGGCGGGAATGATTTCGTCCGTGTTGATGTCGGACCGATTTAGAAACAGGGACTTGCCCTCAAACGATTCCATGGTGGTACCTCTTTATTTTTTGTAACGGTTTGAATTGGCGATGCTGCCCGCAATGGCACTTGCCGCGGCAGTGGCCGGGCTGGCCAGATGTACCATGCCGCCCTTGCCCATTCTGCCATTGAAATTGCGGTTGGTGGTGGAGACGCATACCTCGCCCTCCGCCAGCACGCCGTTGCTCATGCCCAGGCAGGCGCCGCACGTGGGATTGGTCACGCAGAAGCCGGCTTTCATAAATATGTCGATAATTCCCTCCGCCAGGGCATCCTGGTAAATGGTCGGCGTGGCCGGGGACACAATGCCGCGAACCGCGTCGCTGATCGTATGGCCGTCAAGCACCGATGCGGCGATGCGCAGGTCCTCCAGCCGGCCGTTGGTGCAGGAGCCGATATACACCTGATGGATTTTTTCGCCTGCCATGTCCGCCACCGGTTTGACACAGTCCGGTTTGTAGCCGTAGGTGATTTTCGGGCACAGGCCGCTCACGTCCAGGGAGATCATGCTGTCATATACCGCATCCGGGTCCGGCGTGAATGCCGCATAGGCATCAAGGGCGGCCTGTTTGGAATCAAATTCGTCCTTGATGAAAGGCCAGAGATATTCCACGGTGGTCATGTCCGGCCGGCAGATGCCGCAGGTGGCGCCCGCCTCGATGGCCATGTTGCACAGCGTCATTCGGGATTCTATGCTCATGGCATCCACCGTTTCCCCGGTGAACTCGATTACCTTGTTGGTGGCCCCGTTGACGCCCAGCTCGGCCACCACCGTCAGAATCACATCCTTGGCATATACGCCGGCCGGCAGGTCGCCCGCTATCTCAAATCTGATGGTTTTTGGATAGGAAAATGCGCAGACACCCTTGAGAATCCCCACCTCCAGGTCGGTGGTGCCCACGCCGGCGGCAAACGCCCCGAAAGCCCCGTGGGTGCAGGTGTGGGAGTCACCCATGATGATGGTATCGCCCGGCCGGACAAACCCCTGTTCCGGAAACAGGGCATGGCAGACGCCGTTCCGGCCGATATCGAAAAAATCGCGTATGTTGTGCCGCCGGGCCCAGTCCCGGAGGATTTTTCCCTGTTCAGCGGTCTTGGAGTCCTTGGCCGGGGTCACATGATCGATCACTGCCTTGATCCGATTCGGATCAAACACCCGGTCCTTGGCCCGGTCCATCAGGTCGCAGATCGCCACCGGCGTGGTGATTTCGTGACAGAACACGCTGTCAAGTCCGATGACGTGAATATCACCGGACGGATTGTCCACTAAATGGGTATCGAAAATCTTTTCCGCAATGGTCTTGCCCATAACTGCTGTCGCTCCTGTGAAAATGGTGCCAATTGCTGTTTATGTTACGCTTCAAACATTTCCGGGTATATGATGCCTTCGGCGATAGCCGTCACCGGCCCGGTCAGGGAAATGAAATAATCGGCGTTCACCGTTATGTCCAGCCGGCCGCCGGGCATGTGAACGGCGATGCGGTCGTCGCATTTGCCTATCCTGCGGGCCACGGCCGCGGATGCGCTGGCGCTGCTGCCCGAGGCCAGGGTGTATCCCGCGCCCCGTTCCCAGATTTCGATGGCAACGTTTTCCCGGTCCATAATTTTCATGAACTGCACATTGGTCCGGTTGGGAAACATGGGGTCGGTTTCGATGATGCTGCCCATGGTCCGGGTCTCGTCTTCGGAGATCGCGTCGCGCAGTATGATGCAATGAGGGTTGCCCACTGTGGCGGCGCAGTATTCCAGCTCGGTGCCGGCCACGGTCATGGTTTG
This sequence comes from Thermodesulfobacteriota bacterium, assembly GCA_034189225.1. Classification (GTDB taxonomy): domain Bacteria; phylum Desulfobacterota; class Desulfobacteria; order Desulfobacterales; family Desulfosudaceae; genus JAXHTY01. Next base: position 14,761 of record JAXHVL010000040.1, read on the forward strand.
ATGCAGCACTTCCCCGGTCTTTCCGTTTACCGGGATTTGCGCGGCGTCAAAACTCACCGTTCCCATGTCCACAGACACCGTGTCCGGGGTCTCATGAACCCTGGCCGATACCGGACCGCCGGCCGTTTCAATGGCAAACGCTTCCATCCCCGCCAGTCCCTTGTCCCGGAGATACCGGGCAAAGATACGCAGGCCGTTGCCGCTTTTCTCCGCTTCGCTGCCGTCCGGGTTGAAGATGCGCACGCCGAAATCGCAGGTCTCACTTTCGGTCGGCCCGAAAAGAATGCCGTCCGACCCGATGCCGTAATGCCGGTGGCAAATGGCCCGGATCCGGTCCGGGGTGAGATCTGTTTCAATGGCCGCAGGGTCGATTACGATGTAGTCGTTTCCCAGGGCATGGTATTTAAGAAATTGCATCATCTGCTCCCAGCGGTTTTGTCCATACCTATCAATAATCCCTTGACAACAAAATCAGCCCCGTCGGATAGTAAAAGACGGCGTCGGTCCTTTGCATATAAGTTTATAATTTAATCATACAGGCGGGTAAAATACAATATTAAAGAAAGAAACCATGGCTTACCTGGGTATCGATATCGGCAGCCTCTCCTGTGACGCGGTTTTGGTCGATAGCAATGAAACCATACTGGCGTCTTCCGTGGTGCCCACCGGCGCAAGGAATACCGAGGCCATTGCACGGGCCCGGCAGGATGTGATCCAAAAGGCGGGCGTCAATGCGGCCGATATCAAAGCGGTCATCTCCACGGGATATGGCCGCAACCGGGTGGATGACCGGTATGCATCCGTGACGGAAATCACCTGTCACGCGCGGGGCATCCGTCATCTTCTTCCGGACACGCGGCTTCTCATCGACATCGGCGGGCAGGACAGCAAGGCCATTCGCATGGATGCCGACGGCCGGGTCCAGGATTTCGCCATGAACGATAAATGCGCCGCCGGTACCGGCCGGTTTCTGGAGGCCATGGCAAGGGCACTGGAAGTGGACATCGATGAACTGGGCGACCTGGATGCCGGTGCGCAGGAGAACCTGTTCCTCAGCAGTGTGTGTACTGTTTTCGCAGAGAGCGAGGTGGTTTCCCTGATCGCTGACGGAAAACCGGTGAACGAGATCGCCAACGGCCTGAACCGGTCCATCGCGGCCCGGACCCTCTCCCTGGTGAAACGAATCGGGGGCGAAGACCTTTCCGGCATGCCGGTGGCCATGTCCGGCGGGGTGGCCCACAACGCCGGCGTGGTCCGGGCACTCTCCGCCGCCCTGAACACCCCTCTTCACGTTCCGGAAAATCCGGATATCGTGGGCGCCCTTGGCGCGGCGCTCATCGGCCGTGAGCGAAGCGTCTGATCCTACTTTGCCAGCCTGATGGAATCGATGGCATCCGCCCCAAAGGGCGTGAATGCCGGAACATTGGCGGCAAATGCGTCGTCGCTGAAGCGGGAGAGCAGCACCGGCGGCGCGTCATTGCCGTTTTCGTCGATATGCGTCAGAAATATCTCTGTATACGGGGTGTTGACCTTGGATGTGAACAGCAGCCATTTACCATTGGGCGACCAGCTGTGCCAGGAGTTGAAAAGGCAGCGGTTGCAATTCATTCGCCGGGCTTTGCCGCCGTCGGCGGGGATGATATACAGCTCGCTGTCGGGCTGAAGCATGATCCCGGACCGGCTTCGGGTGAACACGATCCATTTGCCGTCCGGCGAATACCGCGCAAAATAGTTGCTCATGCCGTTGTTGCTGGCGCCCTGGAGGGGCTCGGGCGTCCCGCCCCGCCCGTTATTAAAGGGAATCCGGTACAGGTCGAACTGGATCTGGTATTTTTTGTTGAGGTCATGAATGGTGCCGCCGGGCCGGTGGGGCACTACATGGGTAATGTCCGCGTGAACCTCGTTTTTGGTCGCCGCCCGCGCAAAGACGATGTATTGCTCATCCGGGCTCCATACGGGGTTGGCGTGAACGTATGCCCTGTCGTCCGCCCCCGGAAGCAGCTGAATTTTGTCGGTGGCCGCGGAATAATACCCCAGAACGCCGTACGTGGGAAAGAAAAGCTGTGAAAAATCGATGGCATCCAGTACCGCGGCATAGGAGATTTCATTGACGCTGGCGGCCAGGTAGTCGCCGGATGGCGACATTCTTCCGAACAGCCCCCGCGTGGGCGGCAGTACCCCGCTTCTGGGAAAATCGCTCCAGCTCATGAAATCACCTTCCTTGAGCACCATCTGCTTTTTAACGGGCGTGATGAACTGGGCCCCGCCGTCATTGTTGCGGTTCATTTCCATGCTCATTCGACGGCCGTCCTGCGAGAATGTATGACAGCTGGCGCAGACCGGTATGTCCGTCATTACGGTCTTTGGCGGTTCATAGGAGGAGATGTCCCCCAGACGCCACCGCGTTCGTTTAAAACCTTCCGGTGTGGCCAGAAAGGGCAGGGGCACCTGGCGGTAAAAAATGGCCGCATTAACCGGGTCTCTGGATACGGAAAAGGCGGATGCATGCGTGTCTGTTACGCGGACAGGGGACGCGTCCGCCAGCCCGAAAACGGAGATATGTATGGTATTTTCCAGGCCGCCGGCCCGGATGCCTTCCTGGATAATTCGTTCCCAGAGTTCCGGAGAAGGTGTCCACCGCGGTTCCCGGGTGAGCGCATAAACGGGATCGCGTTTGCCGGCAAAGGCCAGCCGGACGAGCCACCGGTCCGAACGGTGGGCTTTTTCTGTCCAGAGAAAGGCAGGGGACGCGATATCCGGCGGAAACACGGCGCCGTCGTAAGGGTATGTCACCGTCAGGTTGCCCGTGCCGTTAGCTTCATGGGTGCCGGCCGCTGCAACGGCCCGACGTAAAATTTCCGGTGCGTCGGCCATGGCCTGCCGCCCGGCATCCCATGTCCGGGTGGAGGGCAATAAAGCACAATGGCAGCAGAGGAAGAGCGTTGTCATCAGTATTGCAGGCTTGATCAGTTTCGCCGGGTTGATCCGATGAAGCGGGTTGATCAGGGTCACGGGTGATTCTCCTTGCCTGGATGGTGTTGCTTTTTTTGGGGCCTATCATGCAGGGCCGGCCGTATTTTTCATCTTCCGGCATTTTCTCGATGATGTCAATACGTACAAACCAGCCCACCTTGACCTGCCGGCATAAATAAGATAGGAAAAATGGGGTTGCCGAGCGGATCGGTCACATGCCCGGTATCAAAAAGGGAGCGGACTACCTTGCCAGGAAGCTGCTGGAATCCAGCCGGATGACCATGCGTTTTCCGGAGGGCGTGACAACCGGTGCCATCGGCGGACAGTCCTTTGACATGATGTAAGGTGGAAATACCCATGGGCAGCCGGACCATCCGCCAGAAATACTACGCCACCGTGCTGAAAGACTATGCCCTGTCCTTTATCGCTTCTTATGAAAACAGCGTCGAAGAAGCCGAATTGAACGATATCCTGGCAGGCGCCACCTTTTAATATTGAAATTGAACCACGGAAAGCACGGAAGGACACGGAAAAAAGGGTGACAGAAATCGCCTTCCGTGTATTTCGTGACGGCTTCGTAAAAAGCTTCCGACCCCGCCGCGGCGGTATTAATGCAGAAAGGAACTTCGGGCCGGCGGCATCATTTTTTGCCGTCATTGCTTCTTGATTATTGATTGAATGTCCGCACTTTATATTAGTTATCCGCTCGCCAAGCCGCCAAGAATATTCTTTTCATTCTCTGCGATCTTTGCGTCTTAGCGAGAGGCAACTTTTTCTCAAATTGGCAGATTAAGTTCCTTGGAAGCGGCTTACCCCGCTTTCCTCTGGTTCACATTCTCCTGCGTGGGAGCCGGGAATTTAATCAAAAAATCATTTGACTTTTTAAAATAACGCTGTTAACTTAACGATGTTATTTTAATTAAAAAGAAATGCCACGGCATGCCGAAAGCCCCCATGTCACGGGAAGAGGTCGAGATCATTCGCGGCCGGATTCTGGACACGGCGCTGGACATCATCATCGAAGAGGGCTACAAAAACCTCAGTGTCCGGAAAATCGCGGCCCGTCTCGATGTCACCGCCACGACCATCTATAATTACTATACCGGCAAGGACGAGCTCAATCTCATGATCCGGGTCCGTGGGTTTGAGATGCTCCATGGCATGCTGACCCGTGCGGCTGCAAGGCAGGATACAATCGAGCAGCAGCTCATCGCCATGATCCGCGCCTATGTGCGGTTCGGCCTCACCTACCAGGGGTATTATGATCTCATGTTCAACCTGGACACACCCAAGTACCTGGATTACGTAGGCACGGAGATGGAGCCCACCGCAGCCTATGAGAAAAAGACGGCGTTAAAATGCCTGCACCTGTTTTCCGACCCCATCCGGGCATACCTGGCGGGCCATGGGCCGGCACTACCCCTGGAAACACAGCCGGAGCCAAAACCGGTCCCGTCGCCTGAAGCCGAACAATTCATCCTGAACAAGGTGGTGATGTTCTGGTCCGATCTGCACGGGCTGATCACGCTTTGCAACAGCCGGCTGTTTCACGAGGTGCTGGACAATGTTGAGGCCTTTATCGAGGCCAGGATAACCGACCTGGTAGACAATTTTCTGAAGCTCAAGGCCCGGCTGGATGCAGGCGAACCCCTGATGCAACCGACTTCTGCATGATACGCACGGCAGCGGCGCGCAGAATAAAACGTGACGCCATCCGCCCTTTGTGACCACTGCGCCTGCTTTGTTGCTGTTAAAATTTATTGATAATCTTGCAAAAAGTCTCTTTGAGACGGCAACGTAAAAAGTTCAAGAGCAAGGCGACGATGCATTTCGAGGAATGATCTGTAGGGGCGGTTTTTCCTGTCTGCGTGCGACGCACAGGCAGGTCGGAAGACGCGGGCAGACTGTCTGAGCCCCGATCATTATAACCATGAAGAACATGAAGAGCATGAAGCTGAAATTATAATCACTTCTTTCATATCTTCATGTTCTTCATGCGCTTCATGGTGAGAAAAGAATTTTTTACTTTGCCGTCAAAAGTTTCTGCCCGCGCCGAAAAAACCGCCCCTGCGAGGCAAGCCGAAGGCTGCGGGGCGCCCTTTCTTTTGCATACTTTTCTTTGGGCGAACAAAGAAAAATATGTAATTTAGCAGCACAAATAGCGGTAAAAGACCAAGTCTCGCGTATGTTACTTTCTGCAAAAATACTGCAAAGCGGGGTAAGCCGCTTTTTACGAAGACATCAATAATGGAGGTGCCCCATGACAGCGCCCAGAAAAGGCATAAGCAATACCCTGACGCGCCTGTTCCTCAAGTTTTTCGCGTTCAATTTTAACGTCCGCCCGAGGTTGAACCGGTATCTCCGGTGTGATGACGGGTGGCTTAATTTCACTTTCGGGATCAAAACGGAAAACAGCAGCGTGGAACAGGCCCTGACCTTTACCAACGGCCTGGTGCGGCTGCTCAAGGCTTACCCGCCCATGCCAGACGCCCAGCTGATCTTCAGGGATGAAACCGCCATGATGGAGGCGGTGCGTATGCCGCCCAACAAGCTCATGGTCACCCTCATGGAAAACCGCATGGTGACCCGCGGCAACCTGGGCTATCTCCAGCTCTTTAATTTCTATCTCTCCCTGCTGCTCAAGCGGGTCCAGATCGGCAAGCTGAAAAAGGAAACAAAAACGGAAAACCGGGATTATAATATGGCCGATGCCTCCCGGCAGAGCATTGACAAACGGGTCTTGAAACAGCTCAGCGCATCCATGCCGGACCCCGGAGTCAAATGGCTGGCCAATTCCTACCTGGAAACATACAGCCTGTCGGATTTTCCCCGGCTGTCGGAATTTCTGGATATTCACCTCAAAACAAAGGCGGCCATCTGCCATGAGCGGCCGCTGCTGCTCACGGATTGGTTCCGGAAAAACGGGTTTGAAACCGGCCAGGACGGCCGCCCATGGACCCCGGAACTTCGCCAGGCCCATGGGTTCAAGTATCTTATGGAAAACCGGGCGCCCATCATTCGAACAAACGACCTGATCGCCGGCACCACGACAACAAAGGAAGTGGGGGTAGTGCTTTATCCGGATGCCCACGGCACCATGATCTGGGGGGAGCTGCTCACCGCTCCCTACCGGCCGGTGAACCCCTATGAGGTGTCGCCGGAAACCATCGACGTCCTTCATAACAGGGTATTCCCCTTCTGGCTGAAACGGAATTTCCGGGAGTGGGTCCGGCAGGAAAAAGATTACCCCCTCTGCCAGAAGCTGGACGAGCGGTTTGCCGCCTGTTTCCTCTGGAAGACCGTGGCCCTGTCCCACACCATTATCGACTATCCACGGGTGCTTCGGCTGGGCACCGGCGGCATCATGGAGGAGATTGACGCGGAACTGGAACAGACCCCCTCTTCGGAACAGCAGAAGCGCGACACCCTCACGGCCATGAAGATCAGCCTGGAAGGCATCAACGCCTATGCCGCCAATCTTTCCGCCGAGGCAAGCCTGCTGGCGGCCGTAACGGCAGATGCCGGCCGGAAAGCGGAACTGGAGAAGCTGGTGGATATCTGCGCCCGGGTGCCGGCAGGGCCCTGCACCAGCCTGGACGATGCGGTGAATGCCATGTGGATATTGTGGGTGGGGGTGCACATGGAAAACACCAACGCCGGGTTTTCCCTGGGCCGGCTGGACCAGTGGCTCCAGCCCTGGTTCGAATCGGACATGGCAGGCCTGTCCACCGAGGCCGAGCGCGAGGCCTATATCCGGCATGCCATCGAACTGATCGGCTGTTTCTACATGCGGTGCACCGACCACCTGCCGCTGGTTCCGGACATCGGCAACTATCTGTTTGGCGGCAGCTCTTCGGACCAGGCCATCACCCTGGGCGGCGTCACGCCCGACGGCGACGACGCGGTCAACGACATGACCTATATCTTTCTCAAGGTCACGGAAATGCTCTGTATCCGGGACCCCAACGTGAACGCCCGCTACCATCACAAGAAGAACAGCGACACCTATTTGAAGCGGCTTTGCGAGGTGAACCTGAACACCACGGCCACGCCGTCCATTCACAGCGATGAGGCGGTTATGGCGTCCCTGGCCGAGTTTAATTATCCGGTGGAACACCTGCGGGACTGGTCGGCAACGGGATGCGTGGAGCCGACGCTTTCCGGCCGGCACATCGGCCATACCAACTGCATGATGTTCAACATGGTGGCCGCCCTGGAAATGGCGCTGTACAATGGGTACCATCCCCTGATGCGCTGGCATCTCGGGCCGGAAACGGGTGATATAGCGAGCGGAGAGATAAAGAATTTTGAGGCGTTTTTCGATGCCTTTGCCGAACAGCTCCGGTTCCTGGCCGACCAGACCTGTGAATACAACAATCTGCTGGGCGAGGCCCACCAGACGCTTCGGCCCACGCCGTATATTTCCGCCATGATCCAGGGGCCGAAGGAAAGCGGTCGGGATGTGACCAGAGGCGGCGCCCTGTACAACTCCTCCGGCACGGCCTGCATCGGTTTGGCCGATATCACCGATTCCCTGATGGTGATCCGGAAACTGGTGTTTGAAGAAAAGGCGGTGTCCTTTCCCGAGCTGATCGAGGCGGTCCGGACCAATTTTGAAAACGCCCCGGAACTGCTGGCCCGGGTGAAAAGCCGGGTGGCGCTGTTCGGTTCCGGCGACACCGAGGCCCTGGAGATGGCCCGGCGCATCACCCGCCTGGCCCACGACAGCTTCAAGGCCCATACCAATTACCGGGGCGGCCCCTATACGGCCGGGTTCTGGTCCATGTCCAACCATGTGGCGTTCGGCACGCTCACCGGCGCACTGCCGTCGGGGCGGCTCTCCGGCAAGGCTTTCACGCCCGGCCTGACGCCCGAACCCCATGCCTCCCAGAGCATCCTGGATAACATTCGGGACGTGGCCAGCCTGGAACCCGGCATGATGAACAACAACATTGCCTTTAACGTGAAGATCGTGCCTGCGGCCGGCGATCCCCATGAAAAGGTGGTGGACACCATTTATTCGTATGCGAAAACTTACAGTGACCTGGGCGGCATGCAGATGCAGTTCAACGTGGTGTCGTCAGATACCCTGAAGGATGCCATGGCCCATCCCGAGAACTACCAGAACCTGCTGGTGCGGATCTCCGGGTATAACGCTTATTTCGTGTCTCTGAACAGGGATATGCAGGTGGAACTCATTGAACGGACCGAATACGGCATGGCCTGACGAAGAATGAATGTTAACACGAAACAGGAAGATCGATGACGGAAACGGACACACACACACCGCTGATACTGGAAATAAAAGGCAACAGCTTGGACGACGGGCCGGGCATAAGGTCCGTGGTGTTTTACAAGGGCTGCCCCCTCTCCTGTATCTGGTGCCACAACCCCGAAAGCAAGAAAGCGGTGCAGGAGATTTCTTTTGATGCCAGCACCTGCATCGGCTGCGGCACATGCCGGGAGGTCTGCCCGCGCGGGGCTCTTTCGCCGGACAATCCCGGCTATATCGACAGGCAGAAGTGCGACCTTTGTTTTCTCTGCGTTGATGCCTGCCCGTCCGGCGCGCTTTGCCGGGTGGGAACCCCCATGAGCGTGGATGAAATACTTGGGGCGGTGCTGCCGGACAAGCCTTTTTTCGACAATTCCGGCGGCGGGGTCACCCTGTCCGGCGGCGAGCCCACCCTGTACATGGATTTCACCGGACGCCTGCTGACCGCGCTCAAAGAAAACAATATTCAGACTCTGGTGGAAACCTGCGGATACTTCGATCTGGAGCGGTTCATAGACCGGGTCTATCCCCACGTGGACATTTTTTATTTTGATATCAAGCTGATGGATGAAGCGGCACATGAGCAATATTGCGGGGTGTCCAACCGCAGGATTCTGGAAAACTTCCGCAATCTGGCCGCAACCGCGGGCGCCGACGGCAAGCGGCTCCTGCCGCGAACGCCGCTGATCCCGGGAATCACGGACACCGATGACAACATCAGCGCCATTGCCGGTTACCTGAAATCCCTGGGCATCAGCGAGGCCGCCCTGCTGGCCTACAACCCGCTCTGGCATGAAAAAACCGACAAGCTCGGCGTGCCAGACCCGTACAAAGACGACAGCACCATGACCACGTTCGCAAACAACGCCGTGCTGGACCGCTGCCGCCGGATCTATACCGACGCCGGCATCACCCCGGTCTGAGGTGAACGCAAAAAGAAAGGACATGCACATGACCTGTACCATTGCAGAACCGGTGCTTGTCACCGGCGCCACCGGTTTTATCGGCCGCCGCGTGGTCAACCGACCCCGGCGTCGCCTATGAAGAAGGGCTGGCCCGCACCCGGGCATACATGGAAACCCTCACAAAAGATGGAGGAAATCATGACACAACTACAAGGTAAGCTCGCTTTCATCACCGGCGGCTCCAGCGGTATCGGCCTGGAAACCGCCCGCCAGCTCGCGGCCAACGGCTGCCAGCTGGTGCTTTTTGCCAGAAAGCAGGCACCGCTGGACGAGGCCTGCCGGCATATCGAACGGCAGGCGGCAAACCAGGGCCCTGCCTTTCCCCGGGTCGCGGCCATGACCATGGACGTGGCCGACAACGACGGCGTGCATGCCACCGTCAAGGCCGCCGTGGAAACCCACGGCATTCCGGATATCCTGATCAACTGCGCAGGTATGGGCGGCGCCGACTATTTTGAAAACATCACGTATGAAACCTTTGACCGGGTCATGCGCATCAACGTTTACGGCACCCGCAACACCATCAGCGCGGTCCTGCCGTTTATGAAGGAAAAAGGGGGCGGGCATATCGTCAATCTTTCGTCCGCCGCCGGCCTCATCGGCATGTTCGGCTATTCGCTGTACTGCACTTCCAAGTATGCCCTGGTGGGGCTTTCCGAGTGCCTGCGCGCCGAGCTGAAACGCTTTAACATCAAGGTTACCGTGGTGTGCCCGCCGGAAGTGGATACGCCCTTTATCGAAGAAGAGGCAGTGACCCTTCCGCCGGAAGGCAGGGCCATCAAGAGCCTGGCCGGCCGCCTGAAACCGGAATACACCGCCGGAACTATCGTCCGGGGTATCCGCCGAAACAAGTTCCTCGTCATACCGGGGTTTGCTGCCAAATTCCTGATTTTCTGGCACCGGATCAGCAACGGTCGCCTCACCCGGACCCCCTCGGACTGGATCGCCGCCCTGGTGGCCCGGCGCCATAAGGGGTGAGCAAGGCGCTTTGGTTTACAGAGTCTGGCCCTTGAGGTGGTATCTTTACCGGCCCGGCAGTGCGGTCCTGTTGAGGTACGACACCTGGCCGTTCAGGGTCCACAGATCATACAGGTATCCCAGGCCGAAGATGCCGCCCGTCAGAAGATAGACAATGCCGGTCACCCATTTGCCCATGTAAAACCGGTGAATCCCGAAAATCCCCAGAAAGGTCAGCAGCACCCAGGCCACCGAATAATCCAGCCGGCCGCGCTGGAATTTCAGGTCCGCCTGCCGGTCCATGGACGGGATCAGAAACAGGTCGATGATCCACCCGATAAAAAACACGCCCAGTGTCAGGAACCAGATCGTACCGGTCACCGGCCTGCCATAATAAAACCGGTGGCATCCCATAAAGCCGAATATCCAGAGCACATAGCCGAAGGATTTAAGATGGGTGTTGCTGGAGTTGGTCATAAGTTTCCCCTTTCTTTTAGCACCCCAACCTTACCGCCAATCCATAGATTTGTCGAGCCCCTTGTCCGGCATATCAATGACGCCCCCCAGCTCAACGTTCTGAAGCATATGCAGAAACTTACTGTTTTCTTGAGAGATTGCGTTCAATCCGGCCGTAAGATTTCCATTGACTGGGCATCATAAAACCAGCGCATGAACCAGCATCTTGACACGTCCCGCATCAGCTTCACGGCATCCGTTACCGGCTACATCTGGTATGCCAACGGCCTGTCCCACCCGGTGTTTGCCACCCAGCTGGGCAAAACCCTGAATTCGACGGATTAAGATTTTCCGGAATTGCCCTGCTGTTGGGGCACGGGCGTTTCCGTTTTCGGTTTCTGTTCCGGTTCAGGTTCAGGTTCAGGTTCCGGCTTTTCCGGGGGGCTGTCCATCTGCGTTTCGATTTCCACGGCATCTTTTGACGGGGCATCGACCAGGTGCCTGAGCGCGGCATAGGCTTCTTGGACCGATTTTTTCATCACCACCGTTTCGCCCTCACTCATGATAATACGTTGGAGCTGGGGGATTTTCACCCGGGAAGTGGCTTTCAGATAAACCGGTTGTATGAACAGGACGCTGTTTTCCAGCAGGAGGATGAGCATCTTGCCGCGGACGACAGAGGAACCGGCCTGGTCCCAGAGGGTAAACTGTTCGGCGATATCCGGCGATTGGTTGATCAGGGCATCGATCTGGGCCGGTCCATACACCAGCTGGCCCTTGGGGAAGTCATAGACAATGATTTTACCATAACTTTCCGGATCGCATCCGGCCACCGCCACGGCGCGGAGATTGTCCCGTTTTTTTGGGAACATGGGCTGAAGCAGCAGAAATTCCATACGGCCTTTTCGGATCAGATCCAACGTAACGTAATAAGGACTTGCCGGAAGGGTGACATTCTCGATGGCCGTGTCGGCAAAGGTCCACAGATCTTCCTGCTGGTAAAAAACATGGGGTTCTGTCTGATGATAGGCGGCATAGATGTTCATCTGCACATCGAAAAAATCTTTTGGATAACGGATATGCTTTTCCAGGGCCGGCGGCAGTTCTGTTTTCGATTTGAACAACCCGGGATAGATGGCATCATACGCCCGGATAACGGGATCGGTTTCATCGAACACATACAAATCAATGGTGCCATTATATGCGTCCACCACGATTTTAACCGAGTTCCGGATATAGTTAAAAGTATCGCCGTTTAAGGATTGCGGGGCGGATGCGGGATATCGGCCGGAAGTGGTATAAGCATCAACGATCCAGTAGATGCCATCGGCGGTTACCGTCAGATAAGGGGTTTTGTCAAGTTTGAGAAAAGGCACCAGGTGCCGCACGCGGTCAACAATATTCCGCCGGAACAATATCCGGCTTTCATCGGTAATCTGGGTTGAAAAAAAGATCTTTTTGTTTTTAAAGGCGTAGGCCAGCAGCGCTTTGCGCGCCAGGGATGAGAACGGCACACCGCCCAGGCCGTCGTAATTGTTCTGGACATTGGTACTGCCGGCGGGATAATCCATTTCACCGGAGTTGTTGGGCGCGATACTGTAGGTGTATTTCCCCAGCCCGTAATAGATCTCCGGCTGGTCAGTGGTCAGGCCATAACGGGATTCCGGTGGTATGTTGCTCAGATACCAGATGATCTGCTCTCCGCCCTTCTGGCTGGCCGGGGTCATGACCGCGCCGTAGCCATGGGTATAGGTCAGGTGTTTGTTGATCCAGTTAATGGCTTCGCCGGGCAGGTTGTCAAACTCAATTTCCCGTGGGGCCAAAAACACCTGCTGCTGCCGGCCTTCCACCTGGTAACGGCCCACGTTGACAGTGGGAAAGATATAATAGGTTCGCAGTTCCTGAAGCTGCTCAAATACGTCAATCAGGGTCTCCGCATCCCACACCGGAATGTTGTGCAAAATATCTTCCATGACGGACACTTCCGTCATGGTCGGCAGCCCCTCATGCCGGAATTCTCTTGTCTCAACACCCGATAGTTTATAGGCATTCAGCGTGGCCTGAACATGATTGGCAATAAAAGGGCTTTCCTTTTCCAGTTGATTCGGCTTGACCACATACGTTTCAACCATTTCCGGCAGATATCGGGTATGACGCAGCCAAAGCGCGCCCAGGAAGAGCAGGATCAGCACCGGGCCGAAAAGATAGCCCTTGTGTCGATAAAAGATAACGATCCATCCCAGGGCAGCCAGAACCAGTGTGATGATGCACGCCCAGATCAGCGGAAGGATGACCTTCATCTGAACATAGCCGGGACCGTAAAACAGCGGCTTATGGGTGTTGTCATAGAGCAGGCCGTAGCGCTGCAGCAGAAAGTCCCATATACCCACACCGGTGAGCAGCAGAATGGCGATAATGATGTGCCAGCGGTCGCCGCGTTCAAAAGCATTTAAAGGGCGTTGCCGGCGATGATTTTTGATGACGTACAGCAGTACCAGAGCCGCCAGCAGAATCACCATCGCCAGCAGCAGCCGGGATTGAATCAGAGTGTAGAAGGGGAATTGAAACAGATAAAAACCCGCGTCCCGCCCGAAATAGGGGTCTGCCGTACCGGTCTGCTGACCGAAAATATAAAACAGAAAGGTTTGCCAGTTGCGAAAAATGGGCAACGTCAGCGGAATACTTAAGGCCACGGCCAACAGGCCGGCCCAGAAAGACGGTGCTCCGGGCAGGGTCTTTAAGCGGCCTTCCGTTTTGTCACCTGTTTTGTGATCACGCTTTGATGTTGCCTGAAAAGAACGGACCGCAAAACGAAAATTGACAAAAAAGAAAAGAAAGAAAATCAGAAAAACCGCGCCAAACACGGTATAGCTGTACAGCAGCCGCTGCCAGTAATAAAACCCGTACCCCAGGGCGGAAAACCACCAGATATCCACCAGGTAATCAACACCCAGCACCGTACCGGCAATGCCAATGGCGGCCAGCACGATCAGGGCGATCAGCAATACAATCAGCCGCCCCTTCCAGCCTTTTTTTTCTTTTTGTGTTTTCGGCATAGGCAATTAGTCCGTGAAACCTGCTCAATGTTCTTGCTCATTTAAACAATTCCCCAAAATGGAATAAATACATCAAAGCATGTATTTTTGCAAGGAGAATCAGTTTATATCCCTGTAGATTCTGGAATACTGCCATTTTACCCTCCGCCATGGGGGCAGCCAGCTCCGCTGTTTGATGAAAATCGGGCCTGGCCGGGATTCGGACCGGGGCCTTTGCCGGTGAAAGTACATTGGATTTGACGCGAAAATGGAAGAAACAGCCTATTTCGGGTGCCGATGCTACGGGATACAAAATATCCTCCTTCACAACAAAGGACTTGTCCGGATGATCCTTTATCTGCTGTTTCGATTCAACTCCCCCGGTGGGATCGTTGCCATGTACGACAGTATCTTTCGGAAATTGATTAAATTCTCGGTTTTGAGATTATAAAAATTCGATATATCCTCATAAATCGTTTTATCTAGTGTCCATCCATTATCTGGTAACTGGAAAAATCACCGAGATTGCCATGTTGAACCTGACTGGCTTCTGATCTACCGAATCACACAAGAAGATTTATTTCTCGAAAGAACAGGAACTCATTCCGATCTTTTCGAAAAATAGTCGTTATTCAAAGCGAACGCCCGCATTTAAGCGCCGCCGCAGGCGGCGCGAACATGAAAAACAACGGTTTATCCAGTGTCTTTTCCGGTTGGAATTAAGTATCATGTCCCCGGAATTGCCCGGAATTGCCCGGAATTGGTCCCCGGAATTGCGATTACTCATGCAGCGCCGGTGTTTCCCGGCCGGAGCCTTCGTCATAATGATACGGCGCGCCCGCGTAAACCAGGTGGGGGCGCGCCGGATCATCACCTCCGGACGGGAACAAGCGGGTCAACTCCTCATCCACAGCCTGGCCGGTGATATATTTATCGCGAAAAGACTCGTAATCCAGGGAAGCCAGCCTGGTCAGCTCAAAATAGGCCTCGGCCTGCTCCTTGGAGCTGACGGTGATGGCGTTAAAGGTGTCATGAATCAGTTTGGATACGAATTCCGTCAGATCCAGTTGGGGTTCGCTCGCCATTATTCAGTCAACTTCAGGTAATCGGTTTTAAAGTTAAGTTTGACCCCGCCGTAAAGATGCACTCTGGTGGTGTCATTAGTGGTTTCCCCGGACCGGGCGGTGGACACGTTGATCGAGGTCCTGGTGGTTTTGCTGGAATAACCGCCGCCGAAAAGACCGAACAGGGAGCCGCTTAAACCGCCGCCGCTGGTCTTTCGGGTGGTATCCCGGCGATAATGGCTGAGATATTCGTAGTTGCGCTTGGTGCTGTAGGCGTAGAAATGGAGGCGGGTCTCGATAACGCCGTTCTCGATGACCAGGCGGAGCATGCCCTGTTTGACCATTTCTTTGAGGATCATGTACTTGTTCTGGGAGATCAACTGTGCCACCAACTCCAGCAGGGTTTCCCAGTTGCCGTCCTCACTCATGTCATAGCCGCTTTCATATTCCGGCGGAACGACATCGGCCTCGTCGTCAAAGGTGAGCAGCTTATTGAGTTCTTTAGCCTCGGTTTCGGTCAGTTCCTTGTCCTTGTGAACGGAGCTGGTGTACTCATAATTATTTTCCAGATCACTTTCCAGCGGGAGAATTTTTTCGGCCAGAAAATTGAGTATGGCTTCCCCGGAAATAAAGTCCTTGAGCCATTGCTGTTCGAATTTTTTTAAGCATGTTGGGAGCTGTAGGCCACGATCAATATGCTTGGACAGACGCAAAACAGAAACGCCTCCTTTATCAGAGGCAACAAGGTCAAAAGCTTGATCGTATTGAGTCCGTCGCCTTCCTTGTTGACCCCATCGCCTCGAACTGGACGATTTTTTCATCAGATGCTTTTTCAATAATCACTTCATGTGACGCCGGGGTAAAGGTGTATTCCCCGGATACGGGGGTAACTGTGTAAGTCCCGTTTGACAGGCTGTCGGTGAAAAGGTTGAATTTTTCCGATAGACAGGATATTTTAGACCGAAAAAGCCGGGATAAGGACCTGGTAAGGAGATGATGGTTTATGAAGATAACGACCGAAGAGATACAGCATGTGGCAAAGCTGGCACGGCTGGAGATGGCGGGGGATGATCTGGAATCATTTGCCGGCCAGGTGGGCGATATCCTGAGTTATGTGGACAAGCTGGGCGAGGTGGCCACGGAGGATGTGGAACCCATGGCCCATGCTATTTCCGTGACCAATGCCTTTCGCAAGGAGGGGGCGGAGACGGCGTGCACCCGGGATGAGATCATGGCCAATGCGCCGGCAGCGGAGGAGGGAATGTTTGAGGTGCCGAAGATTATTGAATAAAGACGGCTTCGTAAATAGCTTCCAACCCCGCAGCGGTGTTTTTGCAGTAAGTAACTTTTACCAAAGCTTTGGTCTCGCTATCGGGATCTGTATCATACTGCAATTTGCCACAGACCCACACAGACCCACACAGCCCCACACAGACGCACACAGACGCACACAGACGCACACAGACAACGGCGGAGGGTTTTGGTAAAAAATGTCTGTGTTTGTCCGTGTGTGTCTGTGGCCCAAAAGCTGTTTGGCTTTTGAAAGGAGTTCCTTGGAAGTTAAAAGCGAATTCGTGTGGCATTCCAGCGAGTGGGCGTGGCCACGACGGGTAATTTGCCAGTTTAAGAAAAAGTTGATGCTCGCAATGACGCAAAGATCGCAGAGAATGAGAACAACATCCTTGGCGATCTTGGCGGCTTGGCGAGAAAAAATCCTTACGGAACGTGGAATAAGGTGTAAATTGGGTGAGATTGTTTCGCTTTTGCTCGCAATGACGCCCAATATGATTATTTTGGATTGTGACACAGCCGCGGCGTGAGGGGTGAAGGAAGTGGGTCTGTTTTTATGTGGAAGCCTGAAGGCTTCCGTTACACAGGCTGCGGTTTTTAACGGAGAAGAAGATATAAATGGAACTTTTTGAGCTGACATTGCATGATGCGGCGGAGCGTCTGAGGAAAAAGGATGTTTCGGCGGTGGAGCTGACGCGGTCGGTGTTTGACAGGATTGCGGCGGTGGATGATAAGGTGGGAGCATATATCACCCTGGCCGGGGAAATGGCCCTTGAGCAGGCCGGTGCGGCGGATCAGCGGATTGCCAGGGGCGATACATCGCCGCTGACCGGCATTCCCCTGGCCATCAAGGACCTTATCTGTACCAAGGGGCTTCGGACCACCTGCGCTTCCAGGATGCTTGCGAATTTTGTACCGCCGTATGATGCCACGGTGATTGAGAAGCTGAACAATGCCGGGGCGGTGATGGCGGGCAAGTTGAACATGGACGAGTTCGGCATGGGATCTTCCACGGAGCATTCGGCCATGCATGTGACCCATAACCCGTGGGACCTGTCCTGCATTCCGGGCGGGTCCAGCGGCGGGTCGGCCGCGGCCGTGGCTGCGGATATGTGTTTCGGTGCACTGGGGACGGATACGGGCGGTTCGGTTCGGCAGCCCGCGTCCCATTGCGGGGTGGTGGGGATCAAGCCCACCTACGGCCGGGTGTCCCGGTTCGGGCTGGTGGCCTTTGCTTCGTCCCTGGACCAGATCGGGGTGCTGGCCAAGGATGTGACCGACAGCGCCATGCTGCTTTCCGCCATTGCCGGTTATGACCCCAAAGATTCCACATCCGTGCCGGACGCGGTGCCGGATTATACCGCGGCGCTGACCGACGGGCTAAAGGGCTTGACGGTGGGGATCTGCCGGGAGTATGCCGATGCCGAAGGGGTGGACCCCGAGGTTCAGGCGGCGGTGCGCCGGGCCATTGACACCATCGAGTCCCTGGGCGGCACCTGCGTGGAGATTTCCCTGCCCCACACCGAATATGCGGTGGCGGCCTATTACGTGATCGCACCGGCCGAGGCAAGCTCCAACCTGGCCCGGTATGACGGCGTGAAGTACGGGTTCCGGGACGAAGCCGCGGACAACCTGCTGAATATGTATGCCGCCACGCGGTCCAAGGGGTTTGGCGGCGAGGTGAAGCGACGGATTCTCATCGGCACCTATTGCCTGTCCGCGGGGTATTATGACGCCTATTACGGCAAGGCCTCCCAGGTGCGGACCCTGATTGCGCAGGATTTTCAAAAGGCGTTTGAGCAGTGCGACGTGATTGCATCGCCGGTGGCGCCCACGCCGGCCTTTCCCATCGGCGAGAAAACCGACGACCCCCTGACCATGTATCTGTCGGATATGTTCACCCTGTCCACGAACCTGGCGGGTGTGCCGGGCATGTCCGTACCGTGCGGGTTTTCAGAAAAGGGCCTGCCCATCGGTCTTCAGTTGACGGGCAATCATTTTAACGAGGCAAAGCTGCTGCATGTGGGGTGGAACGTGGAGCAGGCGCTGGGGATTGCCCGGAAAAAGCCGGTGTTGTGAGAGAGGTATCGTCAAAAATCGACATTGGGACGGCAAACTCAACAACCACCCCGGCCTTTATGGCGGGACGGGTTGAAACAAACGGCTGAAAGCCGGGATACGGGTCTACAGACCCGTTAATGTTCCGTCTTGAAATTACCATCTTTCTCAGGTTCAAAATGGTACTCAATATTAAATTCGAAACACGAAGGCACATGGTTCTTGAACTCACCCTTCGTGAGCTTCGTGGTTCATTTGAGCTGATATTTATTACCACGAAGGGCACGAAGATATATGCATCGAATAGATGCCCGGAAAAAACCGGCATCTATTCGATGCATAGCACATTAAACGGGAGTGATAAATCTGCCCGCCTAAAGGCGAGGGCTTTAACCTTGAGTCAGACCAGTAATTCATTTAAAATCAAAGCACCTTTTTTAACCACGGAATATACGGAAGAGCACGGAAGGAACCATCTTGCTCCCTTTTTCCGTGCCCTTTCCGTGTATTCCGTGGTTAATCAAACGGCAGTCGATTACGATCACGAAAAGGTAGAAGTGGCGAAGCAATCTT
>JAXHVL010000041.1:0-23424 GCA_034189225.1 Thermodesulfobacteriota bacterium
CAAAGTAAAAAGTTCAAGTTCGAGGCGCGCAAATCTCGAGGAATGGAGCGTACTTAGCTGTACGTGACATGACGAGAGATGCAGCGCAACAAAGAAATTGGACTTTTTACGAAGCCGTCAACAATAATTATCCTTGACAGAACAGTGTTTATTTTCTATATGTAGGGACAGGGGCAATTGGTAAATCGATTAAAAACGATTAACACTCACGCTGCATCATATTGACGGCCCTTGAGCCGTCGGCACGGAACGTACCACTCGAACAAACCGCTTAAAACAGGAGGTACCCCATGCAACAGCGCAGTTACCCTATACTGTTTTCCCTCCATCCCATCAAAACCCGTCATCCCCTGATCTTGTATTCTTAAGCAAGGGATGTCACTTCTTCCCCGTATTCAGAAAAAGACAGACAACCTTATCTGCTTTACCTTAACCCAGGGAGTCAATGATCATGACGGAGCCTGCCTTTGACGTACAACCGGACGCCGCATCATCGCTGCTGGCAGAGGTAATGGACCGATCAGAACAGAATCTTGCCGCCTGCTATCAATGCCGGCGCTGCGCCGCCGCCTGCTCAGTGGCCGACGAAACCGGCTATCTCACCCCGGACCGGCTGATCCGGATGATTGCAACCGGCGACCGTGAAAACGCCATTAACAACGACCTGGTCTGGCAATGCGTCTCCTGTTACAAATGCGGCATCCGTTGTCCCAATAATATTCAGACCGGCCGGATTACCGAAACCCTGAAAAAAATGGCCAAGGAATCCCATCACCCGACGCATCATAACCAGCATCGGCATGAACGGATCGCCCATTTTCATGATGCATTCCTGACCGCGGGCGTGCGACGGGGCCGCGTGAATGAGACAGAATTCATGGGCATATATGAACTGAAAAACACGATTTCCAACATCAAAACCATGAATATAAGTGCCATTGGCGGGGAGCTGGCCGCCCAGATGCAACTGGGGCTTGCCATGCTCAGGCTCCGGCGGATGCATTTCAAATTTCTTTCCGCAAAAGGCAGAAAAGAAATCAAGCAGCTTTATAAACGACACAAATCCGGCAAAAGTCGCTACTTTGGATAATGTGAGGTCACCCATGCAATTGGCATACTACCCCGGCTGTTCGTTGAAACAATCCTCGGCACTTTATGATGTGCAATGCCAACTGGTGTTCAATAAACTCAACATCCGCCTTGTGGAGCTGGAAGACTGGAACTGCTGCGGAGCCACATCCGCCGGCAAAACCGACGATTTTCTGGCCATTGCCATGCCGGCGCGGAATGTGGGTATCGCCGCCCAGAGCGGCCTCGATACCCTCCTGATTCCATGCTCGGCCTGCTACTCCAGGACCCTGGTGGCCCAGCACTACCTGGCGGCCCACCCCGAACAAAAAGAAGAGATCAACGAAGGGCTTGGGAAAAAAATCGATGGTCCCCTGAAAGTCTCCTCCATCCTGGAGGTGCTGCAAACCACCCTTGAGTCAGGCGTACTCACCGACGCCCTGGTATCCAAGCCGGTCCGGCTCAAACCCGTGTGCTACTATGGCTGCATGCTTACGCGGTTTCCCTTTGATGTGCCGGTTTCCGACGATATTGAAAATCCCATTGGCATGGATACCCTGATAGAGGCCATGGGCATCCATGCCATTGACTGGAATTATAAAACCAACTGCTGCGGCGCATCGGCCGCGGTCAACGATCCGGATACTGCCTTTCACCTGATGTCGAAAATCATGACCGATGCCATCGCCAGGGGTGCCAACTGTATCATCACCACCTGCCCCATGTGTCAGCTCAACCTGGATGCATACCAGGAGGCGTTCTGCAAACAATATAACATCGAGGAACGGCTGCCCGTTTTTTTTATTACCGAAGTGCTGGGCATGGCCATGGGCCTCGATTTTCACGACCTTCAGATCGACCGGCACTTTATTGACGGGACTGACCTTTTCAAGGAGATGGAACCCTATGAGTGATCAAACGTCTTCTGCCGGACCGACAGCCGGCTCCGTGGCTATCGTGGGTGGCGGCATCGGCGGGATGCAGGCCGCGCTGGACCTCGCGGACAGTGGATTCAAGGTACACTTTATTCAGAAAGATTCTTCCCTGGGCGGCACCATGGTGATGCTGGACAAGACCTTTCCCACCGGCGACTGCGCCATGTGCATGATTTCCCCCAAGATGGTGGAAATCGCCCGGCATCCCAACGTGGATATCCATGCCTTTGCCGAAGTGACCGGCGTAACGGGCGCGCCCGGCGACTTCACCCTGACCGTGAAACTGCAGCCCCGCTATGTGGATGCGGACAAGTGCACGGGGTGCGGCATCTGCGAAAAAAAATGCCCCAAGCTGGTGACCAGTGAATTCGAACAGGGGCTGGCCAAGCGAAAGGCCATCTATTCCCTGCTCGCCCAGGCTGTTCCCAACACCCGGGTCATCGACCGGGACAACTGCCTCTATTTTCAGCGGGGCCGTTGCCGGGCCTGTGAAAAATTCTGTACCGCAGAAGCCATTAACTTCGAGGATACGGAAAAAGAAATCCGCATTCACACCGGCGCGGTTATCCTGTCTCCCGGCCTGAACCGCCACGACCCCGCCAGACACCAGGAACTGGGATTCGGCCGCTGGCCCAACGTGGTCTCCTCGATTCAGTTCGAACGCATTCTTTCGGCCTCCGGTCCGTTCATGGGGGAAATCAAGCGCCCCGGCGACAAGATACATCCCCGGAAAATCGCGTGGATACAGTGTGTGGGCTCAAGGGACCCTCACCATGGCAACCCCTGGTGTTCCTCCGTCTGTTGCATGTACGCCACCAAACAGGCGGTCATCGCCAAGGAGCACGACCACAGCATCGAACCCACCATTTTTTACATGGAAATGCGGGCCTTCGGCAAAGATTTCGATAAATATGTGGATCGTGCCAAAGATGAATTCGGGGTCCGGTATCACCGGGCCATGATATCCGCCGTTCACGAAGAGGCCGGCACCGGCAACCTGGCGCTTCGGTATGCCGAAACGGACGGCACCGTCGTGGAAGAAACCTTTAATATGGTGGTGCTTTCCATCGGCCTGGAACCCCACGCCGACGCATTCGAATTCGCAAAGCTTTTCGGCATAACGCCCAATGAGCACGGGTTCGCGAAAACCAGCCCCTTTGCCCCGGTTGCCACGGACCGGGCCGGCATATACGTAACCGGCACGTATCAGGGGCCCAAGGACATTCCCGAAACCGTGATTCAGGGCAGTGCTGTAGCGGGAAGCGCCATGGCCCTGCTGAGCGAGGGCCGGGGCACGGAAGTGGTTCAAAAGGAGCTTCCTGTAGAACGGGCGGTCAGCGGCGAAGAAAGCCGCATAGGCGTGCTGGTTTGCCACTGCGGTATCAACATCGCCCAGACCGTGAATGTGGAAGCAGTGGTAGAAGCGGTGAAAGACCTGCCCAATGTGGCCTATGCTGCCGACCTGCTCTATGCCTGCTCCCAGGACAGCCAGGAAACCATCAAGGAACTGGTACGGGACCACAACTTGAACCGGGTGATCGTGGCCTCCTGCACCCCTCGCACTCACGAGCCCCTGTTTCAGGACACTATCCGGGACGCCGGCCTCAACAAGTACCTGTTTGAGCTGGCCGATATCCGGGAACAATGCTCCTGGTGTCATATGGGCCAGACCGAAACCGCCACGGAAAAAGCCATCCAGATCGTTAAAATGCACATCGCGAAAATCAGAAATTTCGAGCCCATCGTCACCGAATCCGTGGATGTGACCCATGCCGCAATGGTGATCGGCGGCGGCGTGGCCGGCATGACCAGCGCCCTGTCGCTGGCCGATCAGGGGTTTCCCGTCCACCTAATAGAGAATGAACCGGTTCTGGGCGGTCTTGCTCGAAACGTTTACCGTACCCTGGACAACAGCGATGTCCAGGCGTTTCTGACCGACATCATCGAAAAAACCGAAAATCACCCCAACATTACCGTGCACACGGGTGTAACCGTCAAAAAAACCGGCGGGTTTGTGGGCAATTTCCAGACCGCCCTCACCGACGGGACCCAGGTGGACCACGGGACCATCATCGTGGCCGCCGGCGGAACCGAATACGACCCCACCGAATACCGCTACAACGAATCGGATAACATCATTACCCAGCGGGAACTGGAAAAACGGATCGCAGCGGACGATTTGCCACCGGGCGCGGGCATCGCCATGATCCAGTGTGTGGGCTCACGGGAAGAGCCCGTCAACTATTGTTCCCGTATCTGCTGCCAGGATGCAATTAAAAACGCCATTGCTGTTAAAAAGGCCTCGCCGGACAGCCGGGTCACGATCTTTTACCGGGATATCCGGACCTACGGCCTGCGGGAGGATTATTACCGCATGGCCAGGGAACTGGGGGTTTTGTTTATTCGGTTCGTTCCCGAGGATCCGCCCGAGGTCACCATCACGGACAAGGGAGTCGCCATTCGCGCCTTTGACTATATTCTGAACCGGGATATCGTGATCAATGCCGACTACCTGGCCCTGTCCACAGGGTTACGACCGCATCCCTCCATTGAAAAGCTCGGCGAAATGTACAAGCTGACCCGCAATGCCGAGGGCTATTTTCTGGAAGCCCATGTCAAACTCCGGCCCGTGGACTTTCCCTCAGAGGGTATCTTTGTGGCCGGCCTTGCCCACGCGCCCAAAAATCTGGACGAGACCGTGAGTCAGGCCCTGGCCGCGGCCGGCCGGGCCGGTGTTCTGCTGGCCCAGGACAGATTAAACGTATCCGGCATTATTGCCAAACACGACCGGGATCTTTGCATGTCCTGCCTGGCCTGTTTCCGGGTATGCCCGTTTGACGCCCCGTTCATCGATGAAGACGGCAGGATCAGCCACAATGAAATCAAGTGCATGGGATGCGGCATCTGCGCGGGCGTCTGCCCGGCCAAGGCGTTCCAGGTGAATAACTTCAGGGACGACCAGATTATCGCCATGATTGACGCGGCTGTATAACAAATTTGTTTTTCCGTGCGGTCTGCGGCTGATAAACAACCACGGAAATACACGGAAACGAAAATATGTCTTCACCATACAAACACACGAAGGACAAAAAAAAGCGGTAAAATGCCTTTCGTGAACTTTGTGGCAACATTAACAAACGATGCAACTTGAAAAAGGAAAACGCTCATGACAGAACAGGCGGCAACCGAAACGCGGGAAGGCGCAACCTCATCCATCGAAGCACCCCATACCGCGCCTGAAGGCTGGGAACCGAACATCCTGGCGTTTGCCTGCCACTACTGCGCATTTGCGGCCGCGGACCTGGCCGGGGTCATGCGACTCTCCTACCCGTCCAACGTCAAGACGATCCGCCTGCCCTGCACCGGCAAACTGGATCATTCCTATCTTTTGCGGGCTTTTGAGCGGGGGGTGGACGGCGTATTCGTGGCCGGGTGACTGGAAGGCCAGTGCCATTTCCTGGAAGGAAATACAAAAGCGGCCAAGCGGGTGAGTTACGTCAAAACCCTGGTTGAAAAACTGGATATCGATCCCGCCCGGCTTGAAATGTTCAACCTGTCCGCGGCCATGGGCCCCCGCTGGGCGGAAATATGCACGGAATTTACGGAAACCGTCCGCCGGCTGGGCCCGTCGCCGATCCGGTTGGCATTAATGCATCAGGAATAATGTTTTTTCACCGCTGAGCCGCGGAGAACCCAGAGATGAGGAAAATTTTTTTCCGCGCTCCGGCGGTGCATAATACTTAATCAATAATCAAGGAGACCCATATGATCGTCGGTGAGCAAAAACCATTTGAAGAGATATGGGACATGGTTAAGGATTTCAAACGCGTGCTCGTGTTCGGCTGCAACACCTGTGTGGCCGTCTGTCAGGCCGGCGGCAATAAAGAAGCCGAAATCCTTGCTTCCATGCTTCGAATGAAGGCAACCGAAGAAGGCGTTGCCATGGAAATTGAAGACACCGGTATCGAACGGCAGTGCGAGCACGAGTTTTACGATTCCGTCATGGAAACGTTGAATCAGTACGACCTGGTTCTCTCCACCGCCTGCGGTGTGGGGGTTCAGTTTACCGCGGAAAAACTGGAAGCAATACCGGTGTATCCGGCGCTGAACACGACGTTTATGGGGGTGGTTGAATCGCCCGGCGTATTTGCCGAACGCTGCCAGGGCTGCGGCCAGTGCGTCCTGGCCGGCACGGGCGGCGTCTGCCCGGTGTCCCGGTGCGCCAAACGCATATTGAACGGCCCTTGCGGAGGCTCCACTAACGGCAAATGCGAGATCAATAAAGAGCTTGACTGTGCATGGCAGTTGATTGTCGACCGCCTGAAGGCGCTCAACCGGATGGAAGACTATGAACAGCTCGCCCCGTTGAAGGACTGGTCCAATGAACGGGCCGGCGGACCGCGAACCGTTGTCAGGGAGGACTTGCAAATATGAGCGTAAAGACACCCAGTCGACTGGAAAAGATTCTCGATGCAGGCCATCTGGCCGTGACCTCTGAATGCGGGCCGCCGCGGGGCAGCGATCCGGCGGCCATCAAGGAAAAGGCCGAACTCATCAAGGATTATGTGGATGCCATCAATATTACCGACAACCAGACCTCCATGACGCGCATGTGCAGCCTTGCCTCGTGCATCCACCTCAAGCAGATGGGCGTTGAACCCGTGCTTCAGATGGTCACCCGCGACCGGAACCGGATCGCCATTCAGAGCGATATTCTGGGGGCCGCATCCTTTGACATTCATAACATCCTCTGTTTGTCCGGCGACCACCAGAGCTTCGGGGACTGCGCCACGGGCCAGAACGTACACGATATCGACTCCATGCAACTCATTCAGACCGTACGGCACATGCGGGACGAAGGCAAATTTCTCGGCGGGGACGAAATCAAACGGCCACCCGGCATGTTCGTGGGGGCGGCGGCCAACCCCTTTGCCGATCCCTTTGAAATCCGGGTGCCCCGGCTTGCAAAAAAAATCGCCGCCGGCGTTGAATTTATTCAGACCCAATGTATTTATAATCTCGACAAATTCGAAACCTGGATGCAACAGGCAAGGGACCGCGGCCTTCACGAAAAGGTTCATATTCTGGCGGGGCTAACCCCCATGAAATCCGCGGGCATGGCCAAATACATGAAAAACCGGGTACCGGGCATGGATGTACCGGACGAAGTGGTTAAACGCCTGTCTGACACACCCAAGGAAAAACAGGCCGAAGAAGGTATCAAGATGTGCGTAGAATCGATTCAGCGACTCAAGGAAGTCGATGGCGTCCATGGTTTTCATATCATGGCCATTGAATGGGAAGAAAAGGTGCCGGAGATTGTGAAGGCATCAGGGCTGTCTCCCAGGCCTTCAATATAGATGGCTTCGTAAAAAGCTCAATAGCTGCGTTGCGATGCATCTCTCGTCATGTCACGTACAGCCAGTACGCTCCATTCCTCGAGATGCATCGGCGCCTTGCTCTTGAACTTTTTACGTTGCCATCTGAAATATGCTTCTAAGGGGATTTTGTTTGTTTTTGCTCCCTCGTCCCCACGCTGAGCGTGGGAACGAGAAATATATAAGATTGACAGGGATTGTCACCGCAGCGCTCTGCGGTGAACAAAAAAACATAAGACACTCCGTTTCAGGAGGAAATATGAAAACCTTTGTGGATTTGATCGAAGAAGTACAGAAACCGGGACTGTGCCACCACTGCGGCGGATGCGTGAGCTTCTGCACCTCTGTCAACTATGGCGCGCTTGAGGCCGATGAAAACGGCATGCCCCGGTTCAAAGACCGGGACAAGTGCATCGAATGCGGTCTCTGTTATACCATCTGCCCGGAAATCGGCGAGATGGAAGCCGAGACCAATAAGATGGTCTCCTGGAAGCCCCCCATGGGCAAGGTCATTGAACTGACCACGGCCCGGGCGCTGGCCCCTGAAACCCTTAAAAAAGGAACGGACGGCGGCGTTGTGACAGCCATTCTGGTCCACTTGTTTGACACCGGCCGCATTGACGGGGCCATCGTCACACACCAGACCGGTCCGTTCAACCGTGAACCACACCTTGCCGTAACGCGTCAAGACATTATTGACTCGGCCGGTTTCTTCTTCGACACATCCCACGGCATGCGTAATTTCGGCCATGACTATTCCACCTATTCTCCGTCGGTTCAGGAATTCCGGCCCGTTATGGAGAAGGGGCTGAACCGTATCGCTCTGGTCGGCACGCCCTGCCAGATCAAGGCCGTTCGCAAAATTGAAGCACTGGGGATCGTCCCCTCTGATGCCATTAAATTCTGCCTGGGGCTTTTCTGTTCCGGGAATTTCATCATTGATGAAGATGCCATTAAAACACTGGAAAAACTCGCCGACTGCCATTGGGAAGAGATCGAGAAGGTCAACATCAAGGAAAACTTCATGATGCATTTAAAAGACGGGCGCAAGGTCTCTCTCCCCCTTGAAGCCCTTGATTTCATGAAGCGCTATGCCTGCCGTTACTGCCGGGATTATTCCGCGGAATACGCCGACATCTCATTTGGCGGCATCGGCGCAAAAGACGGCTGGACAACTGTCATTACCCGTACTCCCCTGGGCCGGGCGGTGTTGGCCGATGCAAAGGGGAAAACCCTTGAGATATCCAAGGATATCGAGGGGTTTCCGCAGTCTGCCAGCCAATCCCTGGACATGGTGCGCCAGGCCACCGCCAAAAAGTCAGCCGTGGCCAATGCCAACCGGGCGACATTGTCATAAAAACAACCCCTTTATTTTCTATTGCGCCAATATATCCCCGATCCGCTGCCCCCACTGGGTGCTGGATTTAACAAGAGCCTTTTGGACGCCGTCAATGATGACCGTGTGATATTTTTTGCCGGTTTCGGAGGTGGCAAAATCAATATAGGCCAGAATTTCATTATTGGTCAGATCTCTGTAGGTATACAAAAAACTGGACAGAATCTGGGGCCGCATGGCCGTCCGGATGGCGGAGCGTTTTTTACCCAGTTGCCTGCGGACCGCTGAAAGCCTGCGTTCCGCCCCCTCCGGTTTTAAAGCGCTGAATATGGCTGTTGCCACGGCGAACTGGGTGTTGATGTTCAACCACCACGGATGTTTCAGTGGCACCCACGGCATCGTCCAGATCCTTGAGCAGCAAGAGACGTTCCTGCGAAGGCGGCGATTTCTCCAGTTCTTTCAAAGCGGTACGGAATCCGCCGGCCAGATAGGCCATTTCACCGATTAACGTGCTCTGAGACCGGCGGTTCAGACCGAACAATTAAGCGGGTGGCTTTCTCAAATACATATTGCAGCAGCCGTTCGCGGGTTGGAGAAATCCTGCGAAGATCGATATGGTTTTCCTTGAGGCTTAATATATTGTCGTTAACGGTGACATACCGCTCAATCATCAACTGATCCCGAAGACGGTCGTAAAGCGGCCGGATCGCCGGATTGTCGAGATCGATTTTACGGATCTTCCATTTGCGGTCATCTCTTTCAAGGGTCAGCAGGTCCGGAATAAACCGGTCATCTTCCACCACAAGCTCAAGCAGGCTTTCACTGTCCTGAGGTTCCAGAAACACATCCACCCGCATCTGATCGTTTCCCGTAAACGGGATCCAGAAATGGCTCTTGCGAATGTCCACCATGTAATCCTTTTTTTCCAGGAGATCGAATTTCTTCAACAGCGCCAGTTCAAACAGAAAAACAAAATCCGCGCATTCCTCCTTGTCTCGGAATCGATCTTCGCCGGTGGTGGACAGGTTGCTGTATATCGCGGCATAGTTCTGCTGTTGAATGTTTTTAAAAAACCGGTTCACCGTATCATTCGCCTTGTGGTTTTCACCCAGGAGTGCCAGGAAGGCAAAAAGGAGAACAAAACTCAGGCCAACCCCAATAAGAACAATTGTCAGGCGATATTTTTTCAGCATTGTCAAAACAGTCTTTCCCGGGGTATGGCGATACCCCTTTTTTAAAAAATAATATTCTTTGTTCCCGCGCAGGAGCGTGAAAACGAGAGGGTATGCGTATATACAAAAGCCGGGCATAATCGGTATTTCAGCCACATCCGACGGTCTTATGCCCCCCGCAAATTCACAAGTGCAGCCATGATTGAAAACAAAAATTGAAGTTAGTTCTCGTATTTCATCTGGGTGATCCGCAGATCATTTTTTTCCCACAGATCATTTACCCATACCTGGAACCGATTTCGGAATTCTTCATCTTCGAAATAATCACCGATCAGCACTTCGGCAATGGGCAGAATTTCCACATTCACAAACACCCGGTCGATGCGGCCGCAGACAAAATCCCAGAAGCTTTTGGGACCGGGCGGATAAATAATTGTCACATTGACGATACTGTTCAAATGCTCTCCCATGGCGGCGAGCACAAACGCGATGCCGCCGGCCTTGGGTTTGAGAAGATGGGTGTAAGGCGATTTCTGTTTGTCATGTTTTTCCGGAGTATTCCGGGTGCCTTCAAGAAAATTGATCACCGATACCGGAGACCGGGAAAACTTCTGGCATGCCTTTCGGGTGATCTCGATGTCCTTGCCCTTGAGATGAGGGTGCTTCTTCAGGAAATTCGCCGAATACCGGCGCATGAAAGGAAAATCCAGCGCCCACCAGGCAAGCCCCAGGATCGGTACCCAAATCAATTCCTTTTTCAGAAAAAACTTCAGAAACGGCGCCTTTTTATAAAATACGCGCTGAAGAATTAGAATATCCACCCAGGACTGGTGGTTGGCGATAAACAGGTACCAGTCTTTCCGGTTGAGCTTTTCAAGGCCGTTTACCCGGATATCCATGGGGTTGAGCAGGCGTTGGTTCATATTGTTGCAGTTTACCCATGCAAAGGCGAGCGAAACAAGAATTTTGCTGCAAATATCCCGGAAAGCGGTTATCGGCACAAGAAATTTTAAAATTGAGACCGTATAGAGAGGGATACACCAGAATATCGTATTGGCCACATACAAAAAAAGCGACATGACCCCGCGGACGGGGCCGGGCAGAAAACTCAGCATAAATCTTGACCCTAAAATAGTTTAAAAATAAGAAATGGACAACTGTGTGGCATTCTCCGCCAAGCATGTCCAAGGTTCCAGCCATTCCCCGATTTATACAGATCCGGCAGAAAAAGAACAAATGGTTTCTTGGCATTTTACAAAAATTTTACAAAATCATCGATATGGGCGATAGCGCTTTCCATTTTTAAATGTCAACGGATTCTGATATATTTCTTTTTTGAAAATCATTCCAGAAAACGGAGGATCTATGTCCCGACTGAAACTCATGATAAACGGGCTGCCGGGCAATGTGGCCATGATCATTGCCGGCCATGCGGCAAAAGACGAACGGTTTGAGCTGCTTCCCTGGTCCCTGACCGGACCGGAGATTGAACAGGAAACGGCTGATGTGGACGGTACCCCCGTCTCCCTTATCCGGCCGGACGACCGCAATACGGTCATTCAGGAGATTATCGGCAAACACGGCCGGTTCATCAGTGTCGACTACACCCATCCCACAGCCGTTGACGCCAATGCCCGGTTTTACTGCGACAACCATCTCCCCTTTGTTATGGGTACCACCGGCGGCGACCGGAATGCCCTGACTGATACCGTCACTGAATCAGAAACATGCGCGGTCATCGCCCCCAACATGGCCAAACAGATCGTGGGATTTCAGGCCATGATGGCCTATGCGGCGGAGAACTTCCCGGGTCTGTTCAAGGGCTATGAAATGATTGTCCGGGAAAGCCATCAGCAGGGCAAGGCCGACACCAGCGGCACGGCCAAGGCCATTGTCCAGTACTTCAACAAGCTGGGCGTAGATTTTTCAGAAGCCGACATTATTAAAGAGCGGAACCCCGTTGTGCAGGAGACTGAACTCGGGGTGCCCAGGCAACATCTGGGCGGCCATGGATGGCATACCTACACCCTGGTATCGCCGGATGGGTCCGCAAAATTCGAATTCACCCACAATATTAACGGCCGGGATATATATGCCGAGGGCACCCTGGATGCAGTGCGTTACCTTGCCGGCAAAATCGACCAGGGCCACACCGGCAGGGTGTACTCCATGATTGACGTGCTTCGGCAGTAACGATGGCTTCGCAAAAAGCTTTCAACGCCGCCGCGACGGTATTTTTGCAGCAAGTAACGTATGGAGGTCTAAAGACCTCCGCTACACAAACCGAGGCAATATCCCCTGATTCGATAATGGCCTCAATTCATGTAACGGAAGGCTTTAGCCTTCCATAAAAAAGAGGAATCGTATGACAAAACAATACGTCGCGGCCATTGATCAGGGTACCACCAGCACCCGGTTCGTGGTTTTTGACAAAACCGGCGCTGTCATTGCCAGTCATCAGATGGAGCACCAGCAGATCTATCCCAGGCCGGATCACGTGGAACACAATGCCATGGAGATCCGGGACAACACCGCCGCCGTCATACTGGCAGCCCTGGAAAAGGGCGGCATCCACCCCGGCGCCATTGCGGCCGTGGGCGTGACCAACCAGCGGGAAACCACGCTGGTCTGGGACAAAACCACCGGCCAACCCTTTTACAACGCCATTGTATGGCAGGATACCCGCACGGAGCGTATCTGCAATGCCCTTGGCAAAGACCACGGTCCGGACCGATTTCGAAAGACCACGGGCCTGCCCCTGTCCACCTACTTTTCGGGCCCGAAAATCAAATGGATACTGGATAACGTGGATGCGGCCCGAAATGCCGCGGATAAGGGCAACGCCTTGTTCGGCACCATGGATACCTGGCTGATCTGGTGGCTCACCGGCGGTCCGGGAAAGGGCATCCATATCACCGATGTGACCAATGCCAGCCGGACCCTGCTGATGGATTTGGAAACCCTGTCCTGGGATGCCGCCATTCTCGAAACAATGGGCATCCCCGAATCCATGCTGCCCGAAATCAAGCCCTCCAGCGAGGTATACGGGCCTATTGCCGACGGGTGGGGGCTGGCCCCGGACACTCAGGTTGCCGGTATTCTCGGCGATCAGCAGGCCGCGCTGTTCGGCCAGGTCTGCTATGAAACCGGCGAAGCCAAAAACACTTACGGCACCGGCTGCTTTTTGCTGGCCAACACCGGCACTCAGATCATTTACTCTCAACACGGCCTTTTAACCACGGTGGGCTACAAAATCGGCAGCCAGCCCGCGGTTTATGCCCTGGAAGGTTCCATTGCCATTGCCGGCTCCCTGGTTCAGTGGCTTCGGGACAACATCGGCATCATCAGCGAATCCCCGGAAATCGAAACCCTGGCGGAGACCGTGGATGACAACGGGGGCGTTTATTTCGTGCCGGCGTTCTCCGGGTTGTTCGCCCCCCGCTGGGACCCCACGGCCCGGG
Organism: Thermodesulfobacteriota bacterium; assembly: GCA_034189225.1. Lineage (GTDB taxonomy): Bacteria > Desulfobacterota > Desulfobacteria > Desulfobacterales > Desulfosudaceae > JAXHTY01. Next base: position 13,351 of record JAXHVL010000041.1, read on the forward strand.
GGCTGATGATCGGTATGAGCCATTATGTCACAAAGGGGCATATTGCCCGCGCCGCCCTTGAAGCCACGGCGTTCCAGGTATATGAAATCTTTCAGGCCACGGAAAAAGACGCCGGCATCACCCTGCCCCACCTGAAAACCGACGGGGGTATGGCCAGAAACAACCTGCTCATGCAGTTTCAGGCGGATATTCTTCAAGTGCCGGTGATCCGTTCATCGGCCATCGAATCCACAGTACTGGGCGCGGCATACGCGGCCGGCCTTGCCGTCGGGTTCTGGTCTGAAACCGCTGAACTGAAGCAGAACTGGCAGGAAGACCGCCAGTGGCAGCCCGCCATATCCCCGGAAGAGCGGGACGAGCGCTGCCGCAAATGGGATAAGGCGGTGGCAAAAGCCTCAGGCTGGACAGATACACAGATTTAATATCTTATTAGTAAAAACGTGAGGGGGGGGCATTTTTGAAATTGGAAATTCGACATTGGAGGACGACGCCGTCAAATTTCGAATTTCCAATTTCTCCTTTTATACCAACACAGTCAGCAACACCTGATACAAAAAACAAACGATAACACCAACCGGAGTAACACCAACCATGCCCCTGACCCGTGAGGAGAAAAGCTGGATTCTGTATGACGTGGCCAACTCGGCGTTCGTGCTGATCGTGACCACCACCCTGATGCCGATTTTCTTTAAAACCTATGCCGCCCGAAGCATGGATCCGGACACCGCCACCTCTTTGTGGGGGTTTACCGTTTCCGCCGCCTCTTTTATCGTGGCACTGGCCGCACCGTTTCTCGGCACCCTGGGCGATTACAGGGGCAACAAAAAGCGATTGTTTGCAACCGCCATCATTACAGGCGTCTTTGCCACTCTGCTTTTCCTATTGATCCGGATCGACCAGTGGCTGTTCTGCCTCATTCTGTATGCCATCGCCCGTATCGGGTTTGCCGGCGCCAACATTTTCTACGACGCCTTTCTGGTGGACATCACCACCAACGACCGCATGGACCGGATATCCGCCTACGGGTTCGGATGGGGCTATGTGGGCAGCGTTATTCCCTTTCTGTTTGCTATCGCCGCTCTTCTGATCACTCAACAGATGGCCGGTACAGCGGCATTTCCCGCGTCCGGATTTCGCATCGCATTTCTGATCACCGCGATCTGGTGGGCCGTATTTTCCCTGCCGGTCCTTAGATCCGTCCGGCAGGTCCACTTTACCCGTACGGTCCGCAATCCGGTCATCGATTCCCTTACCACGCTTGCCAACACCCTGAAACAGATAAAAGACTACCGGCCCATAGTCCTCTTTCTGATCGCCTATTTCTTTTATATCGACGGGGTGTACACCATCATCAGCATGGCCATGGCCTACGGCATGGACCTGGAACTGGGCCAGCCCGCCCTGATTGCCGTGGTGCTGATGATCCAGGTGCTGGGATGGCCCTGTGCCATTGTTTTCGGCCTTCTGGCATCCCGTATATCAGCCCGGGCCATGATTCTCGCCGGCATCGGCATCTACGCTTTTCTCACCTTTGTGGCGTTTCTGCTGCCTGTGATCGATGACCCCGGCATAAAAACCATTCTTTTCTTTACCATGGGCGGGCTTATCGCCCTTGCCCAGGGCGGTATCCAGTCCCTGAGCCGGTCCCTGTTCGGCAAAATGATTCCCAAGGACCGGTCCGCGGAATTCTTCGGCTTTTACAACATTTTCGGCAAATTCGCCGCCATCCTGGGCCCGTCCCTCATGGGTCTGACCACCCTGCTCACCGGTTCGTCCCGATACGGTGTGCTGTCCATCATGGGATTGTTCATCATCGGCGGGACATTGCTGTGCTTTGTCAGGGAACCTTCGCGAAACAATGATTCCCCGGGACGACAATCGTCAGATTAAATTGGCCACAGACGCACACAGACAGACACAGACATTAGCCGTACGTGACATGACGAAAGATACATCTACGCCTTGATCTTGAACTTTTTACTTTGCCGTCGGCAAGCGACTTCCAAGGAACTTAATCCGTCAATTTATTGTCAACATATCAATTTTATTCAATTTTTCAGTTTGTTGCCGGGTTTTTCAGTTTGCCGGAACAACTGAACAGCAACACGTGCCCAGCCCCTTGCAGCGCAGCCGAGCAGGGGCGGTTTTTTCCGCAAGACGCGGGCAGACTGTTTGAGCAGACGAGGTTTAACGCATCTGCACGAAAGGACAGGCGAGTTTCTGCCCGCGCCGAAAAAACCGTTCCTGCGAGGGAAGCCGAAGGCCAAGCTGCGGGGCGCCCTTTCTTTTGCATACTTTTCTTTGGGCGAGCAAAGAAAAGTATGAAAGAAAAATGGGGCATTTAGCACAAATAGCGGTGAAGAACCAACTCTCGCGTACGTTACTTTCTGCAAAAACGCCGCGCGTGGCGCCGGGCGCTTCCAAGGAACTCCTTTCAAAAGCCAAACAGATTTTTGGCCACAGACACACACGGACAAACACAGACATTATTTTTTACTAAAACCTGTCCGCCGTTGTCTGTGTGCGTCTGTGTGGGTCTGTGGCAAATTGCAGTATAATGCTTGGAGCAAATTACTTCCTGCAAAAATACCGCCGCGACGGGGTTGGAAGCTTTTTACGAATCCGTCAATCCTTGAGCGGATTTCAAGTCCGGATTGACCGGAAGAAAATCACCGTGTTATAATCCGGGTTAATTTACCTGGCCATGACAGAGGATATGACATGCGACAAGAACCTGAAAAACAAACCAGCCAACAAAACAACCGCTGACACACTGAATGAACGAAACCGACAACCATCGCAGTGACTGGATCGCGCGGAGCACCGCCCTGCTGCCCCTTCTTATATTCACGGGTGCCGCAACCCTGGTGATGCCGGTCATGTCAAACGGTCCTATGCGCCCTTCCCTGCCCTGGGTGCCCGGCCTGGACATTTTCCTGTCCTTTAACATCGACGGGCTGAGTCTGCTTTTCATATTGATCATCAGCGCCGTAGGCTTTTTCGTTACCCTCTATTCGGTAAACTACCTGCACGGCCATCACCAGACCGGCCGGTTTTTTCTGTTCCTCCATGCCTTCATGCTCTCCATGCTCGGGCTGGTCTGCGCCGACAACATGATGGCCCTGTTCGTGTTCTGGGAACTGACCACCATCTTCTCCTATCTGCTCATCGGTTTTGAGCATGAAGCAGCAGCATCCCGTCACAGTGCGCGTCAGGCCCTGCTTGTCACCGGTGCCGGCGGCCTGGCCCTGCTGGCCGGCTTTCTGCTGCTTCAGATTATCACCGGCACTGCCGATATATCCGGCCTGGCCGTTCATGCCGATGCGCTGAGATCCCATCCGCTTTACAGCGCCATATTCGTGCTCATTATCCTGGGCGCCTTTACCAAATCGGCCCAGTTCCCGTTCCATTTCTGGCTGCCCAATGCCATGGCCGCCCCCACCCCCATCAGCGCCTTTCTCCACTCCGCCACCATGGTCAAGGGCGGCATCTACCTGCTGGCCCGGTTTCACCCCATTCTCGGCGGAACAGCCACCTGGACGGCCACGCTCATGATCACCGGAGCGATAACCGCCGTGGGCGGCGCCATCCTGGCCATGGGGCAGTCCGACCTGAAAAAAATCTTGGCCTACACCACCATCACGGCCCTGGGCATCATGACCATGTTTTTAGGCGGCCGGGCCACGCCGTCCCTTACCGCGGCCATGACCTTTCTGCTGGTGCATTCCCTGTATAAATCCGGCCTGTTTCTGATGGCGGGCATCGTTGATCATCAGACCGGCACCCGGCAACTGGAAAACCTGGGCGGGCTATGCACCCGCATGCCGTTTACCGCATGCAGCGCGGTGGCGGCCTGCCTTTCCATGGCCGGGTTCCCTTTGTTTTTCGGGTTCATCGGCAAAGAAATAATGTACAAGGGCGCCCTGGCTGAAACAATGTGCCCGCACCTGGCCGTTTCTGCAGCCGTGCTGGCCAATGCCCTGATGACCGCCGTGGGCGGCATCCTGATTGTGCGGGTCTTCTGGGGAAGGCCGCGGCCCGAACTGTCTGCCGTCAAAGAGGCGTCCGGGTTCATGTGGGTCGGGCCGGTAGTCCTGGGCGGCATCGGCATCGTCTTCGGGATCATTCCCGAATGGGTGGGAAAGTGGCTTGTGGAGCCGGCAGTACGCGCGTTTCATCAATCGCCTTACAAGATCAAACTGGAACTTTACCACGGTATCAATATGCCGCTGCTGTTGAGCGTTCTGACCTTTATCCTGGGGGGCTGCTTCTACCTGGCACACCGGCCTCTTTTCCGGCTGCTGCGGGGAACGGTAGAGCGACTTCCCATAACCTCCGGCCGGGCGTATGACGGTTGCATCGCCGGCGTGGCCTGGCTGGGCCACCTTCAGGCCCGGCTGCTGCAAAACGGTTCTCTGCACCGCTACCTCTTCATCGTAATGGCCACCTTTGTAGTGGTGACGGGATATACCTGGTTCACCCGGATCGATATTCCGCCGGCCCTGAGCCTGCCGATGCTGCCCATCCGGGAATGGCTCTTGATCGCCCTGATCACGGCAGCGGTTATCACGGTGCTGCTCACCCGGGTTCTTCTGCTGGCCATCTGCGCCCTGGGCGTTATCGGCGCCGGCCTGGCCATCGTCTTTCTGAGCTACGGGGCACCGGATGTGGCCCTGACACAGCTGCTGGTCGAAACCCTGACCGTGGTCATCGTTTCCATCATTCTGCTGAAGCTGCCGGCCCTGAAACGAACCGCGCCGCCAAAGCATCTCAAACGCCTGATGGACGGTATCCTGGCTGGCGCCGCCGGCATACTGGTCACTTCGCTGCTGCTGGCCGTGCTGGCCATCGAACCGGACCTCTCCCTTACCGCTTTTTTCGAGCAGAACAGCTACCTGGCGGCCCATGGAAAGAATATCGTCAATGTGATCCTGGTGGATTTCCGCAGCCTGGACACCATGGGGGAAATTATCGTGGTGGCGGCCGCAGGCCTGGCGGGGTTCGCCCTGATCCATCAGAAACGGGGGCAATAATTATGCAATCGCTTATTTTACGGTCATCTACCCGGCTGCTGGTCAGCCTTATTCTGGTATTTTCCATCTACCTGCTGATTCGCGGCCATCAATCACCGGGCGGCGGATTTTCCGGCGCGCTGGTGGCCGGGACCGCTTTTGCCCTGTATGCCATCGCCGAGGGCACGGCCTCGGTGCGCCGGGCCCTTCGCTTCGATCCCCGTAACCTGATTGTCATCGGGATGCTCCTGGCCCTGGTCTCCGGTCTGACAGGCAGTATCGCAGGCCAGCCCTTTTTGACCGGTGTGTGGTGGACATTCACCATTGGCCATGATTATGAAATTGCCCTGGGTACCCCCCTGTTTTTTGATATCGGGGTGTATCTCATCGTACTGGGTACCATTTTGACGCTGATCCTGGCCCTGGAGGAAAGCTGATATGGAATTTGTTCTGGCATTGCTATGCGGCCTTATGACCGCCGCCAGCATCTACCTGATGTTGTCGGGCAATACGATCCGGTATATCTTCGGCCTGGTCATCGCCACCAATGCGGTCAACCTCCTGATCTTTGTAGCCGGCCGCCTGTTCAGCATCCGGCCGCCCCTTATTCCGGAAGGCGCTGAGGTGCCACCTGAAACCGTTGCCAACGCCCTGCCCCAGGCGCTGATTCTCACGGCCATCGTCATCGGCTTCGCCCTGCTCTCCTTTGTGTTCATCCTCTTTTACAGGGCCTACCAGGCCACGGGAACGGTGGAGACCGAAAAAATGCGCATCGCCGAACCGGCATATGACGCTCATCCAACCGGGAACCCGCATCCGGAGGGAAACAACGCATGAACTGGCTGCTGATCTCGCCTATCATCATTCCCTTCCTGGCGGCCGCGGTCTGCCTGCTCTGCCGTCATAACCCCGGCCGGCACAAAATACTGAGCCTTGCCGGCGCCGTTCTCCATTTCGGGGCGTGTACGGCACTGCTGGTCTACACCACGCGCAACGGCATGATCGCCATGCAGGCGGGCAACTGGCCGGCGCCCTTCGGCATAACCCTCGTGGCGGACCATTTAAGCGCAATTCTGGTGGCAGTGACCGGCATTCTGGGGCTGTCGGTGGTGACCTATTCCACCGCCGACATCGACGACCCATTGATATACGCGGGATATCATCCAGTTGTGCACATTCTGCTGGGCGGCATCTGCGGGGCTTTTTTAACCGGCGACCTGTTCAACCTTTATGTATGGTTCGAGGTCATGCTGATCGCTTCTTTCGGCCTGCTGATCCTGGGCGGCGAAACCCGCCAGCTGGACGGGGGCGTAAAATATGTCATGCTCAATCTCCTGTCCACTCTCCTGTTTATTGCCGGGCTGGGCCTGTTGTACGGCATGACCGGTACCCTGAACATGGCAGACCTGCACGGCGTGGTACAGGCGGTACCGGACAAGGCGCTTCTCACAGCCGTGGCAGTGGTGTTCATGGCAGCATTCGGCATCAAGGCCGGTCTGTTCCCGCTTTTTTTCTGGCTGCCGGCATCCTATCATACACCGCCGGCCGCCGTGTCCGCCATTCTGGCCGGCCTTCTGACTAAGGTGGGCGTTTACGCGCTGATCCGGATGTTCACCCTGGTTTTTACCTTTAACATCGCGTACACCCATGGGCTGCTCCTGGTGGCCGCGATCGCCACCATGGTAACCGGTGTGGTGGGGGCGGCCGCCTATTACGAATTCCGGCGGATACTGTCCTTTCATATTATCAGCCAGGTGGGCTACATGGTGCTGGGCCTGGCCCTGTTTACGCCCCTGGCCATTACCGGCGCGGTTTTTTACCTGCTCCACCACATGATCGTCAAGGCCAACCTGTTTCTGATCAGCGGCGTCTGCCAACGCATCGGCGGCACCATGGAACTGGACAGGCTGGGCGGATTTTACCGGCACCATGGGTTTCTGGCGTTTCTGTTTTTCATTCCCGCCTTTTCCCTGGCCGGGTTTCCACCGCTGTCCGGTTTCTGGGCCAAGATGATTCTGATCCGGGCCAGCCTGGAGATCAACGCCTGGATTGCAGCCGGGGCCGCCGCCGTGGTGGGACTGCTCACCGTATATTCAATGACCAAAATATGGGGGGAAGCTTTCTGGAAACCTGTCCCGGAAAATGCCGCGCCGTCTGAAGGCGGCATCCGGGCAACAGCCGATATGCGGCTCATGCTGCCCATTGCCGTGCTGGTGGCCATCACCATTGTCATCGGCCTGATGCCCGCGCCCTTTTTTGCCCTGGCCGAACGGGCGGCCCATGAGCTGCTTCACCCTGAAATTTATGTCACCACCGTACTGGGGGGCGTATGAGCAACCTGTTTGTCCTGAATATCTTTCTGGCGGTGGGGTTCAGCGTGATCCTGGGCCAATTCAACCTGAGCGGCCTTACCGCCGGCTTTATTGTCGGTTACCTGGCCCTGTGGGTCACCCGGCCGCTGTACGGTCCCAACACCTATTTCTCCAGGGTCGGCAAGGTGTTGCAACTGGTTTTTTATTTTATCCGGGAACTTCTGATCTCCAACCTGCGCGTTCTATGGGATGTCATCACCCCCGGACACATCAGCAAGCCGGGTGTTATCGCCGTGCCCCTGGATGCGAAATCGGACTTTGAAATCATGATGGTGGCCAACCTGGTATCGCTGACGCCGGGCACCCTGAGCCTGGATGTGTCCGACGACCGCAAAACCCTGTACGTGCATGTCATGTTTCTGGACGACGTTGAGACCGCCCGTCGTGATATCAAACAGGGCATTGAAAAAAAAGTGCTGGAGGCCCTTCGATGACCGGTATGGAAAATAGCTTGTTATTGAAAACCGCCACCCAGATCACCCTCGTCCTGCTGATGATGGGCCTCTGCCTGGCCTTTATCCGGCTGGTGATCGGACCGGACCCGGCCGACCGTATCGTGGCCCTGGACCTTATTTCCGTCTTGATCGTGGCCATTCTGGGTGCCCTCACCGTGTATTCCGGCGAAAAAGCATTTCTGGACGTGGCCATTGCCTATGCCCTGATCGCCTTTCTCGGAACCGTGGCCCTGGCCCGGTTCCGGGAACGCCTGGCCAGACGACCGGACAAGGAGGAAGAAAGGAACTATATCCCATGACCGACATTATCACCGCCCTGCTCCTCATTGCCGGTGGCATCTTCGCCTTTGTCGCTTCGCTTGGCATTGTCCGGCTGCCGGATACCCTCATCCGCATGCACGCCGCCACCAAGGCCGGCGCACTGGGATCGGGCCTGATCTTTCTGGGCCTGGCGTTTTTCGCCAAAGATCCCGGCACCACGCTCCGGGCACTGGCCGCGGTCTTCTTTCTCCTGCTCACCGCGCCCGTGGCCGCCCACCTCATCGGCCGGGCCGCCTATTGCAGCCGCGTCAATCTCTGGCACAAAACCTGGATCGATGAATTCGCCGATGTCTGCGACTGGTGCCAGACCGCGAGCACGGACGAGACCGACGAATGCCGGCTGAAAGACGGGGAATAATGAGGATGAAATTTTTTCATGCAACTTGCTTTGACAACCGCCACCGCCCCCTATTCGCGACCATTCGTGCGGATTCGTGGGAAAATTGGGAAAAAGCCATCAAAGAACTGAAGCGCTGCATCAACACGGAAAACCCCACCTACATCTGGGATGCCGAACTGTACGACTGGCCCGAAGCCAGAACAATCCTGTCTGAAATCAAATAAGGCCCACTTTTGACATCAGGCGGGCTTTTGCGCTCTCACGAGGCCGTCCATCTTTTCTCCCTGCCGCAGACAGTGGACATCCACAAACCCGGCTGAGATCAGACTTTCCTTGATTTCCGTAAAGGTATAGGTATCACCGCCTTCTGTAACCGAAAGCATATTAATGGCAAATATCGCGCCGGCCGGCGGATGAACCCGATCTTCTTCCATGATGTGGTCGCGGATCAACAGGGTTCCGCCGGGCAGAAGGGCCTGGAAAATATTTCTGTACAGCTCAAGATTCTGGGCCGGACTGTTTTGATGGATAATCGCGGACAAAAGCGCGAGGTCGCATCCGCCCGGCAGCGGGTCGTTATAAAAATCACCGCCGTAAAACTCAACCCTGTCGGTCATCCCTGCCCCCGCAATCCGCTCTTCGGCAAAAGGCACCACCTGGGGCAGGTCAAAAATCACCGCCCGCAATTCCGGATTTTTTTCCAGAAAGGCGATGGTATACGTCCCGGTTGCCCCGCCGATATCAAGAAGCCTGTGGTAAGGCGACAAATCCAGATCTGCTGCGATCTCGCGGGAAAGCTGCTGACCGACCACATGCATGGCCCCGATGAACGCCCGGGTCGACTGTTCGTCTTTATCGGAAACAGATTTGGGTTGCGGGCTCCTGCCCTTGATGACGGCATCAGTGAGCCGGCTCCACCCGTCCCACAGCTCGTTCATGTGCATTACCATGGGCAGGACGCTTTCAGGATGATTCGCAGATAAAAACCGGCCGGCATCGGTCAACCTGTATTGATGCTCCTTTTTTTCCAGAAGGCCATAAGCCGCAATAGCATCCAGCAGGCGGGCAAGCCCCCGGAGATCCCCACCGGTCACCTCTGCAAGGCGCTGCACCGTTTCATTCCCCCTGTCAATCAAGGTAAAAAGGTCCAGTTCTGCGCCGGACAATATGATCCGGCTCTTCATAAAGCTCCGCACGCTTTCCAGAATATCCATTGGATGGTTCATTGTCACCTCACATCATTTTATGATTTTTCAGATAAATCTTTTTGCCTTTTATTTTGGCAGATGCCAGGGCTATTGGCAAGCCCGGAATTGGGCGGCCTGTCTCCAGGTTCAAGCGAATGAATTGCATATCCGCCCCGTTAATGATAATATTCAACGAAAATCGCAGTCCATCATCATAATATCTGCCGAACAGCCGTAGTATATTGCTACAATTCGGCAATTGATTAATTGTTGAACTAAACCGCTTCGCGGAAACACCCTCCAGCATCTCCATTAAATTCATGTAGCTCTTCTTTTCTTCGGACATCACTTTCATTTCCAAATACAGCCAATTGGGTCTATAACTCC
>JAXHVL010000042.1:0-33229 GCA_034189225.1 Thermodesulfobacteriota bacterium
CTTATGGAGGTCTAAAGACCTCCGCTACACAAACCGAGGTAATATCCCCTGATTCGATAATGGCCTCAATTCATGTAACGGAAGGCTTTAGCCTTCCACAAAAAAACAAGTTCCTTGGAAGCTCAATAGCTGCATTGCGATGCATCTCTCGTCATGTCGCGTACAACTACGTACGCTCCATTCCTCGATATGCATCGGCGCCTTGCTCTTGAACTTTTTACTTTGCCATCCCCAAGTGACTTTTTACGAAACCATCAAAGAAAAGTATGCAAAAGAAAGGGCGCCCTGCATCTGGGCCTTCGGCTTCCCTCGCAGGGGGCTGGGCTGGTGTTGCTGTTCAGTTTTATGGGCATACCGAAAAGCATGGCAATAAATTGAAAAATTGAATAAAATTATATATTTATAATAAATTGAGAAATGATGTCCCTTGGAAGCTTCTAAAAGAGAAAGGAATAACCGGCGATGACCCCTGATATGATTCTGACCATGATTGTGCTGGTATTTGTGATTGTTCTGTTTGTGTTTGAATGGGTTAGGGTGGATGTGGTGGGCATTCTCATGATGGTGCTGCTGCCGCTTTGCGGACTGATTTCCCCGGATGAGGCGTTTGTGGGCCTGAGCAGCAATGCGGTGATCTCCATCATCGCCGTTATTATTCTCGGGGCGGGCCTGGACAAGACCGGCGTGATGAACCAGGTGGCCCAGCCAATCATAAAATTTGCCGGAAAGAGCGAAAGCCGTATCATTACGCTGATCAGCGGCACTGTGGGCGTTATTTCCAGCATGATGCAGAATATTGGCGCGGCCGCGCTTTTTCTGCCGGCGGCCCAACGCATCGCTAAACGAATGGGGCTTCCGGTGTCACGGATTCTCATGCCCATGGGGTTCTGCGCCATCATCGGTGGTACGTTGACACTGGTGGGTGCCAGTCCGACGATTCTGCTGAATGATCTGATGACCATCGGCGGAAAGGAACTGGCGCCTTTCGGGCTGTTTACCCAGACCCCCATCGGCCTCTGTCTGCTGGCAAGCGCGATTCTTTATTTTATCATCTTCGGCCGGTTTATCCTGCCGGCCGGCAGCGGCGAGAATGACGAAGGGATTACGTCATCGCTGGCGGCGGCCTATCGGGCATTTGACAATATCGTGGAGATCCATGTGCCCGAAGACGCCGGTCCGCCGCGGCGGCTGGATGATCTGGATCTTCAGACAAAATTTTTGGTGACCGTGGTGGCCATCAATTTTGCTGCAAAAAAGGAGAAAAACTTTGTTCCCCGGAGCTTTGACATGATTTGCCCGGGGGATGACCTGGCCGTGGTGGGACGAAGAAAGAAAAACGTGGAAAAGATGGCGCAGGAACTGGGGTGGCAGATCAAGCCCGGCCTGGAGGTGTTTGCGGAAAGCCTTTCCCGCACCAATGCCGGCATGGCCGAAACCATTGTCTCGCCGCGGTCCGAACTCATCGGAAAGACCATGAGCGAAGTGGATTTCAAGGAGCTTTACGGGGTAAACCCGCTGGCCCTGTTCAAGGGCAACCGCATCTATTACTCGGGGCTCACCCATATCCCTCTTAAGATGGGCGATACGTTGCTGCTGAAGGGGCCGTGGGAGCGGTTTCATCTACTGAAAAACCATCCTCAGCCCAGGGCGCTCACTTTTTCCACGCCCCTGGAAGGCGAAATCCTGAGGCCCAAGAAGGCCAAGCTGGCGCTCATGTGGCTGGCCATCGCCCTTGTTCAGGTGATTTTTCTCAAGACCAAGCTTTCCGTGGCCCTGATGTCCGGCGCGTTGGGCATGATCATCACCGGCGTCTTGAAAATCGACGAGGCGTACCGGTCCGTAGACTGGATGACGGTGTTCCTGCTGGGCGGTCTCATACCGCTGGGGATCGCTTTTGAAAAGACGGGAACGGCGGCTTTTATCGCCGAACGGGTGCTGGGACTGCTGGGCGATCCGACGCCGATTGTATTGCTGGCCGTGGTGGGCCTGATGACCTCGTTTTTTACACTGGTCATATCGAATGTGGGCGCCACGGTGCTGCTGGTGCCCCTTTGTATGAACATGGCCATGATGGCGGGCGGGGACCCGCGCATGGCCGCCCTGGTGGTGGGATTGTCAGCGTCCAATACGTTCGTTCTGCCTACCCATCAGGTCAATGCCCTGATCATGCGGCCCGGCGGCTACCGAACCGTTGATTACGCCAAGGCCGGCGCGGGCATGACCGTGCTGTTTCTGGCTGTAGAACTGACGGTTCTGTATTTTTTCTACGGTATTTGATTTCGGCGGGTCGTGCCGGAAGGGTCGCCATGGCGGCGATAAACCAGCCCGTATATTTCATATTCGGATGCTGCGCCTCGTTTCTGCGGCAAACGCGACCCGTGAAGTAAACGGGCTGAGGATGTGCCGGTTGGCGTAATGCAATGGCCGGACAGGGCAGTATACAGCGACATGCAAATATCATCATACGTGGAAAGGGAATTATTATGGCCATTATTTGTATGATATGATAATTAACATCCACCGGTTATGGTTACGGTTCATGCAAGTAACGGGAACGTCCATATTCATGCTGAAGCATCCCATATTCGCAAGACTGGCTATACCAATCCGAAAATTGAAAAAAACATGAAAGAAAAGACACAGCTGCGCATCAAAGACGCCATTTCAGAAGCCATCTCCGATATCCCGGGCATTGGAAACGTGGTTTATGGGGTGGTGTCGCCATCCTATATATAAACAGGGAAAATGACCATAAGTGTAAGAAAAAGAATAACCATCGCGTTTACGGTTCTCATTCTGCTCGGCGGGGTGAACTGGCTGATCAATGATTACCGGAATCATGTACTGCACCTGAAGTTCAATATCATTACGGAAAAAAACCGTCTGCTGAACACCACCCTTGAGGCGCGCCGGTACGAGAAAAACTATTTTCTGTACTATAACGAGAAGGACCTGATCGAGGCCATCTCCTATGCCGGCGAGGCGGAAGAGCAACTTTCGGAGATTGTCAGAAACTACAAGGGCCACACCTCGAGCCAGAACCTCACCAGCTACCGGCAGGAGCTGGAACGGTATAAGAATTCGCTTGTGACCCTTCACAATCAGAATAAGGAGGATTCCCTGGCCCGGCTTGACGTTGAGCTGGCGAAACCCCAGAAACAGAAACAGGCGACGATTCGAATGCTGGGCCAGAAAATCACTTCAGACCTTGAGCTGATGGTGCAGAAGGAGCAGCTGACCGTTAACCGGATCGTTAAAGAGTCGCGTATATTCAGCCTGATCGGTGCATTGATCGTCTTTCTGCTGTTCATATGCGTTGCCTTTTTCTTTATATTCCGAATCAACCGGCCCCTGCGGAAGATCGCCCGGGCCGTGCGGAAGATCGCGGCCGGGGATTATGAAAAGATCCCCCCGTTGAATACTCACGATGAATTCGAAGCGTTTGTGGCCAGCCTGAACACCATGATCAGCGAGGTCAACAAGCGCAACGAGCAGCTCATCCAGAGCCGGAAGATGGCCTCCCTGGGGACCCTGACGTCGGGCGTGGCCCATGAACTGAACAATCCCCTGAACAACATCTCCACCTCGCTTCAGATCGTCATCGAGGAGCTTGAAGGCGGCGACCCCGCCTTTAACCGGGACCTGCTGCTGGACGCGGAAACTCAGGTGGAGCGGACCCGGGATATCGTACGGGCGCTGTTGGAATTTTCCAGGGAGCGCAATGTCAAGCCCAGAAAGGCTTCTGTCAAAAGGCTTGTTCAGGAGAGCATCAAACTGATCAAGGGCGAATTGCCCGGTTCCATTGAACTGAGAATCGAGGTGCCCGACGATGTCCAGACGGTTATGGATTTCCGGCGCATGCAGCAGGTGTTTATCAATCTTATCCTGAACGCGGTCCATGCCATGAAAGGGGGCGGCGTGCTGACCATCCGGGCGTACACCGATCAGGAAGCCGGCCATATATGCCTGGAGGTTCAGGATACGGGCAACGGCATTCCCGCCCGTGACCGGGACAAGATATTCGATCCCTTCTTCACCACCAAGGAGGTGGGCCAGGGTACCGGCCTCGGCCTTTCGGTCTCCCACGGGATCATCAAAAGTCACGGCGGCAAGATTGAAGTGGAAAGCGAGGAAGGCAAGGGCACCACGTTTTATATCTGCCTGCCAATCCGGGAGGAAGGCGAATCCGTTGAAAACGGCATTGTCGATGCACCGGGCAATGCTGCCGAAGGAAGACCTGCCAATGGCTGATGGCCTTTAACCCGGATATTTAATGAAATTTTTTGATTAATATTATTTTAAAACGTTATTTTAGTATGTTATGTTTTTTTAGCAGTCATTCCAAAATTACAAACTGTCATTCTGAATTTGCGGAATAAAAGCCATCTTATATCAAAAAATTTCACCCTTCGGGCGAGCCGAGTTCACCGCACCTGCTTTGTTGCAGCATGCTCGCAGTAGATTGACTACAGCGTCGCATGCTGCGCCTCGCATCTGCGGCGAACTCGACTCGTGAAATAACCGGGTTAATACCCCGTGAAATAACGGAAAGGCACGGAAAAAAGAAAACAGATGGTTTCTTCCGATAAAAAAGACGATAAAACAGAGGGCGCTGCCAGGATACTGATCGTTGAAGATGAAAAGATTGCGCGGAACAACCTGGATCATATCCTGAAAAAGCAGGGGTATCAAACCATTGCCGTAGACAGCGGCGCCCGCGCCATCGAGGTGATGCAGGCGACGCCCGTGGACCTGGTGGTGACCGATCTGAAGATGAAACAGATTGACGGCATGGCCGTTCTGGAGAAAACGCGGGAGCTTCAGCCGGACACGGAGGTGATCCTGATTACAGGTTATGCCACGGTCAATTCCGCGGTGGAGGCCCTGAAGAAGGGCGCTTACCACTACATTGCCAAACCTTACAAGATCGAGGAAGTACGAAAGATCGTGGAGGAGGCGCTGCTCAAGCGGGCACTGCTCCTGGAAAACCGGAAGCTGCGGGATGCGCTGAAGACTCCCGGCGAGGTGCCTTTTATCCTTGGCAAAAGCCGGGCCATGCTGGAGGTCCAGAAAATTATCCGGCAGATCGCGCCCACGGACGCCAACGTACTGATCTTCGGTGAGAGCGGCACCGGAAAGGAGATGGCGGCCAAGGCCATTCACCATTTAAGTGCCCGGTCCGGCAACCGGTTTGTGGCATTCAACTGCGGTTCGCTGACAGAGGAGCTCATGGCCAACGAGCTGTTCGGTCATGAAAAAGGCGCCTTCACCGGCGCCCGGGAACAGAAGGCCGGTCTTTTGGAAACCGCGGACGGCGGCACCCTGTTTCTGGATGAGGTGGGCGACATGCCCATGTCCATGCAGGTCCGGCTGCTCCGTGCCATACAGGAAAAGGTGTTCTACCGGGTGGGCGGGGTAGACCCGGTTGCCACGGATGTCCGTTTTGTCGCCGCCACACACCGGGACCTGAATCATGATGTGGCGGCCGGCCATTTTCGGCAGGACCTGTTTTACCGGCTCAATGTCATCGCCATTCAATTGCCCTCGCTGGCGGCGCGGGACGGGGATATTCCGCTATTGGCCCATCATTTTCTGGCGGAAAAAAGCAGAATGATGAACAAGGAGATTCAGTCCATCGATTCGGAGGCCATGCGAATGCTCACCCAATACGGATGGCCGGGAAATGTCAGGGAACTGGAAAACGTCATTGAGCGGGCCCTGGCATTTCAAAACGGCCCCGTGATAACCGCGGACAATCTTCCCGACGATATCCGGCATCTTGCCGTGGAAACCTACCGCCAGGCAGGGGGAAGGGACATTCCCACGCTCGAGGAGCAGGAAAAGCGCTACATAAAATGGGTGCTTGAACAATGCAACGGCAATAAAACCCATGCCGCCAAAATGATGAACATCGACCGGGTCTCCCTGTGGCGCAAGATCAAGCGTTATCGTCTGGAAGAGTGAAGGTGTCTTGGATGCTTTTTACGAGTACATCAATCTTGTCGGGGCTGTCAGGGCTGTGGGGGTGTATCGTCGGGGGATGCCCCCCACACCAGATACCACAGGATGCGCACGGTGGCATAAACAACAAGGGCAGCAATTGAGCCGATCAGCAGGCCGCCGGTCCATATGTAGGTGGCTTGGGAAAAGAGTTTTCGAAAGGTGCCGATGTTTTCCAGGTCGCTGAGCGTGAAAAGCCACGGCAGTTTTTCCATTATCATGCGGCCCAGCCAGTATTCCATCAAATAGATCCAGACGGCGGTGAGCGGATTGGTTACCCAGCAGCCGGCAAGTGCAATCGGCAGATTGACGCGCATCCAGATGGCACAGATGGCGCTGAGAAGCATCTGAAAGGGGATCGTCGGCGTAAAGGCGATGAACACCCCCAGTGCCAATCCCCCGGCAATAGACCGGCGGTTGATGTGCCAGATGTCCTTGTCAAAAAGCCGGTCCCCCACAATTCTGTGAATTTGCTCGCCCCTGAGCCGCTCCGGTTTTATCAGGTTTTTCTTCAGCCACTTTTTCATGTTTTGCCATGCGTTACAGATTTCTTCCAAAAAGATAAAATACCCGATTTCCCAGCGGTTATCAACCTATTTGGAGTGTGCTTTGTAAAATAGTTTCGCTTACTTTGTTTGTTCTTTAATTGCATGGCGGGACACCGCTTTTACGCCCGGCTGCCGGGTATACAGGAGCGCGCCGATAATGGCCGTAAGCGGGGCGACAGCCACCAGCCCGAAGCTGCCCACAAAGATGTTCAGGATTTCCGCTGCTACAAATTTTAGGTTCAGTATTTGTTCCACCTTGAGACCCTGGCCCATGAAATTCATGAGCATGGCTGTATATCCCCCGGAATAGGCCAGCAGCAGGGTTGTGGTCATGGTGCCTATAACTGAGCGTCCCACCGTCATGCCCGATGCAAAAAGGGCGGCAATGCCGATATCCGGCTTTTTGTCTTTGACCTCGGCGATAGACGCGGCAATGTCCATGGCAAGGTCCATGACCGCGCCGGAACAGGCGATAAAAATGCCGGCAAGAAAGATATCCATCAGGTTTAAATGGGGATACCCGCCATAGAGCAGGTTTTCGGCAAAGGGCCGGACCGCGCCGTTGAGGAAAAACCCGGGTGACAGCACTTTGGCCAGGACACAGGCAAATACCAGGCCTGCAAAGGAGCCCAGAAATGCGGTCATCCCTTTTCGTGTCATCCCGCCCACCAGAAAACTGACCGATGCGGTGAGCGCTGCCACCACAAAAAGCGCCACCGGAATCGGGCTGACATTTTTGAGAAAAAGCGGTATCAGGATTTTCCAGAGCATCAACGCGGCAAACAGGAGGGAAAGCAGCGCTTTAAGCCCGGTGCTACCGGCAACGACCACGAGAAAAAGGCAGAACAGCACCACCAGCATCAATTCGTGACCAAGGCGGTAAAATCCCCGTGTGTAGGCCTGGCGAAGGCCCTTTGCCCCGATTTTATACTCCACCAAAATAATATCACCGGGTCTGTATATTTCATCAAACTCCAGCTTTCCGGAAAGCGGGTTGACTACCCTTGTGCGTGTCCCCTTATGGGGTCCATCCAGGATTTCTACCGTCAAGTCCTGAGTTCCGGTCCGGACAATAAGGTTTTGCCGAAGGTCTCTGTTATCCACCTCAATCACCTCAGCTTTGGCAAGATGGGAATTTGTTGACCGGCTTCCCTCGAATCCGGTGGGCAGAAACCAGAGCACAATTGAAAGAAAGGTAAACACAAGAACGGCGGCGTTGTTTTTGAGTATCGCGATCACGGTTTAACAATATTTCTTGTTAAGGAAAATAGGGCGGCAGGCCAAATGTCGCTGCCGCCCCCCTAACGGTTGAACTTACTGATGCCTGTTCATGGCGCTACTCGTCCAGCGAAATCCCTATGGCAAAGGCAATTTTGCGCGCCACCTCGGTGTTTTCGTAACATCCGTCAAACAGGTTTGCAAACACCCCTTTTGCCAGCACCGGTACCGGTACTGCGGTATGGGAGTATGATGTCCAGTCCAGCCCGGCCTTCCGGTTCTGGATGTGGGTGATGGTCACGGAAAGCGGGTTATAATAGCCATACAGCAGGGCGTCCTCCTCGGACGGATTAACACTGACACCATGGAGCGCCTTATCAAATGCATCTTCAAGCAGGTTGATCTCATAGGTCGTGAGATCATCGGCCGTGTCGCTGGTCAGGCCGTTGCCGTCAAGGCCGAAGTTCGTGAGGATAAGGTTCCACATGTCGGCGTCGATGTCGCTTGGGGCCGGTGAATGATCGGCGAGGTAAGCCGGCAGTACAATGCTGTCAAAATCGTCGTAGGCAACGGTCTGACCGGCCATTTTTTCATAATAGGATTCATAGGCGGTGCCGGCAAATCCCAGGGTCATGCCGCCGCACTCATGGTCGCCGGTCACAACGATCAGGGTTTCAAAGGGGTGTTTCTTTGCAAAGTCCACTGCCACCTTGATGGCATCGTCAAATGCAATGGTGTCCTCAATGGCGGCGCGGGCATCGTTTGCGTGACAGGCCCAGTCGATTTTTCCGCCTTCCACCATCATGAAAAAGCCCCTGCGGTTTTGCATGATCTCAATACCCTTGGCCGTGAATTCTGCCAGCGAGATGGACCCTTCATACCGTTCGCCAGGCCCGTCGGCATTCATTCTGTTGAGGGCATAGGGGATGGCATTGGAGCCGTCCAGGTAAGGATTGACGGCAATGGCCCGGCGGGTTCTTCTGTTCAGCGCATCAAATTCCTCTCGGATATCGGCATAGACAAACCCATTGGCCGCGGCCGTGTCTTCAACCACCTGATACCGCTCTTCATTGGACATACCGATATATGCCGGGCTGTTCCATTTGTTTACACGAAAACCGCCGCCGGCAAAGTAATCAAAATCCTTGTTCAGCAGCTCAAAGTCGATCTGCTCGTAGTTGTTTCTGTTGGGTTGATGGGCATAGAACACGGCCGGGGTGGCGTGATCAATGGAAACGCTTGATATAATGCCCACTTTCATGCCCTTTTCCTTGGCGGCTTCCGCCAGGCTTATGTAGGGCAGGGTGGCATCGGCATCCATGGCGATAACCCCGATATTGGTCTTATGACCACAGGCAAGGGCCGTGCCTGCGGCTGCAGATCCGGTGATAAAGCGGTTGTTGGCATAACTCATTTGCATGCCCTGCACCGGGAAGGTGCTCATATAAAGTTGCTGCGCCTTGATACCGCCGGCAACCGTATCGTCTTGCTGAAGCGATGCCAGATAGGCCTCGGTGACGTGGATCTGGGGGCTGGCCATGCCGTCCCCGATAAAATAAAAAACATATTTTGCCTGAAAAGGAAAGATGCCATGGCCATGGCCAAAGGCAAAGGCGTTGCCGCTGCAAAGGGCAGCCGCAATAATCATGATGATAACCGCGATTGTGTATCCTGTTTTTTTCATTTTCTCCTCCTGCCATATTATGGTGGTTGTGTGATCGTGCGTCTTACGCCAACTATCTAGTGCCCATCCATAAATTGCTATTTTGCCCGATTTCTGCGTCAGGCTCAAATTTTAATCCTCAAAATACGCAAAGTATTCCTCCGGTTAAAATTTTCGCCTTCCTTGAACTCGACCAAAATATCTAATTTCTGGACGGACACTATCTGTGATATACGTGTTTTGTTCGGAACACAGGGCAGACGGTGCTGCCAGCTGATTTGTTTTTCCGGTGATGCATCCCCCCTTTCTTTTGTGATTTGAAGCGATACCCCCCCCTTGAAGTTGTTTACGATAGTCACTGTTCATTAGAGAAAGTTTAGCGTTGGTTTAATAACCGGTTAGCCCGGGTTGGAAGCGGGCTGTTTTTTCACCGAAAAATGTTGACATGGAATTTAATGTTCGTTATAAGATAGTCTTTAATCATCAGGAAGGTGATTGACGGATAATTCCGCTGAAAAGATATACAGAAGTATTATCGATAATTAGCATACACGGACATAGGGTGACGGATCACCGGCGGCGCGATTCGGTAAAATACCGCCGGGGCTGAGCCTTAACAGACAGCAAATAAAAATTTAAAGCCACGAAGGTGACGGGGCAGCAAGCCCGGTGTATCTTCGTGGCTTTTTTTTTGTGCTGGTAACCTGAAACGTCCAATAGCGGCGTTTCGCAAATTGCTCGTCACTGAGGCGTACACCTGGTATGCCTCATTTTTCGTAATTTGCGGCGCCTTGCTCTTGAACATTTCAGGTTATCAGCATCGGCCCATGAGAGGAATATGTTGAGGAACAGAAGAATTGTTGCCGTCGTTCTGGTGATGCTGGTTATTCTCAGCGGCCCGGCGGGGGCTGGAGAAACAGTGGAAAAGGATACGGACGGGGACGGGATTGTGGACAGTGTCACCCTGTTTGATGACCGGGGCAAGATATCGCGCCATGAACGGGACACGGATAACGACGGGTTCATGGAGCGGGTTCAGTACTATGAAGACGAGGCCCTGGTCCGGGTGGTGCGGGACACGGACGGCGATCGTCACATGGATTGCGTGGATTATTTTGATGCCGGCCAGCGGCAGCGCCAGCAACGGCTGGACCCGGAAGGGACGGTTTATCAGGAGACCGTTTTTGATGACCAGGGAACGCCGCGGCTGCTGAAAAAGGACACCACGGGCAGCGGGGTCTTTGATATGATCTATCATTTTTCCGGCGGCAAAATTGTTGAATCCACACGGGACATGGATGAAAACAAGGTGGTGAACATCCGGCAGACCTATGAGAACGACAAGCCCGTGAAGCAGGCGACCGATGAGGACGAGGATGGACAGCCTGAAAGTATTGTTCTCTATAATGCAGATGGCGTGCCGGAAAAGAGCTGCCATGACCTGACCGGCGACGGCCGCCTGGAAACCACACGGTTTTATGAATCCGGGGAGATCGCGCGGCAGGAAAAAGACGTCAATGACGACGGGCAGGCCGATACTGTCACATTCTTCAAAAAGGGAGAGCCTGTTTCCCAGAAAAAAGATTCTGACGTGGACGGAACCTTTGATGTGTTTTCAAAACTGGCCAACGGCCAGCTCGTGTCCCGGGAAAAGGATAGCGATTTTGACGGTCGTATCGATTATTACGCTGAATTCGATGAGGCGAGCCGGCTGAAGACCATTCGCCAGGATACCACCGGCAACGGCCGCATCGATAAAAAAATGTTTTTCCATAAAGGCAAAATCCGCCGCCACGAAATGGATGAGAACAACGACGGCAGCTTTGACACCCGGATTTATTTCAATGACCGGGAGGTCCGCGAACGGGTGGAAAGCGATACCGATTTTGACGGTATCACCGATACCTGGCAGTACTATGAAAAAGACAAGGTCGCCCGGCTGGAAAAGGACGACAACAACGACGGCAACATTGATCTGAAGGTTTTCCATCAGAACGGGAAAAAGCAGAAGCTGCTCAAGGACGCGGACCATGACGGCCGCTTTGAAATCATCCAGCGGTTTGATCATCCGGACTGGACGCGGGTCATGACCCGCGACGCGGACGGGAACGGCCGTGCCGAGGAGCGGTTCTGCTACAAAAACGGAGTGCTGCGGCAAAAGGCCATTGATGAAAACCGGGACGGACATTTCGATTTTCGGGAACATTACAGCCAGGCCGGGCGGTTGGTTAAAAGCGAGGAGGATGAGACGGGGACCGGCCGGCTTTCTCTGACCTGGTTTTATAACGAAAAAGAAAAGGCGGTTCGCGCGGAAAAGGACAAGGACGGCGACGGTGCCGTTGACGTATGGTTTTATTATGAAAACGGCCGGGTGACAACGGTTGAGGAAGACACCAACAAGGACGGCCAGCCCGATGTCCGGGAAACCTATGATGCGGCCGAAGCCTTGGTCAAGCGGGAAAAAGACCTGGATTTTGACGGCACACCGGATGTGACCGAGGAGTAATGCGAAAAACAAAAGGACGATTACCATGATTGATTTTTTAGCCAAAGGCGGGGTGCTCGTCATCCCCATTCTGCTGTGTTCGGTGTTTACCGTGGCGATTTTTCTGGAACGCATCATCACCTTTGCCCGGATGCGGACCCGGGGTGCGGGCCTGGCGGAAAAGGTGGCCGGCCTGCTGACCACTGGCAAACCGGCCCAGGCCCGGAAAACCGCCGAGCAGAGCGGTTCGCCCATGGGCCGGGTCCTGGCCCAGGCCATTGATGTAAAGGACAGCGATCGGGAGACCCTGGAAACGGTCATGGTCAATGCCACCGAGGAAGAAGTGCGAACCCTATCATCCTATGTGCAGGCCCTGGCCACCATCGGCAATATTGCCCCGCTGCTCGGGCTTCTGGGGACGGTGATCGGCTTGATCAAGGCGTTCATGGTGATTCAGCAGATGGGCGGCAAGGTGAATGCCGCGGTGCTGGCCGGCGGCATCTGGGAGGCCATGCTGACCACGGCCCTGGGTCTGGCCGTGGCATTGCCCACCATGCTGGCGCACAGCTACCTGGTGGCAAGGATTGAGCGGTATGAGGCCAGGCTGCAGAATGGGGCCGTAACTTTTATGAAGGCGATTTCCGGATCGATGGCTTCGTAAAACGTCCAATAGCTGCGTTGCGGTGCATCTCTCGTCATGTCACGTACGGGTAAGTACGCTCCATTCCTCGAGATACATCGACGCCTTGATCTTGAACTTTTTACTTTGCCGTCCGCAAGCGACTTTTTACGAGACCATCAAAGAAGATGCATTCGTAAAAAGTTTGATTTTTTGACCATGAAGCGCATGAAGATCATGAAGAAATAAAAATTTAACAATAATTTCAACTTCATGCTCTTCATGGTTGAAATAAAAATATCTCTTTATGGTACTTTTTACGAAGCCGTCAAAGAAAAGTATGCAAAAGAAAGGGCGCCCCGCAGCTGGGCCTTCGGCTGCGCTGCAAGGGGCTGGGCACGTGTCGCTGTTCAGCGGAAAATCGCTGAGTGCGCTGGACTCAACCTGACTTGGTTGGTGGGAAATGGATTAAATTAAACGACACATTGAAATAAAGAAGATGCGATTTAGGAAATTAGTGGCTAAAAACATAGAAAGGAAAGCTAACCAATGCTGGTGCATCGCAAAAAGCGGGCGCGGTATGAGATTCAGGCGCCGCTGACGTCGCTGATCGATATTGTGTTCATGCTGCTGATCTATTTTCTGCTGACCACCAATTTCATGGTGGATGAGGGCATCAAGATCAAGCTGCCCCAGGCAAAGGCGTCTGCCCCTCAGACCCAGCAGGAGATAACGGTTTACGTGGACAAGGATGGCCGGGCCTATATCAATAACAAGGCCGTGCCCGAGGCCATGCTGTTTAAGAAGCTCAAGGAGATGATCGGGGACCAGGAAAACCGCCTGGTGGTGGTCAAGGCCGACCGTGCCGTGATGCTGAACAAGGCGGTGAAGGTGATGGACCTGGCCAAGGCGGCAGGGGCCGGACGGCTTTGTCTGGCCACTGAGAAAGATTTATAGCCAAGCTCATGTTGTTTTGTTAATTCGTGTCGATTGGTGAGAATTCGTGGGCGGTATTTGACCCACGAATCAGCACGAATCTTCACGAATGATATTGGATTAAAAGATAATAATGGCTGAGGAAAAGAAAAAACCCAATCGCGTAATGCAGGTCATGATTGCCGTGTCTCTGGGGATTCATCTGGTGCTTTTCATGCATATCGCCGGCATATACCAATCCGAGGCATTGACCCGGATCGAGCTGACCATGCGGGATGTGTCAAAGCCCGAGGGAAGGGCGATCCCGCGGCCGCGAAAGCGGCGATCCGCACCAAAGGCCGAAGATGTGAAGCAGCTTGATGTGGCCAATCAGCAGGTGCCGAACATCAACACGGACCCGGTGGCGAATGCACCGGATTCCATTGCCGAATCCATCGCCGTGCCCGATGTGCCGGCATCCGGATGGTCGGGCGGCACGGATACCGGCATCGGAGACCAGGCCTTTGTGACGGCGGATGATTACTTCGAGATGGTCCGGCTGAAAATCGAAAGCCGCAAGCAGTATCCGGATCAGGCCAGACAGCAGCACCATGAAGGCCGGGTGAATGTGCGATTTCTTATTACCCGTGACGGTATGATCTCTTCTCTGGAAATTGCAAAAGAGGCCCGATATCAAATGCTAAACAGGGCTGCATTGGAAGCGGTGAGAAACGCGGCGCCGTTTGCGCGCCCCCCGGCCAGCCTGTTTGACGGGCCCCTTAGGGTGGAGGTGACGGTAATGTTTCAGCTGACATAGACAGAAAAAGAGGAAAGACGGCGCATGCTTCGGCCAGAAGATGATGCGCCGCCTTCCGGTAAACATCCCCTTGGAACAAAGGGACATTTTTATTTGTATCACTATTTTGCAAATGGTTCAAATAATGGCCGCTGTTTCGCTGTTCCCGGGGCAAATAAAAAACGGGAGAAGGAGAGCCGAACAATGAAGAAGCCAGCGGTTATTGTCATGGGCCTGGTGTTGCTGACGCTGCCGGCCACCGCCCTGTCGGAGCAGAACGGCGGTGAGAGATCGGTTTACCATGTCGGCGAGGTGCAGGTCACGGCGGAAGGAAAGGACCAGGCAATCCGGTATACGCCGGAGGCCACGACGATTGACCTGGACGATTATGAGGCATCGGGGGTGCCCAAGACCATAGTGGATGTGCTGAAAGACCAGGCCATCATCGATTTTCGCGGGGAGAGTGACCTGGTGCCAGAGGAGGATCACATCGAGATGCGGGGATTTGATTCCCGGCAGTTCGTGGTGTCCATCGACGGCCTGGCCGTGCAGAAGACCGGGGGCCACTGGGGGGGGCATTTCGTGGATTATTCCCTGATCCCCATGTCCCAGATCGAGACCATTGAGATTCTGCCGGGTCCCCATTCGGCCCTTTACTCCGGAAGAAGCCTGGGTGGTGTGCTGAACGTGAAAACCAAAAAACCCGAGCGCCATGAGAAGGCCGAGGCCAGCGCCCGGATGTCGGCCAGCTACGGGTCTTATAGCACCCATAAGCAAAGCCTTTACACTGAGGGCGGTGTGGGAAGATTTGATACCAGCGCCTCCTATGAGCATTATCATACAGACGGCTACCTGCGGAATACCGATGCCGATATCGATACCGTGGCCGGCCGGCTCGCCTATGTGATGCCCTCTGACGGGTATGTGAGCCTGTTCGGTACCTACACGGACAAGGAGGTGGGCAAGCCCGTGGCCAATGATCCGGCCCGGGCCGATTATGACCCGGATTATCCGGTTGTGGAAAGCGATACCGCCTCGAGCCGCTGGCGGGACCCCATCCGCCAGCCCGAGCGCTACAAGGAACCCTATTCCTTTCGGTTCGGCATGAAACAGCCTTCGGCCATTGGCAACTGGACCGCGGGCGCCTATTATACCTACGAAAACCAGACATTCTCGTTCAAGGACGTGGATGAAACCCAGGCCGTGACCTGTTACACAAGCTGGGGCGGCAAGGTTCAGAACGATATTCAGTTATCTGACGACCACCTGCTGACTGTCGGGTTTGACACGGCCCACCTCAGCAGCCGGCACACCGTGAAGATAGTGGAGACCTATGCCGGTTTCATTCAGGATAAATGGGCCATGACGCCCCGGCTCACCCTGAAAACCGGGCTGCGGTATGAGAATATAAACATCTGGTGGAACAACCTGAGCCGTTTCCGAACGGGCATGTATGTGAATCCCGCCCATCCCTATGAGTATGTTAAGAAGGATTATGATGAACTTGCGCCCAAGTCGTTTCTTACCTACGAGCTGGACGACCTGGCAGAAGGACTGCGGGATACCTCGGTGTCCGTGGGCGTGAGCCGGATATGGACGCCCCGGTCCTTCTGCGAGGTGTGTAGCTGGGGCGGCGGCATGGAGGTGGACCCCATTCACGGCATGGGCTATGACCTGGTCCTGGCCCGTCGGCTGGTAAAGGATATTCAGCTGAACCTGGATATATCCCACTACGAAATCAAGGATTACGTTGTTTCTGCGGACCGCAGCAGTGAATATTACCGGCAATCGCCATGGGGGTTGGATGGCTGGGGGCGTCGCAAGGTGGCACTGGAGAAGGTGCACAAGGACGGGGTGGAGCTGAACCTCAATGGTCACCTTCTGGATAACCTGGATTTTTATATCAGCGCCGCTTACAATGAGTGGTCCTACGAGGGGCCGAACAACGGCGGTCCCGAAACGGCGGCATCGGATCGGCTGAGCGACCGGGCCAAGTACCGGGCCAACGCAGGTATCGGCTACAATCCGCTGAAGAACACCAAAATTCTTCTGGACTACCAGTACCAGGATGATCAGGAAAAAACCATCGTGGATGTGATTGATGAGGCGGCCGGACTCTGGGATATCCGGGAGTTTACCATGGACAGTTATCACCTGTTTGACCTGGCCGTTCAGCAGACCCTGTTTGAAAAATGGGGTGCATGCCGGAATGGGTTGGTGTCCGTGTACACCAACAATTTGTTTGACGAAACTTACGAGACCTCCCGCGGGTACCCGGCCACGGATCGGACCTACGGCGTGAAATTCAGTGTTGAGATCTGATAGATATGTCATTGGCAATAAAATACGGATTACACTGATGAGGGAAGGCCAAATAATCCGTATCAAAAATAAAAAGGAGGAAGACATGAAGTATTTTCGGATTTTCATGCCGGTACTTGTACTGGTGATGATTTTGGAGCTGGCGGTTCAGCCTGCTACGGCGGCAAAGGGCCAACTTTTTCTGGTGAGCACCGGCAACGGCGATCCCGGCAATATCACCCTGAACGCTGTGAATACCATCAAGGACTCGGATGTTATCTTCTGCCACGAGCGGACCCGTGACAGGTTTCCGATTTTGCTCCAGGGCAAGGATATCCATGATCCGGGGTTCGGCATCTTTGCGGTATACGGCAAAACCAAAGCGGAATTCAAAAGCAGTAAGCGGTTTGACTATGATGAAAAGATGGCCGAATACAGAAAAATCGACACCATCATCCGGGACGCGGTAAGGCAGGGCAAAACCGTATCTGTGCTGTGCGGGGGCGATCCCACCATCTATGGACCGAACATGTGGTACATGGAGGCCTTTAAAGATATGGACCCGGATATCGTTACCGGCGTGAGCTGCTTCAATTCCGCCAATGCAGCCCTGGAAAAGGGCATTACCTCCGGTATCAAGGCCCATTCGGTGATTCTCACAGCCACCTTAGGCAATGAAGACTACGACGGACCGGACAGCGTGGAAAAGCTGGCAAAGCATCAGGCCACCATGGCGTTTTTCACCATGTTCCTGGACATGGATGCAGTGGTTAAAAAACTGAAGGTCCATTACCCGGGAGATACACCCGTAGCCATTGTCCAGCATGCCGGATACCTGGATACGGAGCGGGTGATTTACGGCACGCTGGATACGATTCTGGACAAGGCGGACGGTGAGGATGAGTTGTTTGAGTATATGGTGTATGTGGGGGATTTTTTGAAATAATCAGATAAGACACGGATTTCATGGATGACACGGATAAAGCCGTGCAAGAAATATCATCCGTGTCTAAAACAAAAAGGAGAGCCAAAAATGCAACATCTGAAAACGATTGTGATCACCGGACTGATGGTCCTGCTGGTGGGGACGGCGGCCCATGCGCACATGCTGTGGTTTAACGTGAGCGATCACACGCCCGAAAAAGGGGACACCGTCTCCCTTGAAATCGGGTTCGGGCATCACTTTCCAAATGGTGAGGAGATCAAGGCGGGCCGGCTGAAGCCCCTGGAAATTATCACGCCGGACGGCCGGAGCATAACGGCAAAAGAGGTGTATACGGGATACTACACTTTTACACCGGAACAGGAAGGGGTATACTGGGTCGGTACGGCCATGAAGCCGGGATTTGTCTCCAACACCACCACCGGCCGAAAGCTGGGCAGTCGCAAAACCCTGGACAACGTGGTATCCTGTTTTGCCTACCGGATTATGGCCGATACCCTGGTGTGTTGCGGGGCGTCTGAGAAGACCGCGATTGATGCCACAAATGAATCTCTTGAGATCGTGCCCCTGCAAAATCCGGTAAAAATAGACAATAGCAGGAATCTATCCGTGAAGGTCCTGTTTGAGGGAACGCCATTGGCAGGCGTGGATGTGACTGCCACCCGGCAAGGATTGGAGAAAGAAGAGATTGTCAAGGCTATCACCGACAGCAAGGGCAACGCGCTGCTGGCGTTGAATCATGAAGGCCCGTGGATGCTCATGGCCCGGCATAAAAAACTTTATCCGGACAAAGCCGAGTGCGATGAATATTCATATTGTAAAACGCTGACCATACAATTTTAAATTTTATCAGGAGATACGGATTTCACGGATGCGGGAAGTCTGAAGCCATCCCCTACAAGGAGTTCATCATGCATTTATTTAACAAATTCAGATCGATTCTGGTGATTCTGTCGGCCGCGCTGCTGCTGGTGTTTGCCGTATGCCCGGTGCAGGCCGGGGACAAAGGTGAATTTTATCTCGTCAGTATCGGCGTGGGCGATCCGGACCTGATCACGGTCCGGGCCATCAACACCATCAAAAAGGCCGATATCATCATCTGCCGGGAAAACACACGCCAGGATTTCGCAGAATACCTCGAAGGCAAAACCTTCTGGAAAGGTGCTTTCCGCGAGTGGCGAACTTATGGAGACGACTGCTCCCGGCTGACAGACAAGGCGGAGCAGGCCGAATGCCGGAATGACAAAAAGGTGCGCGACGCCCTGGTAAAGAAGATCAGGGCCGCCATCGCAGACGGCAAAACCATCGCGGTGCTGGGCTACGGCGATCTGCTCATCTACGGCGGCCCCTACCGCTGGTACCTGGTCGAGCTGGGTGACCTGAACCCCATGCTGATCCCGGGCGTTAGCTGCCTGAATGCGGCCAACGCGGCCCTGGGCACGGACATCATGGGCGGGAAAAACACCAGTTCCGCCATCATGACCCATTACATGGACCTGGATAAGCTGGGGCTGTCGCAGGCCAACCCCACGCTGGTGGTGTTTACCATGCACACGGCCTTTCCGGACCTGGTGAAGAAAATTCGGGAATACTATCCGGATGACACGCCCATCGCCATCGTGTTTTACGCGGGGTATAAAAACAGAGAGCATATCGTATCCGGTACATTGACCACCATCCTGAAAAAGACGGAGGGCATGGATTTCCCGTTCCAGCACTTGGTGTATGTTGGGGATTTTCTGAAGAACCGGAAGTAGGTATCTGACACGGATTTCACCGATTTCACGGATTTTAAGCGTGGCATTATCCGTGCCATTCAACAAATTCGTGTCCCTTAAGGATGATGCAGTCGTAAAAAGTCATTTTGGAACGGCAAAGAAAAAAGTTCAATAGCAAGGCATCGATGTATCTCGAGGAATGGAGCGTACTTGACGGTACGTGACATGACGAGAGATACATTGCTTTTGCTGCTATTGGAAGCTTTTTACGAAGCCGTCAATGGTGTTTGAATGAAGAATACGTTGAACGGCAACAACAAGCTGAAGCGGGAGATCGGATTGTTTTCCGCTACCATCCTGGTGATTGCCAACATGGTGGGCACCGGTATTTTCACCACCTCCGGGTTTATCATGGCCGAACTGGGCAGCCCCGGAATCATGCTGCTGTGCTGGCTGTGCGGCGGGCTTTTCGCCCTTTGCGGGGCGCTGTGTTATGGCGAACTGGGGTCCCGTTTCCCCCGGGCCGGCGGAGAGTATGTGTTTCTGCGCGAGAGCTTCGGCCGGCCCATGGCCTTTCTTTCCGGCTGGATATCCCTGGTGGTGGGGTTTTCCGCGCCCATTGCCGCGGCTGCCATCGCCTTTGCCACCTATGGTTTCCGGACATTCGGGGCCGCTGTTGACGGCGGCTGGCGAATCACATTGGGAGATGTAGATGTGCTGGTGCTTTCGTCGGTGACACTCACCGCCGTGGCCGTTATCCTGATGTTTTCGCTGGTGCACTACCACAGCCTGACCACAGGCAGCCGGGTGCAGAATGCCCTGACCCTGTTCAAGGTGATTTTTATTGTGGTGTTTATCTGCGCCGGTTTCTGGTTCGGAAAGGGTTCAGTGGATCATTTCTTTCAATCCGCGTCAACAGAAGGCGGCCTTGCCGAGCGGTTCGCCGTATCCCTGATCTTTATCTCCTTTGCCTTCAGCGGCTGGAACGCGGCCGCATACCTGGGGGGCGAGATCAAGGCACCGCAGATGAATATACCCCTTTCGCTATTTATCGGGACAGCGCTGGTGATCGGTCTCTACCTTCTGTTAAACGGGGTGTATATCTATGCATTGCCGGTCTCTGCCATGAGCGGTGTGCTTGAGGTGGGCGCCGTTTCAGCCACCGCCCTTTTCGGCGACAGTATCAGCCGGTTGTTTATCGGCGCAGTGGCCCTGGGCATATTGTCGGTGCTCAGCGCCATGATCATGGCCGGGCCGCGGGTGTATTATGCCATGGCCGTGGATGACGCCTTTTTCGACTGTTTTGGCAGAGTCAATTCAAAGCACAAAACCCCGGCCGCCGCCATTTTTCTCCAGGCGGGCATTGCCATGCTCATGGTGATCACCACCTCTTTCAACGCATTGCTGGTGTATATCGGGTTCACCCTGGCCTTGTTTGCCATGCTGACGGTGGTGGGGTTGATGAAAATCCGGCGGACCCATCCGCCGCAGAAGAGCGGATATCAGACATTCGGCTACCCGCTCACCCCGCTGCTTTTTATTCTGGGAAACGCCTGGATAATCGTGTTTTCCATCAAGAGCCGGCCCCTGGCCTCTTTGTTCGGGCTGGCCACCATCGGCATCGGCGTGCTGGCCTACCGTTATTTTGTGCGGCACCGGGGGC
The DNA here is from genome assembly GCA_034189225.1 of Thermodesulfobacteriota bacterium. Classification (GTDB taxonomy): domain Bacteria; phylum Desulfobacterota; class Desulfobacteria; order Desulfobacterales; family Desulfosudaceae; genus JAXHTY01. Next base: position 20,870 of record JAXHVL010000042.1, read on the forward strand.
GCCGCCGCTCTTGTTGAATCGCCACGGACGTACACGGACGCCCACAGACGAACACATACAGGCAGACAGGCTTTTAACGGTAAGCCGTCGTCTGTGTGTGTCTGTGTGGTCTGTGGCTGAAAAGGATCTTCCCCCTCTGGTTCCCACGCTCCTGCGTGGGAACCGATGAGGGGCAATGATTATGGAGCAGACAATGAAAATATGGCAGTTATTGATATTGCTGGCAGTTGCCGGTGTCATCATCGAGGGGCGCGCCTGGGCGCACGGCGTTGACGGGGAAATAACCGAAGACACCGGCATCCGGGTCAATGCCCGGTACGACGACGGTGAGTCCATGGCCTACGCGGCGGTGGAGGTGTTTTATCAGGATGAGGACCTGGCCTTTCAGGCCGGCCGCACCGACAGAAACGGCCGGTTTTTTTTTCTGCCGGATCAGCCGGGCAACTGGCGGGTCACTGTCAACGACGGCATGGGCCACCAGCTGAACCTGAAAACAACCGTGGAGCAGGGCCGCATTGCCGGGACGCAGAACAATGCCGCGTCCCATGCCGGCGGCCTGTCCAGGGGCGCAAAAGTCATTGCCGGCCTTGCGATGCTTTTCGGCATTTTCGGCTTTTTTTTCGGGTGGCGGGGGCTGGCAAGGCAGAAATCTTTATGAACACCAGTCCATCAGTTGCAGTTGCCTGATGCGTTTGAATCCGGCGGTGTTGCGGATGATGAGGGTGGCCTTGTTGCGCCATGGTCGTTTAATGCCCCATGATACGGGGATTTGCCTCGGCCATGTAGGGGCGACCTTCAGGTCGCCTGGTGTATCTTTTTTACCGCCATTAAATTGGCAGATGAAGTTCCTTGGAAGCCCAATAGCAGCAAAGCGATGTATCTCTCGTTATGTCACGTAGGGTGTAGGGGTGAACCTTGTGTTCGCCCGATCAGAGGGCGAACACAAGGTTCGCCCCTACAGATCATTCTTCGAGAGTAAGATTGACACGCCGTCTCTTGAACTTTTTACGAGACCATCAAGGGGGGCGGACCCTTAAGCCGTGGGCGCATCCAGCGCGTCCCTGACTTTGAGGGCCAGGTCACGCTTGGAAAAGGGTTTTTGAAGGAAGTGGACATCGTCGTCCAGGACGCCGTGGTGGGCAATAACGCTGGCGGTGTAGCCGGACATGAAAAGAACCCTTAAATGGGGATGCAGTGGCTGTAAGTGGCCGGCCAGTTCCCGGCCGTTCATTTCCGGCATGATGACGTCGGTGATCAGCAGGTCGATGGTGTCGCATTCCCTGGCCCGGTCGATGGCCGCCGTCGGGGTCTGGGCCACAATAACGGTATAGTCCAGGCTTTCCAGCATTTTCTGGCCGAGGGCGAGAATGGGGGTTTCGTCTTCAACCAGCAGCACGGTTTCGCCGCGGCTGCGGGCAATCGACTCCGTGCTTTCGGATTGGACGGCTTGTGTTGCCGCCGCCTGTTTCGGCAGGTAAATTCTGAAGGTGGTGCCTTTGCCCGGCTCGCTGTAGACATTGATGAAGCCATCGTTCTGCTTGACGATGCCGTAGACAGTGGCAAGTCCCAGGCCGGTCCCCTGGCCCACCCCCTTGGTGGTAAAAAACGGTTCAAAGATTTTGTCCACGGCCTGCGCATTCATGCCCTCGCCGTTATCACTGACGGCGAGCGATACGAAGTCACCGGGAACAAACCCCGCGTGATCGGCACAATATTCTTCATTAAAATGCACATTGCTGGTTTCGATGGTGATTTTGCCCACACCGCTGATGGCATCCCGGGCGTTTACGCATAGATTGGCCAGAATCTGGTCCACCTGGGCCGGGTCGATTTTTACCGGCCAGGTGTCGGTGCCCGGCAGCCAGGCCAGATCGATGTCTTCGCCGATCAGCCGCCGCAGCATCTTCAGCATGCTTTCCACGGTTTCGTTCATGTCCAGCACCCTGGGGGCGATGGTCTGCTTTCGGGCAAAGGCCAGCAGCTGCCGGGTGATGTCCGTGGACCGTTCCGCGGCGGTGAGGATTTCTTCAAGATCCTCATGCAAAGGGTCGTCTGCCGTGACTTTTTCCAGGGCCATTTCCGCGTACCCGATGATCAGGCTGAGCATATTGTTGTAATCATGGGCCACGCCGCCGGCCAGCCGGCCCACGGATTCCATCCTCTGGGCCTGGGTCAGTTGCTCCTGAAGTTGGCGATGGGTTTTTTCCCGTTCGATGCGTTCGGTGATGTCTTCCATGGCCCCCATGATGGCGATAACCTCCCCCCTGGAATTGCGGATGGGCGCTGTGGAAAGGCTTCCGGTAAACCGGGTGCCGTCCTTTTTCTGCCGGTCCACCTCTGTGTGCAGCCCTTCTTCGCCGTTCATCATGCGGCTGCGTAGCTCGGCATATTCTTTTGTTTTATCGTCCGTCACGATGGGAATGGGCCGGCCGATCACCTCTTCGGTTTTCCACCCGAAGATTCTTTCGGCCGAGGCGTTCCAGGAAAGCACCCGTCCCTCAAAGTCGACGCTGTAAAGGGCCACCGGTGAACAGGCGATCATGGCGCGCTGAAATTCATGACTGTGCTGCAGCTCTTCCGTTTTCCGGGCGGCCTGCTGGCCCAGGGACCGGGAGCGAAACAGAACGAAAACCAGCAGCAGGAGTATCGGAATGAGGATCATGGCGGTGTAGCGAAGGATTTTTTTAATCCCGGGAGGGGTTTTTTTGTAAACCCCCAGCCATTTTTTATGGATCTCCCGGTACTCACCGGTTTCTTCCAGCGTTTTCAGGCCCTCGCTGAGGCGGGCGAGCAGGGCCTTGCGGTTTTTGGGAACCGCGTAACAGTATTCCGCCGAGAGGAAAGGGTGGTGGCCTGCGGCCAGATTCTTCCACCCGTGTTTTTTGATCCAGTAAAGAGCGGGGATCCTGGCCACCAGTGCACAGTCGTGTTCCCCCTCTGCCACCTGCCGCAGTGCCTCTTCCTGGGAGGCCACCGCTGTGACCGGGACCAGGTCATTGTCCCGGGCGAAATCGTGCATGATATCGCCCTGCATCACGACGATATCAAGACCTCGGAGCTGAGAGATGGTTTCCGGGGGCGGGGCCGTGTCTTTTGCCACCACGGCTATGTGGTCGATCACGGTATGGGGCGGGCTGAAGTTGAATTCAAGGTCTCGCTCCACGGAATAGAACATTCCGTGGATGGCATCGATATCCCCGTTTGCCAGTCCTTTTCTTATTTCAGCCCAGTCGTCCAGCCGGATGTCGATGTCCATGCCGGTTTTTTCGGCGATGGCCCGGGTGAGATCCACGTTATACCCCGTGGGCCGGCCGTTTTCATCCAGAAATTCGTATGGCGGATAGTTGCGGTCCCCGCCGATGACAATGCGGCTGTGGGTCGGCAGATCCAGGGTGGCGAACCATTTGGCGCGCAGATGCCGGAAGGTGCCGTCCGCCATGATCAGGGACAGGCCTTCGTTGAGCAGGGCCAGCATGTCGCTGTCGCCTTCCCGAACGGCGAAGCAGAAATCCTGACGGAACTCGTTCAGTGGCTTGTTAATAATTTTCAGGTTCTTTATGCCGGTTTCCCGCAGAAGCCGCAGGGCGACAATCCGTTGAATGACCACGGCGTCGTGGCGGCCTTCGGAAAGCTGCCGCAGGGTCGCTTCAAAGGTGGTGGTGGCCTTGATGGTGATGTCCCGGTCTTTGCGCCTGAGAAATTCCTCGGCATTGTCCCCTTTCATGACCGCCACCTGACGGCCGGTGAGATCGTCAAGATCATGAATGCCGGTGGTGGTCTTGCGGACCACGATGGCGCCGTGCAGGGACATATAGGGAAAGGTGAAGTCGAAAACCGGATCCCGCTCGGGCGTCCGTCCCACCAGCGGCAGCACCTGCACATCCCCCCGTGCAAGCCATTTTTTTACATTCGTCCATTGTCCGGTGCGGAACATGACATGGCAATCCATGGCCCTGAGGGCGGCCCGAAGCAGTTCAACGGAAAAGCCGGTGGCCCGGCCGTCGGCATCCTGCATGCAGAAGGGCGGATAATTAATCTCGGCGGCGGACCGGACCGGATTGCCGCCGCAGGGGCTTTTTGTGGATTCCGCGAAAGCAGGCATGCCGGCAGCCAGGACGGTCGTCACGAGAATGCATGCAACAACAGTGCGCCAAAGGCATTTTCCTGTGTTATGCGTGAGGTTAAAGCCGATAATATGAATCACCCGTTGCCAGTTTGTCATGTCACAGTATTCCGCCTGAAAGCGGGAATGATAATGGAAAATGTTGTTAAGGGAAATGCAAAAGAAAAACAGATTAATTTATTTTATCGAAAAAAACGCTGGTTGTCAAATAGCTGATGGTCTCGTAAAAAGCTTCCAACCCCGCCGCGGCGGGGTTGCAGGAAGTAATTTGCGCGAGGCTTTGTTTTTTACCGCTATTTGTGCTAAATGATTCATTTTTCTTTCATACTTTTCTTTGCTCGCCCAAAGAAAAGTATGCAAAAGAAAGGGCGCCCCGCGTCTATTTGATATTCTGGGGCCTCCGGCTTCCCTCGCAGGAACGGTTTTTTCGGCGCGGGCAGAAACTCGCCTGACCTTTTGTGCATATGCGGTAAGCCTCCTCAAATTGGCAGATTAAGTTCCTTGGCAATTACTTTGGGACGGCGATGTATCGCAACGCAGATATCTGGGCTTTTTAGAAGGCCGTCAAGCCCCTGCCGCAGATTCATGCCCGCAATTGACAGGGCCGCGGGGAGGGACGTATAATGGCATTGAAATTGTTGTTAGTGCCCATCCATAAATTGCTATTTTGCCCGATTTCTGCGTCAGGCTCAAATTTTAATCCTCAAAATACGCAAAGTATTCCTCCGGTTAAAATTTTCGCCTTCCTTGAACTCGACCAAAATACCTAATTTCTGGACGGACACTTGTTAATGATGCTTCCCGCTCGAAATGATTTCAACCTGCAATGCCCACAATGGCGGCCGGCACTGCCGCAGAAATAAACGCCTGGAGGGAAACAATGAATAACCGTCTGAATGAACCGCTGTGCAATTACCGCGCCCATCAGCCCCTGGACAATGGATGCCGTATTTTTCTGGAAAACGGCGTGGCAGATGTCTGCATATGGGCCGAAGGCGTCTGCCGGGTGCATATCGGTAGAACGGAAAAGGCCTTGAACCGTGGGGCATATGCGGTGTGCGGTTCGCCCGGGGAGACTGCTTTTTCCGTTAAAGATACGCGCCGCCGGTTGACCCTTCAGACATCAACGCTCAGGGTTGAAATGACCAAAAACCCGTTCCGCATTCGTTTTTATACACCATCGGACGTCCTTTTGAATGCGGATGACCCGGCGTTCGGCACCTCCTGGATCGGGGACGAGGTCACCACCTATAAAACCTTGCAACCGGGCGAGCGATTCGTTGGCATGGGGGAAAAAACCGGGAACCTGGACCGGGCCGGGTCGGCCTGCGTGAACTGGAACACCGACTGGTTTGCCTATACTGTGGACGCGGATCCGCTGTATGTGAGCATTCCGTTTTATATCGGCATTCAAGGTGGTCACTTGTACGGCATTTTTCTGGACAATACCCATAAAACCCGGTTCAACTTCGGCGCGTCCAACAACCGGTTCGCCAGTTTTTCCGCCGAAAGCGGCACCATGGATTATTATTTTATTCATGCGGATGACGTGGCCGGGATCATCCGGCAATACACGGAGCTGACCGGTCGCATGCCCCTGCCGCCGCTGTGGAGCCTGGGATATCAGCAGAGCCGGTACAGCTATTATCCGGATCACGAGGTGCTTGCCGTGGCCGAGTCGTTCCGGCAAAAGGATATTCCGGCGGATGTCATCTACCTGGACATACATTACATGGATGGCTTTAAGGTGTTTACATGGGATTCTCATCGGTTCCCGGACCCGCCGCGGCTGTTAAGGGACCTGGCGGAAAGGGGATTTCATACGGCCGTCATCCTGGACCCGGGCATCAAGGTTGAGAAGGGGTATCCCGTATATGACGCGGGCAGAAAGGCCGATGTGTTCGTCAAATACCCGGACGGGGAGGATTATGCCGCGGAAGTGTGGCCGGGGCTCTGCCATTTCCCCGATTTTACAAGGCCGGAGACCAGAGAATGGTGGGGCGGGCTGCTTTGGGATATTGTGGAAACCGGCGTGTCGGGGTTCTGGAACGATATGAACGAGCCCTCCGCATGGGGTCAGAATATTCCCGACCTGATAGAATTTGACGGCGACGGCGAAAAGATGACCTATAAGGCGGCGCACAATATTTACGGCATGCAGATGGCCAGAAGCACCTATGAAGGGGTAAAAGAGTGGATGGAAAGAAGGCGGCCCTTTGTGCTGACCCGCTCCGGTTTTGCGGGCCTTCAGCGGTATTCGGCCGTATGGACGGGTGACAACCGCGCCGAGGATGATCACATGCTGTGCGGCGTCCGCCTGGTGAACAGCCTGGGGCTGTCCGGCGTTGGATTTGCGGGGTTTGATACGGGCGGTTTTGCCGGAGAACCTTCCGCCGCCCTGTTTGCCCGATGGGTCAGCCTGGGCGCTTTTTCGCCTCTGTTTCGCGGCCATTCCATGGTGGACAGCCGCAGCGCTGAACCCTGGTCCTTTGGCGAGACCGCGGAGATGACGGCCCGGAATTACATTAAGCTGCGCTACCGCCTGCTGCCCTATATTTACAGCGCGTTTTATGAAACCAGCCGTACGGGCATGCCCGTGGCCCGAAGCCTTGTCATTCCCTATCCGCATGACCCCTTGATCTATGCACCCGACTACCAGAATCAATACCTGTTTGGCCCCTGGCTGCTGGTGGCGCCGGTGCGAAGCGATCAATCCATCGCCCGGGTCTACCTGCCGCCGGGGCAGTGGTATGATCTGTATTCGGATTGCACTACATCCGGGCCGGCGGAGATCTATGCGGAGGCCCCGCTGGACCGGCTGCCGGTATTTGCAAGGGCCGGGGCCATCATCCCCATACAGGAACCCTGCGCCCATACGGGTGAACCACCGGACGGGCCGCTGGCGTTTCATTTTTACCTGGGGGGAAATCAAAGCACGTATGTGTACTATGAAGACGACGGCGTCACCGATGCCTGCAAATCCGGCGATTTTTATGAGCGGACCGTGACAATGGAGAGGGATACGATCACCTTTGGTCCGGTTGCAGGGCAATTTACTTCCCGGTTTTCGGAAATGGCCCTGGTGTTTCACGGTTTCCCACTTGAACCGGGTGACACGGTATCAGTGAATGACGCGACCGTTGCCCTGGAAAACGCGGCATTCTGCCTTGTGCCGGCCAATGAGCCAGCCAGCGGGGCCACTGCGATCCAGCCGCTCAACCATCGGTGGGAATTTCCGCAAATGATCATTGCCAATCATGCCGGCGAAATCCGGATACGCCTGCCCCGCCTCAGCTGAGCCGAACGTTTCCAGGGTTTTGATTGAATTGTGTTGACCGGCTGGGGATGACAGCGTATAATTAAATTGAATTAATGCTTTTTTCTGCTTTTCATTCAATTGCTTTTCTTGCCAAACCCATGTAATACAATTTCGGCGACATCTTTAATGCCGGATGGGGGTCAGTGTGCGGTTTTTTTTCAGGCAATCATTTTTTATACTCTGTATAATTTTTGCGTTCACCCAGGGGGCCGAATGCCGGTCGTACCGGATCGCAACTGTGGCCTGGATCGGGTGGTCGCCGCTGCATGTGGCCGCGGCAAACGGGTTCTGGGATGGTCTGGGCGTTGATGTGGCGGTGGTTGACTATGATGACCCCATCGTGATTCTCGAGGCCATCAAGGCGAAGAAAATCGATCTTGCCATGGACATGGTCGGTTCCCTGGTCGGCATTTACATGAAGGGCGAACCGGTGGTGGCCATTGCAGAAACCAACTGGTCCCACGGGGGCGATAAAATTATTGTACGCGAGGGGGACTGCCTGAAGAATCATAAAAATGATGTTCTCGGAGTGTTTCTCAAGCAGCCCTCGTGCCTCTTTTTCCTGGATCGATATTTACAGCAGGTAAACTTGCAATTGTCGGATTTCCGGATCGTGGAGGTTAATTCATATGATCTCAGCGCCCAGTTTATTGCCGGCCGGTTGCCCGCCATCGTGAATTATGAACCATGGGCCAATGAGGCAGTGCGGCATGGCAACGGCGAAGTCCTGGCCACGTCAGCTGATTTCCGGGGATGTATTCCAGAGTGCATGTGGGGGTACCGGCAGGTTATCGGCCGCATACCGGATGAAGATATCCATAATATACTGAGGGGATGGATCAAGGCGGTACGCTGGCTGAAAGACCCGGCCAACCGGGAAGCATATTTTCAAATACTCCGGGAAAAGACGTTCAGGACAAAGGCGGACCTCACCGATGAAGAGATCTCGGCCATGCTGAAGAATGTGGCGATTCACTATGCCGACACGTTGTATGAACGGAATCGGAATGCCGGCGGCCTTTTCGGTTATTTACAGGCATTAAAAGGGTTTCTTGAAAGAAATGACATGCTTCAGAAAAACTTTGTGCCGGCGGATGTGTTCGACAACCAGTGGATTTGTCATGTGCTTATGGCTTCGTAAAAAGGTTCCAGCGCCTCGTGCGGCGTTTTCGCAAAAAGTAACGCGTGCCTGGATTGACCTTTTTTACCGTAATTGCTTTAAACAACCAATTTTTCTTTCATGCTTTTCTTTGCTCGCCCAAAGAAGATAGTCCCGTAAAAAGTCGGATTTAGGACGGCAAAGTAAAAAGTTCAAGATACGGCGCAGCCCTATCAATCCCGAGGAATGAGGCGTACTTGGCGTACGCCGCAGTGACGAGGGATGCAGCGCAACACAGATATTGGACTTTTTACGAAGCCGTCAAAGAAAAGTATGCAAAAGAAAGGGCGCCCCGCGTCTATTTGATATTCTGGGGCCTCCGGCTACCCTCGCAGGAACGGTTTTTTCGGCGCGGGCAGAAACTCGCCTGTCCTTTTGTACAGATGCGTTAAGCCTCGTCTGCTCAGACAGTCTGCCCGCGTCTTCCGAAAAAACCGTCCCTGCTCGGCTACGCTGCAAGGGGCGAGGCACGTGTTGCTGTTCAGTTGTTTCGGCAAACTGAAAAATCTGGCAATAAACTGAAAAATTGAATAAAATGATATGTTTACAATAAATTGGCAGATTAAGTTCCTTGGAAGGGGGTTATCCCGCTTTGCGGTATTTTTGCAGCAAGTAACTTGCGGGGGGGGTGTTTCTTGCCGTTGTCTTGCTGTACTAGGATTTGATTATTCGCGCTTCGGACAGCTTCTCTCTCGCCAAGCCGCCAGGATCGTCAAGGTTGTTCTTTTAATTTTCTGCGATCTCTGCGTCTTTGCGAGCGTTAAATTTTCCCCGTTCCCTTGCTTCTGCGCAGGAACGAGAAGGCATGCGGTGAAGTTATTTTACCATGAAGTCCGGCCGGGAGCGGCATGATATGAAAACAATTCAAACACGCCTGATTCTTTCCTTTTTACTCATCATCATTCTCCTGTTTATTCAGGGCCTGGTGGCCTATCACAATATCCGGTCCCTCCTGGAAACGCAGCAGGAAGCCTATACCCACCAGCTGCAGATAAAAGATTATGCAAATCGCCTGGCCAGCACGCGGTTGCTTGTTTTCAGAATTCTGGGCACCATGGATCCCGACCAGATGGATGCTTTTCAAGAACAGTTTCAAAGCGAGGAAAAGCGGTTCAAAGCGGCACTGATCAACGAAGGCATCGAAAAATCCCTCGTTGATGGGTATTTTGATACCTATGAGGAGATCATTGCTCTGCATTATGACTTCAGGCGCAGGACCGCCCAGAAACGTATCAATCAGGAATCAAAGCGCCTGCATGAGGCTATGGTGCACCGGCTTCGATCGCACGGGCAGGTCGTGGAAAAGGCATCCCAAAACAAAATCCGCCGTACGTACCAGAAGACGCTTTATTTCACATTCGGTATTCTGGGAGCTGCGCTGGTGATTGCCCTCCTGCTGGCATTTATCCTGGCCAGAAACCTCATCGACCGTCAGCAGGCGGAGGAAGAACTCAGGGCAAGTGAAGCAAAATATCGCAGCATTATGGATAACGCCAGCGTTGTTATTTTCATCAAAGATATGAATGGCAAATATTTGTTCATTAACAAAAGGTTTGAAAATAAACATGACATTACGAATGACAATATCCAGGGTCTGACGGACTTTGATATTTTTCCCCCTGAATTGGCGGACCAGTTCCGGAGAAATGATTTCGAGGTATTACAATCAAGTCAACCGCAAAATATTGAGGAACAGGTTCCCTATGGGGATGGGATCCATATAGTCATATCAACCAAGTTTCCGCTGCGCGATCTGGATGGCAAGGCCTATGCCATGTGTGGCATCGCCACGGACATCACGGAAAGGAAAAAAGCGGAACGGGAAATCATTCAACAGAAGGAAAGAGCCGAACGCTACCTCAATCTTGCCGGGGTTATGTTCATTGGTCTTGATGCCGATGGGAATGTCACCCTTGCCAATCAGAAGGCCTGCAAGATTCTGGAGTGCGCTGAAAAGGATATCATTGGCTATAACTGGTTTGATAATTTTATTCCCCCGGCCATCAATACCGAAGTTCGCGGCGTTTTTAACCAATTGATGGCAGGCGATCTTCAACCCGTGGAGTATTTTGAAAACCGGGTGGTTTCAAAAAGCGGCCTGGAAAAAATTATTGCCTGGCATAATACGTATATTTTCGACGATCACGGCCAGATTGTCGGCACCCTCAGCTCGGGTGAAGACATTACAGACAAAAAACAACTGGAAGCCCACCTTCAGCAGGCCCAGAAAATGGAAGCCATCGGCAATCTTGCCGGCGGCATTGCACATGATTTCAACAATATCCTGTTTCCCATAATCGGCCTTGCCGAGTTGCTGATTGATGATCTGCCCGCGGGCAGCGTGGAGCGCGAAAATGCAGCTGAAATACTGAAATCCGCCCAAAGGGCCGGCGATCTTGTTCAGCAGATTCTTGCTTTCAGCCGCCAGTCGGCCCCCCAACAGATACCGATTCGAGTGCAGCAGATATTGAAAGAGGTCCTCAAGCTTTGCCGGGCAACGATTCCGGCGGATATCGAGATTGGCCATGATATTCAAAAGGACTGTGGGCTGGTCATGGCGGATCCCGCACAGCTTCACCAGATCGCCATGAACCTGGTCACCAACGCCTACCATGCCCTCGGGGAGGACGGCGGTTCAATATTCATACACCTCAAAGATGTAGAACTGGACAAGGCCATGTTGGCGGACATGGAGATGCAACCGGGACGATATGCCATGCTCTCCGTGGCGGATACGGGATGCGGCATCCAGCCAGCCATCATGGAGAAGATATTTGATCCGTATTTTACCACCAAAGGGCATGGCAAGGGGACCGGCCTCGGGCTTGCCGTTGTGTATGGCATCGTGAAAGCGCTTGGCGGCAATGTCAACGTATACAGCGAGATGGGACAGGGGACCACGTTCAATGTTTACCTGCCGCTGATTGAAAAACATGAAGAGACCGACCCCATCAAGGATAAGCCCGAAAACCTGGCCATCGGTACGGAACGGGTTCTGTTAGTTGATGATGAGGAAGCGGTCATGCGGCTTGAAAAGAAAATGCTCGAGCGCATGGGCTACACGGTAACGGCGTTCACCAGCAGCATTGATGCGCTGGAGGCGTTTCGGGAGGCCCCGGCACTGTTCGACCTGGTGCTTTCGGACATGACCATGCCGAACATGACCGGCGACCGTCTGGCCCGGGAGCTGATCACCATCCGACCTGACATTCCTATTATTATCTGCACCGGCTTCAGTGAACGGATCAACCAGAGAAAAGCGGCAGAGATAGGGATCAGGGGCTTTCTCATGAAGCCGGTGGTTAAATCGGATATGGCGCAGCTGGTCCGAAGCGTATTGGATGCGGCAGAAGACCCATCGTAGGCCTCCCACCGTGCTGATATCGGACTTCTAAGGAACTTAATCATACTTTTCTTTGACGGCTTTGTAAAAAGCTTCCAACCCCGCCGTGGTGTTTTTGCAGGAAGTAACGTATTATGGCGGGATCGAAAGATTGCTTCGCCACTTCTACCTTTTCGTGATCGTAATCGACTGCCGTTTGATTAACCACGGAATACACGGAAAGGCACGGAAAAAGGGAGCAAGATGGTTCCTTCCGTGCTCTTCCGTGTATTCCGTGGTTAAAAAAGATGCTTTGGTTTTAGGGAAGCGGAAAAAACGAATATACCCGCCTTGCTTGTCTTTTGACCCGTATTCTTTGTTGCATCAAAGGTCATATATCCTGATATGCTCCCTTTGATGCGCCTTGAATACGAATC
>JAXHVL010000043.1:0-5008 GCA_034189225.1 Thermodesulfobacteriota bacterium
TTTTCTTTCATACTTTTCTTTGCTCGCCCAAAGAAAAGTATGCAAAAGAAAGGGCGCCCCGCAGCTTGGCCTTCGGCTTCCCTCGCAGGAACGGTTTTTTCGGCGCTGGCAGAAACTCGCCTGTCCTTTTGTGCAGATGCGTTAAGCCTCGTCTGCTCAGACAATCTGCCCGCGTCTTCCGAAAAAACCGCCCCTGCTCGGCTGCGCTGCAAGGGGCGAGGCACGTGTTGCTGTTCAGTTGTTCCGGCAAACTGAAGAATTTGGCAACAAACTGAAAAATCGAATAAAATTGACTAGTTTACAACAAAATGGGCAGATTGGGTTCCTTGGAAGCGGGCTTTTCTTACTATGAAGGACATTAAGGATAATGGCTTAACCAAAATTTCAACCTCGAGGTTGGGAACTTATACGCAAGTATCAGAGAATATGCGCTAAAATCCAGGGGTGTTCGTATGAAAACCGTCACAGCAGGTACTGTTCAAAAAAACTTCGCTGATGTTTTAAGGCATGTGGCTGCCGGCGAAGAGTTTATCGTCACCAAACGGGGCAGGCCTGTGGCCAGAATTATCCCGGCGAATGATGCTAGGGAGATCAATTGGCCGAATTTTGAAGAAGAATTGGTGGCAATCAAAGGCAAATCACTTAGTGGAGCCATAATTGAAGACCGGAAAGACCGATTCTGATGATTTACAAGGAACAATTGCATGAACACGACCACTGGATACGACTGGAACACGCCGGCACACCTGTGTACGTCCGGCCGGACATACCGGACTGGGTGATTCCCAATACAGCCGGGGATGCATTGATGCAGGCCCTTTCTGCCGATGAACCTGATGGCACCGGCGGAGCGGTGCCGGGAATCATGGAACACTGGGGAACCCGCCGGTTTCTCTCTCTTCTGACATCACCGCCGGTTCAGCCGTACACGGGCCGTGCAGACGTGCTTTGCCTTGATGCACTCGAAGAATGCTGGCTGCATATCACAGACCGGTGCAATCTGTCCTGCCGCCACTGCCTGTTTGCGTGCTCGGACAAAACAAAAGCCACCCTGCCTCTGGAAACGGTTGCCACCATTGTGGCCGATGCCTGCGACCTCGGCGCCCGCACGTTTTATCTCACCGGCGGCGAGCCCCTGGTGCATCCGGATTTTCAGGCCATATGCCGGATGATACTGGAAGACCGGCCCGACACCCGCCTGGTGATCCTGACCAACGGCATCCTTATACCCGAGCAACTCGACTTTTTCCAGACCCTGCCCGCTAACCGCCTGTTTCTGCAGATCAGCGTGGACGGCATCGGCGGAACCAATGATCATCTGCGGGGAAAGGGCACGTACGAAAAACTGAGGACCGTTTTTGATGCGATAAAGGGCCATGGCCCGACCGTTACACCGCCTGTAACCCTGGCCATGGCCGTTCATGCGGCCAATTTTCACCAGATGCCGGATATGGTGGACCTGGCCGCGCATTACGGGTTTTCCGGTGTCCATTACATGTGGCTGCTGATCACCGGCAAGGCCAAAGCCGCGGATTTCGTGACGTGGAACGCGCTGTTCGCCAGCCTTATCCGCTGCCATGAAAAGGCCGAAGCCCGGAACATAACCATTGATAACATTCAAAACATGGCGGCCCGGGTATTTGCCACCCCCGGCACCCGCCATGACCTGAGCAATGCGGGGTGGACCTCGCTGGCCATCGGACCGGATGGCGCCGTGTACCCCACCCCTGCCCTGATCGGTCAATCCGGGCTGATATGCGGAGAAATCACCGGTAAACAGGACCTGGAATATATCTGGCGGGAAAGCGCCGTTCTGAAGGCCCTTCGCGGGCTGTCCCTGCTGGCGGACGAACAGTCCGAGAAGGACCCGCTCCGGTTCATTATCGGCGGCGGCGATATTGATCAAAGCTACTACGCGGGCGGGGCTTTCGTGGGCCATGACCCTTACATGTCGCTTTACCGGGCCATGGCGTTGTGGCTGATGGCGAAATCCGCGGAACCTGTCCCGGATAGTGCCCTAACAGATGCCCCCCGGCTGCGGCGAAAAATGGGGGAAAAGCTCATGCAATGCCACCACGACGGCCAGGGCGTGGCCCTGACCCATTCCAACTGCGTGCTGACCTTTGCCGGCACCCGCCAGGTGGTGGGCGATTTCTATACCATTGCCGATGAAACGGATAACCCGGACATCATCAATCCGGTCTGCTACCCGGAATCCGAGCTTTCGCACATTCCGGTTGACGGCAGGGTAAGGTCATACGGCTGCGGCAGTCCCGTGCTGGATGCCGGTATCGCGCCCGGCGAGGTGGTCATGGATCTGGGCGCGGGCGCGGGCGTGGAATGCTTTATTGCGGCCCGGAAAACAGGACCGGACGGACAGGTCATCGGCCTGGACATGCTGGATCACATGCTCACGAGGGCCAGCCAGTCCCTGGATGCGGTGGCCGACAACCTGGGGTATTGCAACGTAACCTTTAAAAAAGGCCTCCTGGAAGCCATTCCCGTGGACGACAACACGGTGGATGTGATCATCTCCAATTGCGTGATCAACCTGTCCGAGGACAAACGGCAGACCTTTGCCGAAATATTCCGGGTGCTCAAGCCCGGCGGCCGGATATTTATTTCCGACGTGGTCACGGACAGCCCTTGTCCGCCATCCATCCAGAACGACGCCACCCTGCGCGGCGAATGCATCGCTGGCGCCCTGGTCCAGCCGCACCTCATGGCGATTCTGGAAGCCGCGGGATTTCACCAGACACGGATCGTGAAACGGTTTTTCTACCGGGAGGTACGGGCATATCGCTTCTATTCTGTGACGTACACCGCTTTCAAACCGCCAGCCACGGACGCAGCCAGGCCGGTTGTCTACCCCGGTCCCTATGCCGCCGTGGTCATGGACAGCGGCCAGGTGCTGACGCGGGGAGAACCCCTGAATGTCAACTGGTCCTATCCGGCGAATAACGACCCGGCCATATTTACCCTGGACGCCCACGGCGGGGTCGATAACATGACGATGGAAAACACCTGCTGTGCCCCGACGGCAGCGGCCAGCAAGGCCTGCGATTGCAGTGCGCCGCCGGAAGAACCGAACGAGTGCGGGTGCGGCCAGCCGCCTGTGCCCCCGCCACCTCCTGGCAACGGCATTTCCATACTAACGGAGGCCCCTCCGGCCCCCGCCCAGTCGGGTAAAGTCATGGCCGACTGCATGGTCTGCGGCAAGCCGCTGCAATACCTGAAGCAGGACCGGCCGGAACCCTGCGCCCTGTGCGGCCGGGTTCAGACGGCCAACGCGGTGTGCGAGGCCGGCCATTTTGTTTGCGATGCCTGCCACAGCCGGGACATGAGCGACATCGTCAAGCACATCTGCACCCACACCGATGCTGCGGACATGATCGATCTGCTGAACCGGCTGCGATCCCACCCGTGTTTTCCGGTCAACGGACCGGAACACCACTTTGCCGTTCCCGGCATTATCCTGGCGGTTTACCGGAACCTGGGCGGGGCAGTGACCGGGGGCGATATTCTGGCAGGTATTGACCGGGGCAAAGCCATTCCCGGCGGGGTATGTGCAGTCTGGGGCGCCTGCGGTGCGGCCCTGGGGGTGGGCGTTGCCTTCGGCATCATGCTGAAAAGCACCCCTCTGGCCCCTACACCCCGGCAAATGGTCCAGCGGGTGACCGATACGGTCATTCAAAAAATTAACATGCATGAAGCGGCCCGCTGCTGTCAGCGGGAAACCTTTACCGCGCTGAAGGCGGCGGCTGAACTTTCAAAAACCCTGCTACCGGTTGAATTAAAGGCCGACGGTGACGTGCAATGCCGCCAGCAGGGCAAGAACCGGGAGTGTATTCGGCAGGCATGCCCGTATTTCAGCTACAAATAAGGCAGTGACGCCCACGAATTCACACGAATCGACACGAATGGGGCACCAGTGGTTCCCACGCTCAGCGTGGGAACCGGAAAATCCGAATCTGTTTCCCGAGTGGCACAGTCGAAGCCCCACAGACATTGGCCTTGAATAAGCACAGGCTCGGTATGAGGGCACAAACAAAAAAGGTTTTCAGAAGAACATTCCCTTAAACGATTATCTTTTCACCGGTGTTGATGATTTGATTGACAATGGGGATATTTATATCAAATTCTTCTTTGGTGAAGGGGTGGGGCTCAATAATAGTTTCTTCTTTATTCCGAATAACCATCAGCTTTACCTCCGTCTGAAAGGATTTCTGCTCACTGTCCTCAAGAACAATGGCCAAGTCAATATCACTGTCCTCATTTTGTTTTCCTTTGACATGAGAACCAAACAACCAGGCTTCGGAGAACTTGATGTTATTCGCTTTGACCCGCCGCAGATACCTTGCGGATAATTTTATAGCATTGACTTTATCCATAACCGTAGCGCTTTAATATGGTTTATCCATGTTTCAGTAAATTCATCTGTACATAAATGATAAAAACTCTGCTTATAATCATCGTATCTGGCACTGATATTAAACCTTGTTATACTGTCCAGAAGTTCAATTTTTTCATCATCTAATTCACACTCTCCCGCTTTTTCCATTATTCCTCTCAGATCATGAATGAGAGGCGGGTAATTGCCGGTGTTGAAGACAAATAAAGCCTTTAAGAGTTTTTCGAGGACGAGATGGCCCATGAACAGAGCCCAATGATTGTTCCCGCTAACATATAAATCCTGCATTGCCTTGAAGTCCTTTTCAGAACTGTCAAGCCAGAATGCTATCCGCTTATCCTTGTTGAAGTCCCCTGGCATCAATCCGGCCCTTTTTGCAACTAGATGTCATTCAACTGTCTCATACTAAAACATATTGGGAAACAGGAATATTGTCAAGATAAAGGCAACACACGGGTGCACGACATAAATTTTTTAAAGGGGGTATCCACTTCGCTAACCCTGATTTTGGCCTTGGGCTACCATCTCTTTATAGGTTACTGATGGCACATTCACGGCCTGTTGCAAAAGTCTGTAGAACAAAAGACCGCGAGCTTT
>JAXHVL010000044.1:0-22875 GCA_034189225.1 Thermodesulfobacteriota bacterium
GTTTCCATTCCAATAGGAACTTGGCAGATATTGAAAAGATAAATCTGGCGTTGAAGGAATCTTATAATAGAAAAGACTCATGTTAAAATTTGTCCATGCCAACACTTTTGAACGTTACCAATTTCTTTGTTGCGCTGCATCTCTCGTCATGTCACGTACGGCTAAGTACGCCCCATTCCTCGAGATTTTGCGCGCCTCGAACTTGAACTTTTTACTTTGCCGTCCCAAAATTGATTTTTTACGAGATCATCAAGAATGTTTTGCTGCAAGAACTCCGCCCAGCGGGGTTGAAAGCTTTTTATAACTAGTGTCCGCCCAGAAATTAGATATTTTGGTCGAGTTCAAGGAAGGCGAAAATTTTAACCGTAGGAATGCTTAGCGTATTTTGAGGATGCAATTTGAGTCTGACGCAGAAATCGGGCAAATAGCAATTTATGGACGGGCACTAACTAACTCAGGAGAGATATCATGTTTACCAGCGGAAAAGCAGTACGGATGGAGCGGATCATGAACCGGAATACCGGTAAAACCGTTATCGTCCCCATGGACCACGGCGTCACCGCCGGTCCCATCGACGGGCTCATTGACCTGTCAAAGGCGGTGGATACGGTGGCCGAGGGCGGGGCCAACGCCGTGATCGGTCACCTGGGCCTGCCCAAGTTCGGTCATCGCAATTACGGCAAGGATGTGGGGCTTATCCTTCATCTTTCGGCCGCCAGCATGCTTTCGCCCAAACCCAACAAGAAGGTGATCGTCAATACGGTGGAAAACGCCCTGCGGGTGGGGGCGGACGGCGTGTCCATTCATATCAACATCGGGGATGAATACGAGGCGGAGATGCTTCACGATTTCGGAAAAATCGTGGTGGAGTGCAACTACTGGGGCATGCCCCTCATCGCAATGATGTATCCCCGGGGGCCCAAGATCGATGATGAAAAGGACGTGGAAAACGTGAAGATCGCCGCGCGTATCGGTGCAGAGATGGGGGCGGATTTTGTCAAAACCAACTATACCGGTGATCCGGATTCCTTTGCCGACGTGGTTGCTGGCTGCCCGGCGCCGGTGTTGATCGCCGGCGGCAGCAAGGCCACGGACAGGGAGATGTTCGAGATGATCGAAGGCGCCATGAAGGTGGGCGCAAGCGGGTTGTCCATCGGCCGCAATGCGTTTCAACATGCAAATCCGTCTCTTTTTGTGAAGGCCGCCTGCGCCGTGGTTCATGACGGCATTACGGCGGATGAAGCCATGGCGATGCTGCAGGAAGGAGCGTGACAAAAGATGCCAATTTCGATTTCGATTGAGGCGGGGGATGAAAGCTCTGTGCGAAGCCGTTTTACTCGCGCCGAAGATGTTTTCTGAAAAAGCCTGGCAAAACCGGATTGTCCATGCTGATTTTTTCTGCTTTGTTTTGCCTGTTTTTAAGAAAAATTCTTACCTCTGCATCATGTTTTTGGGGGTGGTTTTTCTGATATCAAATTTGTTGACATGCTAATAAGATAAGTGTAAACTTGTCTTTTTAATTTTGTATGTGCGGGTTTTTTATTGTTAACTGGTTGTAAATACATGGTATTTTTTAGCACGGAAGTGTTTGAGAGATAACGGGTTATGGACGGTTGTTGTGCCGGCCGGGGGATGTGCTGAACGGTCATCGCCTGAATGGTGATAACAGCCTGGAGAAGACGAATTTTTATTCATAAGGAGGTAGCTGTGGGTTTCGAAATTACAAAAGAATCTTATGCCGGCAGCATAAAAGAGATTACCATCGGTGAAGGCGACAAGTCCGTAAAGGTCGGTGGAGAGACAAGTTATCCCTTTTATCTGTTTGAAGGCGAAATGCCGAACAGGCCCAGAGTCGCTATGGAAATCTGGGATTCAACGCCGGACGACTGGCCGGAAACCGTTATTGCGCCTTTCAAAGACGTTATATCCGATCCTGCCGCATGGGCAAAGAAATGTGTGGATGACTACGGGGCCGATATAATCGTGCTTCAGATGAAGAGCACCGACCCCAACGGCGCTGATGCCAGCCCCGAGGACGCAGTGGCGGCTGTAAAGAAGGTTGCCGACGCCATCGATGTCCCCCTTATTATCTGGGGCGTTGCCAATCCGGAAAAAGACGAAGAGGTCATGAAGAAAATCGCCGAAGATTGCCAGGATTATACGCTGGCCCTGGGCCCGGTGGAAGAAAAAAACCACAAGGGTATCGGCGCTGCGGCCATGGGATACGGCCACATGGTAATCTCCTCTTCGCCCATCGACGTAAACCTTGCCAAGCAGGTCAATATCCTTCTGGAAAATCTTGGTATGTCCCTGGACAAGGTGATTGTGGACCCCACCACGGGCGGGCTGGGTTACGGTATGGAATACAGCTATTCGGTAATGGAACGGCTGCGCATGGCCGCCATGGCCCAGGGTGACGACAAGCTCCAGCTGCCGATTATCAACAATCTCGGCAACGAAGTATGGAAGTCCAAGGAAGCCAAGCAGCCGGTGGATGAAGCCCCGGAGCTCGGAGATCCCGAACGCCGCGGTATTCTCATGGAAGCCGTTGGAGCGGTTACCTACCTGATGGCGGGCAGTGATGTTCTGATTATGCGGCATCCCGAAGCGGTTCGCATGGTGCGCGGTTTTATTGATAAGCTGGTGGATGGCGGCAAGGCCGATGATATCGAAGGGGCCAAGAAGCTGCTGGATGAAGCCGAGATTGATTACGCCGGCATGGCTCCGAAACCGGATCTGACCATACCGGAGGAAGAAAAGAAAAAGGCCGCGCCCAAGAAGGCCGCAGCAAAAAAGGCCGCGCCCAAGAAAGCGGCGGCTAAGAAAGCCGCGCCCAAGAAAGCGGCGGCAAAGAAAGAAGAGGCGGCTCCGGCGGCCGAAGCCAAAGAAGAAGCCGCACCGGCGGTAGATGCCGAAGCTAAGGCAAAGGCCGATGCCGATGCCAAGGCCAAGGCGGAAGCCGATGCCAAGGTCAAAGCCGAAGCCGATGCCAAGGCAAAGGCCGATGCAGAAGCCAAGGCAAAAGCCGATGCAGAAGCCAAAAAGAAGGCCGAGGAAGAGGCAAAGAAAAAAGCCGCGGCCGAAGCCCGCGCCAAACGCGAAGAAGAAGAAAATGCATTGCGGCTGAAGCGTGCTGAAGAGAGGGCAAAGATGGCCGAGAAACGGGAACCCCTTGCCAAGTCCACGATTCCGAAGACACCGACGGATGAAACCAAGTCTGATCTGGATAAGATACTCATCAACCTTTCCCGTTGGCACAGACGGTAACCAGGACTTCGACATTGGCCGGACTGACTGACCATACAACCGGCGGATTGCCGTAATGATAACAAAAGAAAAACTCAATATGAGGAGGAACCTCTAATGGCAGACGAAGAAAAAAAAGCAAAGGCTGCGGCAGCGAAGAAGGACAAAGCGCCCAAGCTGGCCGATCCTGTCAAGGCGTCCATCGATCCTGCGACACAACAGATGATTGCCCGTGCACAGGAGCTCGGTGTTGAAACTGTTTTTGACAGAGCAGAAAAGATGAAACCCTGCGGTATCGGTGAGCAGGGAACCTGTTGTAAGAATTGCGCCATGGGGCCCTGCCGTCTTCCACTTCCCAAGAGCGGTATCGAAGGCGAGGATGAGCGTAAAGGCCTGTGCGGTGCCACGGCAAACACCATTGCCGCCAGGAACTTTATCCGCATGATCGCCGGCGGAGCAGCAGCGCATTCGGATCATGGCCGCTGTGTGGCGGAAGTGTTCATGTCCGTGGCGCGGAAGGAATCCCACGACTATCAGATCAAGGATTATGAGAAACTGCTGGCCGTGGCTGAAGCGCTGGACGTCGATACCAAGGTGGAAGCTGACGGTGAGATGAAAGACCGGGATATCGATGAAGTCGCCCTGGAAACGGCTGAGAAAGCCCTGGCGGAATGGGGCAAATCCGAAGGCGAACTGCTTTATGCCAAGCGCGCCCCGGCGCCGCTGTATGAAAAATGGAAGAAAAACGGGGTTATTCCCCGGAATATCGACCGGGAGATCGTCGAGATCATGCACCGCACCCATATGGGCGTTGATCAGGATTACCGTAACTTGATGAAACAAGGGACACGCGCGGCGCTGGCCGACGGTTGGGGCGGCTCCATGCTGGCCACCGACCTTCAGGACATTGTGTTCGGAACCCCTTCACCGATTCAGTCCGAGGCGAATCTCGGGATCATGAAGGAAGACCACGTTAACATTATCGTGCACGGCCATGAGCCGGTATTGTCCGAAATGATCGTCGCGGTGGCCCAATCCGAGGAAATGGAAAAATATGCCCAGGAAAAGGGCGCCAAGGGGATTCAGATCGGCGGTATCTGCTGTACGGCCAACGAAATACTTGAACGCCACGGCATTCCCACGGCAGCCACATTCCTGCAGCAGGAGTTGGCCATCATTACCGGCGCCTGTGATGCCATGGTGGTGGATATTCAGTGCATTTTCCAGAACCTGGCCAATGTGTCGGCCTGTTTCCACACCAAGCTGATCACCACCCATCCCATCGCCAAGATGGAACAGGATAACGTGATTCATATTGAATTTGACGAGCATCACGCCATCGAGGACGCCAAGAAGATCGTAAAGATGGCGATCGACAATTTCAACAACAGAGAAGCCGATGTCATGATTCCGCGCCACAAATCGGCCCAGGTTGCCGGTTTCGGTGTTGAGTCTATCGAATACCACCTGGGCGGGTCATTCCGCGGCACTTACTATACATTGAATGACAACATTATCAACGGCCGTATCCGGGGTATCGCGGGCGTGGTTGGCTGCAACAATGCACGGACCCGTCACAACGAAGGCCATCTGGCCGTTGTCAAGGAACTGATTAAAAACGACGTGATCGTGCTGACCACCGGCTGCAACGGCATTGCCTGCGCCATGGACGGTCTGCTTACTCCGGAAGCTGCAGGCGTGTACTGCGGGCCGGGCCTGGCAGAAGTCTGCGAGACGGTCGGTATTCCGCCGGTGCTGCACCTGGGCTCCTGCGTGGACAACAGCAGGATTCTTCTGGCTGCCACCGAGGTTGTAAAAGCAGGCGGTCTGGGCGATGATATCTCTGATGTTCCGGTTGCCGGAAGCGCCCCCGAATGGATGAGTGAGAAAGCCATCAGCATCGGTCAGTATTTTGTGGCGTCGGGTGTATACACCGTGTTCGGCGTTACGCTGCCGGTTTCCGGTGCGCCTAAATTCCAGAAGCATATTTTCGAGGATTATGAGAAGCTGTACGGCGGCATGTGGGACCTAGAGGTCGATCCGGTCAAACATGCACACAAGATGATTGCCCATATCGACAAGAAACGCAAAGCCCTTGGTATTGACAAGGCCAGAGAGCGGGTGCTCATGGATATGGCCGACAGGCAGGCGCTGGAAGTATAAGGGGTCGATGAGACAGATTGTTGACTACATGAAAAAAATCCTCAACGAAGGAGGAAAGATATGTCTAAGTTAGTTGCGTTTGCTGCCATTCAGGGCGGCTATAAGGTTGTATCCCAGGTGGAGGGAGAGCTGGAGAGGGCTCTTGAATCCATGAATGCGGATACAAAAGTTGAATTTCCGAATACAGGCTATTACCTGCCGGTGATTTATTCACTGCTGGGGATGAAGGTGGAGACACTGGAAGACATGAAAGCGCCGCTTGCTTTTGCGCGCGGTCTGCTTCCGCCGCATATCAAAGGCAAGAACCATCTGCCCTATCTCGGCCCCCTTCTGGATGCCGGGATGGCCGCGATTCTGGCATACGAGATCAAGGAAGCCCTGCGAATCGTCCGGGAGCCGGATTTTTATTTTCCGGAAGAAGATCCTGATCTTGAAAATGGCAAAAAATGGGTCGGTCCGGCGGATGACATCATTCTGCGAAAGCGCGGCGTCGAGTTCGTGGACGGTTCCGCTCCCGGTTTTGCCGCTATGGTCGGTGCGGCCCCGGATCCGGAAACCGCCAAGATGATCGTGGAAGATTACCAGAAACGGAATCTCTACATTTTCTGTGCCGCCAACCATAACGGAACCACCCTGATTGATCAGCTGCTCGAAGCGGATGTCCAGATCGGGTGGAACACCCGTATCGTGCCCTTCGGGCCGGATATTTCATCGGCCGTTTTTGCCCTGGGATTTGCCAACCGCGCGGCCATGGCCTTCGGCGGCGTTGAGCCCGGCGATTACAAGAAAATTCTCACGTACAACAAGAACCGTATCTTTGCGTTTGTCAACGCCCTCGGCGATGTCGGCACCGAATGGGGCGTGGCCGCGGCCGGCTGTGTTAACTGGGGTTTCCCCACACTGGCGGATACGGATATTCCCGAAATTCTGCCGACGGGTATCTGTACCTATGAACATGTTGTGGCCAACGTGCCCCACGACGAAATGGTACAGCGCTCCGTTGAAGTCCGCGGCCTGAAGGTTACGGTTTCCGAAATTGACATTCCGTGCTCATTCGGTCCGGCCTACGAAGGTGAGCGGGTACGCGGTAAAGACCTGCACTCCCAGATGGGCGGCGGCAAGACCCAGTGCACAGAGCTCGTCAAATCCGCGGATATGAAAGAAATCGAGGATGGCAAGGTTGAAGTCGTGGGCAAGGACATTCCCGATCTCAACGAAGGCGATACCCTGCCCCTGGGTATTTACGTGCAGATAGCCGGCCGTGAATTCCAGGATGATTTTGAGCCCATCCTGGAACGACAGATTCACCACCTGGTCAATTACATCCAGGGCGTGATGCACATCGGGCAGCGGGATATCTCCTGGGTCCGCGTGGGCAAAGGCGCCGTTGAAAAAGGTTTTACCCTGAAGGATATCGGTGTTGTGCTGCACGCGAAGATGCACCAGGACTTCGGCAAGATTCTGGACAAGGTCCAGGTCACCCTTTACACCAATAAGGACGATGTGGACAAATTGACCGAAAGAGCCCGGGCCGAATACAAGCAGCGGGATGAGCGGGTCGACAAGATGACGGACGAGGACGTGGATACGTATTACTCCTGTACTCTGTGCCAGTCCTTTGCGCCGAACCATGTCTGCTCGGTTTCTCCTGAGCGTACCGGTCTTTGTGGTGCCTACAACTGGATGGACTGCAAGGCTTCTTTCGAAATCAATCCCACCGGCCCCAACCAGCCTATTCAGAAGGGCGAATGCATGGATCCGCGGCTGGGACAGTGGAAGGGTGTCAATGAGTTTGTCTACAAGGCCTCCCGTGGTGCGGTTGAAAGTTATAACTTTTACTCCATCGTTCATGACCCCATGACCACCTGCGGTTGCTGTGAATGTATTGCGGCCACGCTGCCGGGCCTTAACGGCGTTATGAGCGTCAACCGCGAATATACCGGCGATACCCCCTGCGGTATGAAGTTCACCACGCTGGCCGGTGTCATGGGCGGCGGCGCCAAGTCCCCGGGATTCGTGGGCCACTCCAAGTTCAACATCACCCAGGCCAAGTTCATCCGGGGTGACGGCCCGGGCGATCTGGACGACGGCGGTATTCTTCGGATCGTCTGGCTGCCCAAGATGCTGAAAGAAGAGCTCAAGGAACGCATCGATATGCGCGGCGAAAAACTGGGTTATCCGAATCTGTATGACATGATCGCGGACGAGACAGTAGGTACCACGGAAGAAGAAATCCGGCCGTACCTGGAGGAAAAAGGCCATCCCGCGCTGGAAATGGAATCGCTGATGTAAGCCAGGAAAAGATTCATGCAGCCGTCCGGCTGCATGAATCTTTTTATCGGTGCTTTCGGGTTTGTATATAAAAAATTTTTAAATATTTTTAGATAACAAGGAGATAACAATGGCTTTAACCGGAATTCAGATTTTCAAGCTCCTGCCGCAGACCAACTGCAAGGAGTGTGGCCAACCCACATGTCTTGCCTTTGCCATGAACCTGGCATCGGGCAAAGCAGAGCTTGACAGTTGTCCCTACGTTTCAGATGAAGCCAGGGAACAGCTTGCGGAAGCCTCCGCGCCGCCGATCCGGCCGGTCAAGCTGGGTAAAGGTGTTCGCGCCTGTACTGCAGGCGGGGAGACGGTGCTGTATCGACATGAAAAAACCTTTTATAATCCTACCGTGCTGGCGGCCCAGGTGGATGCCGGCATCGAGAAAAAAGACCTTGAAGCCAAGCTCAAGGCATGGAATGCCATTCAGTTTGAGCGGGTCGGTCTGAACCTTCGGCCGGAAATGGTCGCGGTAAAGGACACCGCCGGCGATGCGAAGGCTTTTGCGGAAACCGCTAAGGTGATAGCGGAAACTTCGGAATTTAACGTCATCTTGATGACCGAGAACGTGGATGTCATGAAGGCAGGCGTTGAAGCATGCGGCTTCAAACGCCCCCTGATGTATGCAGCCACGAATGATAACGTGGATGATTTTGGCCAGATCGCCCTGGACAGCGAACTGCCCCTGGCGGTGAAAGCTGATTCCGTGGAGAACCTGATTCCGCTGACCGATAAGCTGACAGGCATGGGCCTTAAGGACCTGGTGCTGGATTCCGGGTCCAGGGAGGTGAAGCAGGGTCTGGAAGACCAGGTAGCCATCCGCCGCGCCGCTCTGAAAGCCGGGAACAAGTCCCTGGGCTTTCCCACCATTGGTCTTGCCAATGAAATGGCCGCCAATAAGGAAGTGGAGACCATGGTGGCGTCCATGTTCATCGCCAAGTATGGCAGCATTGTGGTTCTGTCCGATTTTTCCGGTGATACCGTATTCCCGCTGCTGCTGGAACGGCTCAACATCTTTACCGACCCGCAGCGGCCCATGACCGTTGTTGAAGGTATTTACGAAATCGGCAATCCCGATGAGAATTCACCGGTTCTGGTCACGACGAACTTTGCGTTGACCTACTTTATCGTTTCCGGAGAAATTGAAAACAGTAAAGTCCCTGCATGGCTGCTGATCAAGGATTCAGAAGGTCTGTCCGTACTGACGGCCTGGGCGGCCGGTAAGTTTGCAGGCGATGATGTGGGCGCTTTTGTGAAAAAGTGCGGCATCATGGATAAGGTAAAACATCAGGAATTGATTATTCCGGGTTATGCCGCCCCCATCGTGGGCGACATTGAGGAAGAGCTGCCCGGCTGGACCGTTACCGTCGGCCCCCGGGAAGCACCGCATCTTCCTGCATTCCTCAAATCCAAATAGAGGCCAGAAGACGATCCGGGGAACCGCCGACTGGCGTGGGTTACCCGGCCCTTAATTAAACCAACCAAGAAGAGGAATTTGTTATGATATTGATTGGTGAAAGCTTAAACGTAATATCAAAGAAGATCGGTACGGCCTTCAAGGAGCGCGACCCCAAGCCGATACAGGAAGAGGCGTTGGATCAGAAGGAAAAGGGAATGGATTATATTGACATTAACCTGGGTCCTGCCAAAAAAGACGGCCATGAGTTGATGCCGTGGGTTGTGCAGACGGTTCAGGAAGTTGTTTCCGATATTCCGCTGGTTCTGGATACCTCCAATATCGATGCTATCGAGGCTGCACTGAAGGTCTACAAGGAAACCCCGCAGCCGCCCCTGATCAACTCGATCATGGCGCGGCCGGAACGGTATGAAAAGATGATTCCCATTGCCGCGGAATACAACGCCGACTTTATCGCTCTGCTGTGGGGGCCTGAAGGCCTTCCCAGGGACGAAAACGAACGGGCCGCGCTGGCTGTTGAGCTGATGTACGCGGCCAATGAAGCGGGCATCGAGAACGAAAGACTGTGGTTTGACGGTATCGTTACACCGGTTAACGTCCAGCAGGATCAGCTCATGTGCCTGCTCGAGTTTCAGAAGATGCTGGGCGATATCGCACCGGGCGCAAAGAGCACCTGCGGTCTTTCCAACATTTCCAACGGTCCGCCGGCGAATCTGCGGCCAATTCTCAACCAGACCTACATGATCATGCTGGAACGCTACGGCATGTACTCCGTGATTTCCGATCCGCTGGACGAAAAGCTCACGGATATCGCTAAGGGCAACCGCCAGGATATCCGGGACGTGGTGTACGCGGTGATGGACGGTGAAACGCCCGATACCTCGACACAGGAGCTCATGGATTACATGAAGACCGCTAAGGTTATTCTCGGCTATTCCCTTTATTCCGATTCCTGGCTGGAGGTGTAGACAGTATTCACTGGTCAGGTTCGATGAAGAACTGATGTAAGCATTAAAGGAGTCTTTTTGCGGCAGGCCGTAGAAAGACTCCTTTTTTATTTAATACCGCAGAGGCGCAGAGGGCGCTGAGACAAAAGCAGCCCTCCTCGTTCCCTCGCGTTGAGGTTGTGTCATTTAATGCGGGGAGCGTAGGCGAGGAAGCAATCCTTTTCTCGATCCCTGTCAACAGCGCGTCAGGGAAGGTCCGTTTTTATTTGGAAGCCTGAAGGCTTCCGCTACACAGGCTGCGGTGTTTACCAAAATATGGGGCAATTGTCACAGCCGGTGTAGCGGCGGCCTTTAGGCCGCCAGAAGTTCCTTCGTTGCACTGGCCGGAATGACATATTCCTCTCGTTCCCACGCTCAGCGTTGGAACGAGAGGACTTGAGAACGCGGCGGGGCTCCACTTCGCGCCCTCCGCGTCTCTGCGGTGATACCACTTCCGCTGATATGCGTCATCTGCCGATAGGCAGACGACTGGTCAATAATTTTATACAGGATGTCATAATGTCTGAAAAAGGATTTCAGGAGTATTACCCCGAAGATCTGAGCTGGTGCTATGGCTGCGGCTGGAAAAACGAGCATGGGCATCAGATCAAGAGTTTCTGGGACGGGGATGAATCGGTATGTTATTTTGATCCTCAGCCGTATCATACGGCAGTCCCCGGCATTGTTTATGGCGGACTGATTGCCTCGTTGATCGACTGCCACAGCACGGGCACGGCCGCTGCCGCAGTTTACAGGGAAGAAGGCCGGGAGATGGATACTGAACCGCCGGTCCGGTTTGTCACCGCTTCGCTTCATGTGGATTATCTTAAGCCGACGCCCCTGGGGCCAACCCTCGAGATACGGGGGAAGATCAAAGAGATCAAAGGGAAAAAGGTAGTGGTCGAAAGCACGGTAATGGCCGACAATGAAGTCTGCGCCCGTGGCGAAGTGGTGGCCATCAAGATACCGAAAGCTTTTGTTCCTGACGGTTGACGGCTTCGTAAAAAGCGCCCAGCGCCACGCGCGGCGTTTTTGCAGAAAGTAACGTGGGCTTGGATCGACTTTTTTACCGTGATTGCTTTAAGCAAGTAATTTTTATGCATACTTTTCTTTGCTCGCCCAAAGAAAAGTATGCAAAAGAAAGGGTGCCCCGCAGCTTGGCCTTCGGCTACCCTCGCAGGAACGGTTTTTTCGGCGCGGGCAGAAACTCGCCTGTCATTTTGTGCAGATGCATTAAACCTCGTCTGCTCAAACAGTCTGCCCGCGTCTTCCGAAAAAACCGCCCCTGCTCGGCTGCGCTGCAAGGGGCGAGGCACGTGTTGCTGTTCAGTTGTTTCAGTAGACTGAAAAACATGGCAATAAACTAAAAAATTGCATAAAATTGATATGTTTACAATAAATTGGCAGATTAAGTTCCTTGGAAGCGGTTTAACCTACTTCGCGGCGTTTTGCAGAAAGAAACTAACGCGCAGGGTCCATGAGGCAGGCTAAAGCCAGCCCCTACAGGGCCTTAATGTGCCATGTCCGTGTAATACCCCATAATACGGGGGGTGCCTCGGCCATGTAGGGGCGACCCCGGAACAGGGTCCGGAGCAGACTCTTCAGGTCGCCTGGTGTATCGCCCTTTACAACTTTATCGTTCCTGCGCGATTTTTACCAAGCCGTCATATCTGCCGTTTCCGGTTGGACAGCAGCACCACGTTGCGAAGGGCGTTGGTGCCCCTGGCGCGGAACCACCGTTTTTCAAAATTGGGGTTCTGGACAATCTGGGCGATGGCGGACAGGGCCTGAAGATGGAAGTTCCGTTCATCCCGGGTGCCGGCCAGGACGAAAACGGCATAGACCATGGGAGCGGAATCGGAAAAATGGACCCCCTGCCGGCATCGTGCCAGCAGAATCGAAAATTTATGTTGTCCCTCTATAATGATGTGGGGGATGGCCAGCCCTTTGCTGATGGCCGTGCTGCTTTCCTGTTCCCGTTTTATAAGCAGGTCATGCAAGGTTCCCGGCGGTGTATTCAAGCGGTCGGCCATGGCTTCTGCCACCGTCCGGAACAGGTCCCTGGCATCCATGGGACCGTCCAGGTCCAGAACGATGCTTTCCTCGACAAACCGGTCAAACCGGTCTTTCGCCTGCCGGTGACCCGTTTTCTCGCTTTTTTGCTGTGCCGGCGCATTGGCATCTGAGCGGAGTATCTGTTGAACATCCGATGCCAGAGATTTGCCGGCCAGTTCCTTTGCCGTTACTTTTCCTACAAGCTGTACCAGGGCATGCTCCCGGTTGGTGTCGAACCGAAGCGCCACTTCCTTGAGGCTTTCCGAGGGACCGACGATTGTTACCCAGTCACCCACTTCCAGGCGAGTGAAGCCATGGGAAATCAGCATCTGTCCCTGCCGGCGGATGGACAGCACAATGGTATCAAGGGGGAGACGCAAATCTTTGAGAGCGATACCGTGCAGGTTGGGGTTTCGGAGCTCAAGCTCCACCACATCCTGGCTTTCATCCATGCCAAGGAGCAGAGATGCGGCCGACGGCGTCCGGACGAATTGGTCCAGCAGATTGACGATGGCCGTGCATGGATCTACGATCAGTGCCCCGAGTTCGTTGAAACGGCCAATGTTGGCGCGGTCGGTCAGGCGGACCACGAGATTGTCCGTGCCAAGATGTTCGTAAGCCAGTTCGCAGATATGATAGTTTTCATCATCAGTGAGCATGGTGATGATGGTGCTGGCTTGTTCCGCGTTCACCTGGCGCAATGACTCAAGGGAAAGGTCTGGAACCGGTCGAATGGGGATGTCAGTTGCCTCGAAATTATTGTAGGGGCCACCAGGAGATACGATGCTGACCTCCCACGCCTGGGATTTCAGGAGTCGGGCCAGGGCAAGGGACTGATCTTCCAGTCCGAATATCATTGCCTTGCGCACCCCCTCATCAGCGGATTTTTCAGCCTTGACGCGGGCCTCGCCGATCCAGGATATGGCCTGTTTCAGCAAGGGCGGACCGATAAGCTGATTCAGGACGATGATGGCGATCATGGTGGTGGCAAATGGTTCTCCCCAGGCCGGGAACTCTACGGCAACAGCCTTGGCAAGTCCCAGGCTCACGCCCGCCTGGGTAATATAAGGCATCCAGCCTAAACGGTTGTAAGCCATGGGCTCGCCGGCTGCCAAACCGCCGGCAAATGCGCCGATATAAATAGCCCCCATCCGGATAAACAGGAGCGCCAGGGCGAGGTGCCATGTTCTGACCAGCACGTCAAGGGTGAGGGAAGCGCCGGTGAGTGTAAAAAAGGCGATATAGATTACAGTACCGGTATCCCGCATAATGGTTGCAAATTCCATCCGGCTGTTACAATAGTTGGTAACCAGAAATCCGCCAATCATACAGATCAAAAGCGGTTCCAAAAGTATTTCGAATGGCATGTGGGCATAGGTGTAATGCCGCACGCCGGCCGACAGCACAAAGACGCCGTACCCGGAAAGGACCACAAGAAGGGTTTTGATGTTCCGGTTGAGGCGCAACGAAAGAATGGTCTTCAGGAGGTAGCCAAGAACATAACCGAGAGTTAATGAAAGAAGCAGTTCGGCCAGAAGCAGGGCCAGGAAGCTGATATCGATGCCCATGCCGGTAAGCAAACCGTTGGCAATGGCGATATTGGTGGCAAACAGGGTAATGACGACCACGTCCGTGATCATGGTAACCCCTATTACCGTCTGGGTGAACGGGCCCTTGGCCCGAAGTTCATTGACCACAGCCATTACCGATGAGGGCGAGCGCGCCATCAGAATGGATGATGCAAGGATGGAAACCGCCAGCCGGCCTCCCGGCGGCATGGTATTCATAAACGGAATTAACGCCGAAAGCAGAAAGACGGCGGGACCGCAGATCAGAAAAGTGCTGACCACAAGACCTACGGTAATCCATTGAATGCTTTTCAGTCGGTCTTTGAGGTCTTTGATGTAGAGTTCGCTTCCGGCAGCGAATGCGATGAAGGCCAGGGCGAATTGGTCGACAAATCGCAAATGGGGGAGGGCCTTGGCCGGAATCAGTTCCAGTCCGTAAGGGCCTACCAGAATGCCGGTAAAAAGAAAGCCGCTGATCAACGGCAAGGACAGTTTAAGAAAATACTGGCCGATCTGTTTTGCAGCGATGGCGACAACCGCAAACCCCAGGCCGAAAAATATAATTTGGGAAAATGATTCCATATTTTTTCACGGACCCGTCAAATGTGTCTGACGCGGGAAATGATGCGCTGCCGTGTCTAATGTATTACCGAAAATCGTCTATGGTCAGAATGGCATGTATGGGGACTCCCTCCGACTCTATGTTCTGTCGACCGTTTTCCTCGCACCGGTCCAGCAGGGTGATGACGGCGATGACGCTAAGCCCGCTTTTTCTGGCGATATCAATGGCCTTGATGGTGGAGCCGCCGGTGGTGACCACGTCCTCGGTGATGATAACGTTTTTGATGTTCGCTACATTGCCTTCTATCTGAAGGCCCGCGCCGTGTCCCTTGGGTTCCTTGCGGATGGAGAATGCCTCGATGGTGCCCCGGTTCAGGTGAAAGGTGTGGGCAACGGCATAGGATATGGGATCTGCGCCCATGGTCAGCCCGCCGATACCATCAGGCGTCAACCCCAGTTCCTGAATCGTGTCATAAATAATTTTGCCCACCAGGTACTGCCCCTCGGAAGAGCAGGTTACCGTTTTCAGGTTGAAGTAGAAACAGCTTTTTTTACCGGAGGCAAGGGTGATTTCAGGCGTCTCGGTCTGTTTAAAGGCCCGCTCCCGGATGAGTTCAATCAAGCGCTCCCGTTCTTTCATGGCTGCGAATCCGTAACTGTTAGATGTCAATAAAAGAAAATCAGCCGGCGATGTTGGCAAATACGGTAGTGTCATGTCAATTGTCAATAGAATCCGGGTGGTCCGGTCAGCGGACCGCTACATATGCATCCTCAGGCCACCATCGTCAAGTGTAGCGGAAGCCTTCAGGCTTCCAGGTTCCATGTGGCATAAATAACACTTTTCTGTTGACATGACAGTAGTAACTTTATCGTATTTAAAGGGGGAATTCAATCTCTTTTCGGTTCGTGCGGGCGGTGGCGGTTCAGCGGTGCCGCATCCTGGCGTTATGCTGCTGCAAGTTCCGGGCAATGGTTTCCAGGTGTTCGGCGGTGAAAAGGCCGGTGTGAACAAAGTGTTCGCCGAACCTGGGCTGAAGCTGTTTTTGCCGGCTGATGACCGCAAGATGTTGAAAGGGGGTAAAATACCCGTGGTCCAGGGCGTATTCGCAGAATTTCTGGGTGAATGATTTTTGACTGATGATATGGATCACCTCTTCCTGGGTGAGAATCTTCCAGCCGATGGCGATTTCTCCCACCCGGGGCCGCTGTTGACGCTGCCATATAATGGCCTCGATCAGGGTCTGCCAGGAAATGTGGCCGGCGTAGTACAGGAATTCGCCGATTTTCAGTTCGCGGTTTGGAAAGATCCCCTTGAAATGATGATCCCGGCGGCCGGTGGCATGTTGGCGAAACCCCTGCGGGCCGTTCCCCTGCGCTTCATTGCACGTTTTTTGGCCGGCCGTTCGCTGATTGGATGCTCTCTGATTGGAAGTTCTCTGGCCGGATGCTTTCTGCCTGGGCTGGTTCGGCGGCCTTCGCCGGGCGTCCGTTGCCGCACCGGCTGCGGGAAACCCGGTTCCTGTAGAGACAGGGTTTTTCACAGCGTCTTTTAAAACATCGTAAGCAGACACCACTTCGCGAAACATCCGGCTCAATGCGTCCCGGTCCCGGCCCAGGGCCATTGCCCGGTCCGGATGGGTTTCCATGACGCGCTTGCGGAATGCATTCTTTAAATCATTGGCGGCAATGGCATTGAGAAAATATGAATCAATGTGGGTCGAGCGGGAGAAAAGAACCCTGCATGCATTTATGATCTCGGGGCTGGGCGTCTCACAGATCATTTAATATTCTGCCGCTTATCCAGTGCCCATCCATAAATTGCTATTTTGCCCGATTTCTGCGTCAGTCTCAAATTTTAATCCTCAAAATACGCAAAGTATTCCTCCGGTTAAAATTTTTGCCTTCCTTGAACTCGACCAAAATATCTAATTTCTGGACGAACACTATCTATGTAAGTCTGTTAAGGGTTTTCGCCTATGGGCTTTGGATATTGAAATCCCATTATGCCAAAATTAATTTGCCAGGTCAAGCATCAAGATTCCCCGGCCAGGGCGTAGGCACCGCTGCTGCATGAGGTCATGGGACCGGATGCCCTTAGGTCAGACGCTGTTCTATGGGCAGGACCAGGGCCTCCAGGTGTTGATGGGCGTTTTTGGCAATTTTGAATGCCCGCAGGTCGTCGAACAGGTCGTCGATTTTTTCCGGCGGCACCTGGGCCTGAATTACCGTGATACTGCCGGGATAAATCTGGTTGCCGAAGTGTTTGCCGTCACTGTCCTTGCCCTGGATCATGGAATACCGCACGTAATGCTGAATATCGTTGCTATCCAGTATGGCTTCGATCCGGTCGGTAAATTCGAAATGAAAGGAAATCTGCATCAGTTTCATGCTGCTTGGCTCCTCCTTCAGGTATCCGGGCTTAGGGTGCGCCACAAAATAACTTGACCATTTGGCTTGTTCTTTTTCCCGTCTTCTTTGTTGCTTCGTCGGTCAAATAGCTTGCTATTCTCCCTCCTCGCGCCTCGAAGACGGAAAAAATTCCGGCGCCAAATTTTCCCAACTTATTTTGTCACGAACCCTTATCCGCCTATTGTTTTAATGCCGTACATGATGGCAATGAATATGGCCAGTGCGAGAAGGATGGCGACGGCCAGGCGCCGATGCCGTATGATTGTCTTCTGCAGGCTGTCAAAAAGGGTGTAAATCACGGGAATAACCACCAGCGTCAGGAGTGTGGATGCCAGCATGCCCAGGGTGATGGCAACGCCCATGGGTGATCGAGAGGTGCCGCCGGCGCCGAACCCGAGTGCAATAGGCAGCATGCCCAGCATGGTGGAAATGGCCGTCATCAACACCGGCCGGAACCGAACCAGGGCTGCCTGCCGCGCAGCTTCCATGACGGTCTCGCCCCTGGCTACCAGAATATTGGCATAGTCCACCAGCAGAATGCCGTTTTTGGTAACCAGGCCCAGCAGCATAATAATGCCGATAAAGGAAAAGATGTTGATCGTCATGTCAAAGGCATACAGCGCCCCGAACGCCCCCACGCCGGCCAGCGGCAGGGTCATCAAAATGGTAAACGGATGCAAAAAGGACTCGAACTGACCGGCCAGCACCAGGTAGATGAACACGATGGCAAAGGTCAGGGCCATGGTCAGATAAAAGAACGATTCCTTGAAGTCCGCGGCCCTGCCTGTTATGTCGCTCTGGAAATCAGGCGGCAGGGCGGTGTCCAGGTGGGCATTGAGCTTGTCCAGGGCGGAGCCCATGGCGACGCCCGGCGGCAGTTGGGCATTAATCGTGACCGCCCGGCCCCGGTTGAAGTGGTGAATGGCACTGGGCCCCACCCCTTCCGACAGATTTACCACATTGGCAAGGGAGACCATCTGGTTGCTGCTGTTGCGGGTGTAGAGAGTGTATATGGTCTCCGGCAGGGAGTTCTTCTGGTTGATTTCTGTGATCACTTCGTACCGCTCGTTCTCCCGGTCGATTTCTGAAATTTCAGGTTCACCGAACACGTACCGCAGGGTGGTGGCGATGTTGGCGGCGGAGATGCCCATCTCCCGCGCTTTGTCGCGATCAATGGACAGCCTTACCTCGGGCTTGTCCATTTTCATATTGGAATGAACACCCACGAATTCGGGCTGTGCCCGCATCCACCCCATGATTTTTTCCTGCTGAGCGGCCAGCTCATTGAGGTCCGTGCTTTTCAGGACGACCTGCAAGGGGGACTCCGAGCCGGTGGGGCCACCCGCATCCAGCACGTAGGCCCGGCCGCCGGAAAGCCCGGAAAGCCGTTTCCGGATATGATCCATCACCTCTTCCTGGGTTTTGTCCCGCTTGTGGCGGTTCACCAGTTGAATAAAGCTGACCCCTTGGTTGGCCTTGCCGGGGCCGCTGTGTGAGAGTCCGATGGCCAGGAAAAAAGTCTTGACCTCAGGGATTTCCGCCAGCACGGTTTCGATTTTCCGGGCATATTTGTCCGTGTAATGAACCGTGGCGCCTTCCACGGTTTCAAAGGCGATCATGAAGCGGCTTTTGTCCACACTGGGGATAAACTCGGACTCCAGCATCCGGAGAAACATAATGCCCGCGACAAATGCCAGAATACCGATGCAGACCGTTATGAAGCGTTTGTTCAAAGCGGCGCGCAAAAGCGGGCGGTACAGAGATTCCAGGCGCTGAAACCCGGCTTCGGTGATTCTGAAGAAGAGCGCTTTTCTGGTCTGGTTGTTATTGTTGGCCACCTTCAGAAACCGGGAACAGAGCATGGGCGTCAGGGTCAGGGCCACGAAGGTGGAGGAAAAAACGGTCAACGTGACGGTGATGCCGAATTGATAGAAAAACCGGCCGATCATGCCGGGCATAAACGCCACCGGAATGAACACGGCGGCCAGGGCCAGGCTGTTGGCGATGGCGGCAAACGCGATTTCCGTGGTGCCGGTGCGGGCGGCGGGTTTGGCTTCCGCGCCGTGCTCCATGTGGCGGTAGCAGCTTTCAAGGATAACAATGGCGTCGTCCACCACGATTCCCACCACCAGGATCATGGCGAGCAGGGAGATGGTGTTCAGGGAAAAGCCCAGGTAATAGGAAATGGCAAGCCCGGCCAGCAGCGAAGTGGGGATGGCGATGGTTGTGATAATGGTTCCCCGGCCGCTGCCCAGAAAAGAAAGGACAACGAGAATCACAAGTCCCGTGGCCATGAAGATGGTGGTGATCAGGTCGTTGATGTTCTCTTCGACATATTGCGAGTTGTCCGATGCAATGCGGTATTCCAGTCCCGGCGGAAATTCTTCCGCCAGGGCCGCGATTTCGGCGCGGACCCTTTTTACCACGGCGATCATGTTGGCGTCGGACTGTTTGACGATGCCCAGGCCAATGCTTTTTTCCCGCATGAACCGCGCCACGTTCCGGTCGTTCTCCACGGAGGCCACCGCCTGCCCAACATCTCCCAGGCGCACCGGGGCGCCGTTTTGATAGGTGATAATCAGATCGTTAAAGGGCTCGGCGCTGGAAAACTGAGTGTCGGTCTTTATGAGAAATTCCCGTTCCTTGCTTTCCAGGCGGCCGGTGGGAATATCCACGTTTTCCTGCTGAATAACCCCCACCACGTCATGAACGGTAAGGTGATGGGTGGCCAGTTTTTCAGGGTCGAGTTGCACGCGAACCGCGTATTTTCGTTCACCACCGATCTGTACCTGGCCGATGCCGGGCAGTTTCTCCAGGCGGTTCTTGACGAACCGGTCCGCATAGTCGGTCAGCCGGACCATGTCCCACCGATCGCTGCCGGTGAGGGCGATCCACATGACCGAACGGGCGTCGGGGTCCACCTTGCGGATAATGGGCTCATTGATGTCATCGGCCATGTCCGGCCTTGCCCGGGAGACCCGGTCCCGCACATCCTGGGCCGCCACATCAATATCCCGGTAAAGTTCGAATTCAACGGTAACGGTGCCCACCTGTTCCCGGCATTCGGAAGTGATTTGCTTGATGCCTTCAATGGTGTTCAGCTTTTCTTCCAGCGGCTCCACCACCTGGGTTTCGATGACTTCCGGGGAAGCGCCCGGCAGGACGACATTGACGTTGACGATGGGGAATTCAACGTCGGGAAATTCCCGTACGGGCATCTGCAGGTATCCGTAAATGCCGAAGATAAAAACTGTGGCAAAGATGATGGTGGTCAGTACCGGTCTGCGAATACAAAAATTCCAGATCATAATCGGATTCGTTCCTTATTGCGGTTCTTTCCGGTCCATGGCTGTACATACCCGGCTGCCTTCATGTAGGGCAATATGACCGGACCGGACGATACGGTCGGTTTTGTTTAACCCTTGGGTGATTTCCACCAGCCCGGGGGTTCGAAGGCCGGGCGTGACTTTTCTCATATGGGCGGTGCCGTCCTGCACCACAAACACCTGGTATCCCTGCCGGGTGGGAATCAGTGCTTCTTCAGGGATGACCAGCGCATTTTTGTGAATCTCCACCGTGACCGCTACCGAGGCGAATCCGCCGGGCCTGAGCTCTCCGGTGGAATTGTCGATGCCGGCTTTGACCAGAAAGCTGCGGGTAATTTCATCGATACGGGGACTGACGAAAAAAATTTTACCCGTGATTTTTTTGTCCGTAGCGAATGCCGGCATCACCACGACTTCCTGCCCCGGCTGGATTAACTGCATGTAACGTTCCGGCAGGCTGAAGGCAATCTGAAGCCGATCGGTTTTCACCAGCCGGGTGATGGGCGTACCCACCTTGATCCAGTTGCCTTCGTCTACCATCCGCTCGTCGATGGTGCCGGAAAACGGGGCTTTGATGCGGGTATCCGCCAGCCGTTCCCGGGCCTGAGCACGCTCCGCCTTCAGCCGTTCCAGGCGGGCCATGGCGGTTTTCAGAGACGTTTCGGCCTTGTCCCTGGAATCCTTGCTGGTGAGATTCTGCTCATACAGCCGGGCCTGCCGCTGGTAAGTCCGGCGGGCGTTTTTCAGAACGGCCTCGGTCTCCTGAACCCCGGCCTTTGCCGCCAGAAGCTTCTGTTTAATGATTTCCGACTCCAGCTGCGCAAGAAGTTCATCCTTTTCCACATGGATGCCTTCTTCAAAATAGATTCGTTCAATGGTGCCGGCCGTTTCTGCGGTGATTACCGCCTTCTGTTCCGATCGGAGGCTGCCCACGCCTTTTACCGTCTGTTTCATGTCCCGCACCTGCACGCTGGTGACGGATGCCGGCGTGCAAGGCTGTTTCCCGGACGCATTGTCCCGGGCCCAACAACCCATGGGGGGGCTGAGAGAGATGATCATGACTGCGATCATGCTCTGCCACAACAATCGTCCGAAAAGAAAACAGGGTCTTTTGTGTTTCATATGAATTTCTCCGGCATCTGGTGGTTACTGTCCAATGATTACTGTCCTGGCCAACACATTGTTGTTCAGGGGGTTAACGTTCCGGCAGAATAAGGTCTTTGTGAAAGGTGCCGGTAGCCAGTTTCAGTTTGATCAGGTTCAGCTGGTGGGTGTAATGGGCATTGGCCAGTCGGTTTTCCGCCTCGTTCAGGGCGGTGAACGCGTCCACCTGATCCACGGCTGTGGCAAGCCCCTCCTCAAACTGGGCCGTTACCTGCTGATAGTTCCGTTGGGCTGCCTTCACCTGTGCGCGGTTCTGGGCCAGCACTTTTCGCTGCGTCTGCAAGTCCAGGTATACCCGCCGTACTTCATTGCGGATTTCATTCTCCATGCGCCTGTGGGACCATTTGGCCTGCCGGACGGCGGATTTGGCTTCTCCCAGTTCGGCCCGGTTTTTGCCGCCCGTAAACAGCGGATAGGAAAGGTTCAGTGAAGCACTCCAGTTTTCATCATTGTCGTAAAAAAGGTCGTCTTCCGTGGTCCGCTGGTACTCGCCATGAAGAAAAATTTTCGGGAAAAAGTCGGCCTTTTCCCAGTCAACTTTTTTATCGGCCTGTTTGGTATCGATGCGGGATTTTTTCAAGTCCCGTCTGTTCTGCATGGCTGTTTCAATCAGTTCCTCCAGGGATTTTGCCGGAAAAAGGCGGTTTTCCGGCTCCTCGATGGTTTCCGGTGCCTGTCGGATCCCCATTTCAAGGGCCAGGTTCTCCTTTGCCACCAGGTACTGGTTTCGTGCCCGCTCCAGCTGTTCCACTGCTTGCGCGACCTGAACCTCGGCCCGCAATACAGTATTCCGGGTCAGGACCCCCACCTCGAACTGGGCGCTGGCCCGCTCCAGCTGCTTATTGGCCCTTTCAAGGGCGCTTTCGGCGATCTCCACCGATCGTCTGCCAAGCAGTACATTATAATAAGCCGCGCTGACCTGAAACAGAATTTGCCGCGTGCTCCGTTCATGGGACAGGCGCGAGCCCTGAAGATGGTTCTTGGCCATTTCCCGGCCGGTCCACACCTTACCCAGCTGGTAGATGTGCTGGTTCGCCTCGATGGTCAGCAGTTCATATTCGGTGGGTGAGTGCGTGGGATACAGCTCCTTTTCCCTGACATGGGAGCCGGTGGCGGTGAGCTGGGGGTATAGATTAGAGGTGGCCGTGTCCACGTTGAGTTCCGCCTGGTTCACGGTTTCCCGTGACATCTGAATGTTTTCGTTGTTTTGCAGGGCGCTCTCATATGCCACTTGCAGTGTTAAGGGCTGTTCGCCGCAGAACACTGCTCCGGGCAATAACAGGAGTACCCCTGTAATAGTGATGATGCGAGCAACCAGTCGTCGCAAAGCCGGCGACCGGCGTTTTTGAAAATTTGTTGTCATTGTCATGGTGATCATGATCCGCCTTTGTTATCCTGTTGATTGTTGCATAATTCCCCCGTGTTCAACAGGGAGAGCAAAATATGGGAACGATTCCTTCGCTTTCATCATATAACAACGCATAAGATAGGAAAAATATCAGATTATGCGGGTAACCTTCAAGGAATTTGTGGCCAGGGTCAATTCGTTCTTTGAAATAGATATTATAAAATAAAAAAGTTAAAGAAATTTCTGATAAAGCGATCGATTTTGGTGTATATTGTTGCCAAATTGCAAGAATCTAGGAGAAATTCAT
>JAXHVL010000045.1:0-86315 GCA_034189225.1 Thermodesulfobacteriota bacterium
GCACAGAAAATGAGAGAACTGTTCAGGAACACCAGAGCGGTGCTGGACTATCTGAAAATGACAAAAAATTTACGGGCCGCCCGTCAATAGAATGTTAACGGCTTAGAACAAATTAGCCGTGAATTTGTGGCGGTCAGGACTTTACCCTTGATTGGTTTCCTGTTATCGTAGCGGAGATGGTGACAGGGGCTGCATGGCGTGGGGTTTTGCCCACAGCATTGATGGCCTCCGGTTGTCAGTTCAAAGGAGATTGTTATGGGGCGACAACGGAGCTTTCAGCCGGACATGATTGATTCTCTGCTCATCCGGTCCGCCAACTGGATCGGGGATGCGGTGATGAGTACCCCAGCGGTCCGCGCTATTGGAAAGACATTTGCCAACGCCACAATATCAATGCTGGCCAAACCCCTGGTAGCCCCGGTTTTTGAAAACAGCCCCCATGTTGACAGGATGGTTGTTTATGCGGATAATGATCGTCACCATGGTTTTGCCGGTAAATTGCGGCTTGCCGGAGAGCTTCGGCGGGAACAATACGACGCCGCCCTGCTGCTGCAAAACGCCTTTGAGGCGGCGTTTATCACTGCCATGGCAAGGATACCCGTACGAATCGGGTATACCACCGATGCCCGGCGTCTGCTGCTGACGCATCCGGTGAAAAATCCGAAGCTATATAAACAGGGCCACCATGTGGATTACTACCTGGGCATTCTTCAGGGAATGGGAATGGAAGCGGACCGCGAGCCCCTTTTCCTGGATGCGGGCGCGGAAAACAGGGGCAGGGCGGAGCAGATACTGGCGGATCAGGGGATGGCTGACCGGCCGTTGCTGGGCCTGAGCCCGGGCGCCACCTTTGGCCCGGCCAAGCAATGGCATCCGGAACGATATGCCGCGGTAGCCGACCGGCTCTGCGCCGAGGGTGACTGGGGGGTGATGCTTCTGGGCGGGCCTGGGGACCGCGCCATATCCGAAGTCATTGCAGAGAAGATGTCTGTAACGGCCGTGAATCTGTGCGGCCGGACAACAGTGGGCGAGGCCATGGCCCTGGTCGAACGATGCGGGTTGTTTGTTACCAATGATTCCGGCCTGATGCACGTGGCTGCGGCTTTTGATGTCCCGCTGGTGGCGGTGTTCGGCTCCACCGATCCGGTGGCCACGGGCCCGCTGGGCACCCGCAGCCGGGTGGTACGGGTGGATGTGCCGTGCAGTCCCTGCCTGAAGCCGGAATGTCCTGAAGGCCATTTCGATTGCATGAACAGGATAACCGCTGATATGGTAGTGGCGGCAGCCGGCGAGGTGCTGGCGGCCGATATGCCGCTGCGCAACGCATAGTTTTTTAACCCACGGAAAAAACGGAAGGACACGGAAGCAGCGTGTAGGTTGGGTTGGGCTTGCGAAACCCAACATTTAACTATGAACATTCTGATCGTAAAACTCAGCGCCATCGGTGACGTGGTGCACACCCTGCCGGCATTAAACAGGCTTCGGCGGCATTATCCGGATGCCCGTATCACCTGGCTGGTGGAGGAGGCCGCGGTCCCGCTGCTGAAAGGCCACAGCGCCCTGGACCGGCTTTTGGTCTCCCGGCGCAAAACCTGGATGCGGAAGCTGCGGTACACATCTTCTGCAGGGGGCGCCCTCAGGGAAATGCGAACCTTTCTGGCCGAACTCCGGGACACCCGGTATGATATGGTACTGGATTTCCAGGGGCTCCTCAAAAGCGGCTTGCTCATTGCCCTTTGTCGGGGAAGACGAAAGATCGGCTTTGACCGGGGCATGGAACACCAGGAACACAGTTACCTGTTCTTAAACCAACGGGTTCCCGCCATCAGCATGGAGATTCACGCCCTGGTGCGAAGCCTGCAAATGCTGTCTGCCATTGGCATTCCCGCCAGCGAGGAAAATGATGTTGAATACGGCATTCCCGTCACTGAAGAAGATGAAAAACGGGCCATGGTCCTGCTAAAAAGGGCAAAGGACGGCCGGTCCTTTGTGGCGGCCCTGAATCCCATGGCCAAATGGGACACCAAGCTGTGGACCACGGAAAAATTCGCCCGCCTGGCCGACCGGCTTATCGAATATCATGACACTGCCGTGGTGTTTACCGGCGGCCCCGAGGATGCCGGAGCCATCGAGGAAATCCGGCTGCTGATGGATCATCCGGCCCTGAACATCGCCGGTCAGACCGGGCTTGGCGAGCTGGCCGCCCTTTACGGGCAGGTGGATATGGTCGTGACCACAGACACCGGCCCCATGCATATTGCCGCGGCCATGAAAGCCCCCGTGGTCGCCATCTTCGGCCCCACCGCCCCCTGGCGCACGGGTCCCTTCGGCACCAACAAACGGGTTGTTCAGACAGGGCTCGATTGCAGCCCCTGTTTCAAGCGAAACTGCACCACCCGCCAATGCATGACCGCCATCACCGTCGACCAGGTCCTGACCGCCGTCCATGAACTGCGCCCGGATATGCGGTGAAGATGGCTTTGTGGCAAGCCAATAATGCGGCATTATCTGTATTTTGTCATCAATGCTAAACTGACAATGGTTCAGTTTGAACTGAAAATTAAAATAAGCAGCAGCATGAAGAAAGGGGAAATGAGATGCTTCGATGGCCACAGGGGGTATTATAACAACATCACGGGCATCGAAGCATCTCACAAGGGGGTTTTAATCAACAGGTCGTGTCAGTGGCCGCCACATTGGCCGCCGTGACCGCCGGCGCAGGCATTGTCGCCGGTGGTCAGATTTTGTTCCAGGTAGGCCTTTACAAGTACTTCCGGATCTTCAACCGGTGCACCGGTAATGACTTC
Organism: Thermodesulfobacteriota bacterium; assembly: GCA_034189225.1. GTDB lineage: Bacteria > Desulfobacterota > Desulfobacteria > Desulfobacterales > Desulfosudaceae > JAXHTY01. The sequence continues at coordinate 2,808 of JAXHVL010000045.1, forward strand.
AACACCCGCCTGGTTGAACAGGCTGATGGCCTTGTGGCCCATGCCGCCGGCAATGACCACATTGACGTTCATGTCGTGGAGCCATTTCGGCAGAACACCCGGTTCATGGGGCGGTGGAATCAGAACTTCTTTGGTTTTTATCGCGTTGTCTTCCACGTCGATGATCGCAAATTCCTGGCAGTGCCCGAAATGGGCGGTCAATTTTCCGGCTGCCATGGGAATGGCAATTTTCATGTTGCTTTCCTCCTTTACTATGTCTGTTGGCTGTTGAGTGTTGTCGATACCCGATGCCACATTTCTTTGACGGCACGGGCCGCCTTTCCGTCAGAATGTTCCACAAGCGATTGCTGTTGTACCATTGCTGCTGTCATTTCTTTATCGTAAGGAATAGCACCGGCAAAGTTCATATTGTTTTTTTCAGCGTATTGTTTGATTTCTTCGGCAAGATCTTCGTTGATATCATATTTGTTGATGCAGAACATGACCGGCACTTTCAAAAACGCCGCCAGTTCGTTCACCCGCTTCAGGTCGTGCATGCCGGACATGGAGGGTTCGCAGATCACCAGCACCGCATTTGCGTTGGTCACGGCGGAAATTACCGGGCATCCGATGCCCGGAGGGCCGTCTACCAGGATCAGGTCGTTGCCGTTCTCTTCGGCGAGTTGTTTGGCCGCCCTGCGCAGCAGGCTTACCAGCAGCCCGGAGTTTTCTTCTGCAATGCCGAGCCGGGCGTGGACCATGGTGCCGAGGCGAGTGTCTGATATATACCACCGGCCGCAGATCTGCCGCGGAAAATCTATGGCCCCGGCGGGGCAGAAATGAACGCAGACCCCGCACCCTTCACAGGAAATTTTGTCCACCACGAAATCTTCGCTGATGGCCCCGAATTGGCATCGTTCCAGGCAGTCACCGCACTGGGTGCACCGGTCCGGATCGATTTTCGCGATACAGCCGCCCTGAAAATCTTCTTCGTGTTTGACCTTCGGAGCGATGACCAGATGAAGGTCGGCGGCATCCACATCCGCGTCCACGATAACCTTATTTTCAGAAAGCGCTGCCAGGGAGGCCACAATGCTTGTCTTTCCCGTGCCGCCCTTGCCGCTGATGATGGTGAGTTCTTTCATGGTTGAGTTTGAGCTTTGCGTTATGGGTTATGAGGTCTGACGGCTTCGTAAAAAGTCCAATATCTGCGTTGCGATGCATCTCTCGTCATGTCACGTACAGCCAAGTACGCTCCATTCCTCGAGATGCATCGACGCCTTGATCTTGAACTTTTTACTTTGCCGTCCGCAAGTGACTTTTTACGAGACCATCAGGACTTTCCTCAATCCCTCACCCCGATTTTTATGTCATTGAATAATGACTGAAATTTTTCCTTCATTTCCGGCAGGACGTCGCACATCATGACCCCTCGCGCATAGTGCTCAGCAATATCACGCCTGTCTGGAATTTCCATCATGATGGGGATGCCCTCTTTTTCGGCATAGTCGTGGATGATGGAACTGCCCACATCATGCCGGTTTACAACAATTCCAAAGGGCAGGCCAACCATTCGTACGGTTTCCACCGCCAGGACCAGGTCGTTATATCCGAAGGGCGTAGGCTCCGTGACCAGGAGCACGAAGTCGGCATTCCGGATGGCGGCGATGACGGGACATGAAGTGCCGGGCGGAGCATCGATAATGGTAATCGCCTCGGGATTGATATGTTCCCGCACCCGATCGATCAGGGGCGGCGACATGGCTTCGCCCACCCGGAGGCTTCCGTATATCAGATCGATGCCGTTTACTTCCCCGCGGATGACCTCTCCCAGCTGTCTGGATGATTTGCTGATGGCGTCTTCCGGGCATACCATGACACATCCTTCGCAGCTGTGGCACATCTCCGGAAATGTCAGGATGGCATTGCCGAACTGGGCGATAGCGGAGAACTGGCAGATTTCGTCGCAGGCGCCGCAACAGGTGCATTTATCCAGATCCACCGCCGGCACCATGGTGTGTGCCGGCTGAACATTTTTATCGGTCAGTTTCAAAAAGATGTGGGCGTTGGGTTCCTCCACATCACAATCCAGCAGTTGAATCTTGCCTGTAAGGCCTGTAAGGGAGGATGCCAGGTTGGTGGCAACAGTGGTTTTTCCTGTACCTCCCTTTCCTGATGCTACGGCAATGAGCATTTATTCTCTCTCATCAGTAAACATCCGACCCCAGAGGGGCCGGCTTTGGTTACCCCTATAAGGGGATTGTTTATAGTCTGAACTCGCCCTTCGTGCCCTTCGTGAACTTCGTGGTTCATTTGTCTGGAGTTGATTACCACGAAGAGCACGAAGAGCACGAAGGTCAAGATGCTTGATGCAGCTTTTGCACCGCCGAGGCGCCGAGGAGGCAGAGACAAAAAGACCTCTGCGTCCTCGGCGGTTAATAATGCATCGCATTGATGCCCGAAAACACTTCGGTATCTGTTTTGATCATTGGAACATTTGATGTTCGGATTTGTTTCGAGTTTCTAATTTCTAATTTCATGCTTTGCTCCTTACCGGCATTGCCTTTTATCGCTGACCTGGCACAGAGGACCAGGTTTTATTGACTGAATAAAAATAGTTTAAATTAGAGGGTCATCTCCCTGCCCACTTTCAGGTCGTGGTATTTGTCGCCGAATGCCGCCTTGAACCGGTTAAGGCTCCAGTCGCAGCTGTCATGGGGCGACAGAGCGATAAACCCTGGATCTGCATCCTTGATCGCTTCGATGGCATGGTCCACGTCTTTTTCATTGAGACCCCGCCAAGGGGGCCGGTCCGATCCAACAAGCTTTTGAATATTGATCGGGCCGAGCTTGATCCGGCCGCTTTTGACCGGGAAATGCAGTCCACCGATGATACCGTATATGGGCTCGTCAAACAGGGCCTTTGTCCGTTTCAGGATTTCTTCAATGGTCTGGTGGCCGCAGCCGATGATCAGCACAATCCCTTTGCCCGCTACATTAACGGCCAGGCTGTGTTCCAGGGTGTAGCCCATAAGGAACAGGTTCCGCGGAATGACGCCGATATCGGCGATTGCCGGATACAGAATGGCCGGCGCGGTATTTATCTTGATCTCGGGGCCGGGGTTCCGCCCGGAGGGTGTCATGGGAACAGGAGTGTATGCGGGTATCTTTCTCATCTGAACGTTTCCCCGGGACAGGCTGAATTCGCCGTTTTTCTGTTCGGCCATGCCGCCCACATGATCGAGGTGAAGATGGCTGATAAACAGGGCATCAATATCAGCGGTGGATATTCCGAGGGTCTGCATGTTGTGGAGAAGCGCGGAAGGATGCGCCGCGGCTTTGTTCAGTCCAACATCCATAAGGAGAGTGACCGTGTCCGTCCGGATAAGATAGGAAACGCCGGCCTCGGTTTTCAGCCGTTCATCATCCGTGTAATAATCCACCAGCGGCAGCACCGACAGGTGGTCCACCGATCCCATATCCGACAGCTTGTCATAACGGGTTTCCCGGATATCCCGGGCTACCCTGGCGTTGCCTTTTTTCAGCAGTATCAGTTGTTTGCCCAGCACAAAACCGCCTGCCAAAACGACAAGACCGCCGATAAAATAGAAGGCCGCCATTGTTTTTTCCTTCCCTTGCTGGTAAATATTATGAGCATATACTCAAAATAAGACAATAAGCAGTGGCGCAGTGTTTGTCAATGATTTTTTTCCTGTTTTTGAAAGTTGGTTTCATAATTTCGATTATGATTGACTTTTTTTTCATTTCTGATGAAAATCTAAAATTTAACAAAATGGGTGAATATAGAAAACCAATATAGAAAGGAGTGTTAAACCATGAAGCAAATGACCGTGGAGGAATTGATGGTCCCCCTCGAGGAGTATGCCACTGTTTCCGAGGACGCGACCTTGAAAGAGGCGGTCCTGGAACTGGAGCGGGCCCAGACCGAATTCCGAAAGGAGGACCAGAGTCGTTACATTCACCGGGCCCTGCTGGTGTATCACCCGACGCACGGGCACATCACGGGCAAGCTCAGCCAGCTGGATGTGCTAAGGGCGCTTGAACCCAAATATTCCCGAATCACCGATTCCGGGCCCATGGGCAGAATCGCCGCCAGCGGCCTGAGCGCCAATTACCTGCAATCCATGCTCGAACAGAACGCCCTGTTTGATCAGCCCCTGGTCGACATCTGCCGCAAGGCGGCGGGGCTGAAGGTAAAGGATTGCATGTACATTCCGGTGGAAGGGGAGTTCATCAGGGCCCAGGACAACATGAGCCGGGCCATTCACCAGCTCGTCATGGGATGTCATCACTCCCTGCTGGTGCTCAAGGATGACAGGATAGCCGGTATCCTGCGGCTGGTTGATGTGTTTTACAATATCTGCCAGGAAATCAAGAAGATTTAGGTCTTTTTATCAAGAGGTTTATCGCGGCGTTTTCCGGGCCCGGCCTGCGCTGAACCGGAATGAGGGAGCACGCGGAAATGTAATAGAAAGCAAAAATAATATATATTTAAGGAGTTTATCTAAATGAGTCACGGACACGAGTTTGATCAGAAAGAGGGAGAAGGCGGCCTGCTGGCCAATAAGACCCTGTGGATGTGCATCGGGATCGGCATCTTTGTGGTGGTCGGGTTTTTGCTGCCCGTCCCTCAGAGTATTGTGGATGTTGTCACTGAAAACGGGTTTGCGGATAAGATGATTGAGTGGCATGTGGCCCATGATGCCCACCATGCCGCGGAAAAGACGATGACGGTGCTCGGGATTATTCCCATGGCCATCATTTTCTTTGCCACGGAAGCCATTCCCATCGGCTTGACCGGCATTCTGATGCCCATCCTGGCCTACTTTCTCGGCCTTCTTCCCAGCAAGATGATCGGTGAAACCTTTGCCGGCGATGCCCCGCTTTTTTTGCTGGGGGTTCTGGCCATGGGGGTGGCCGTCATCGATGTGGGGCTTCACAAGCGGCTTGCCACCTGGATTCTGGGCTGGACAAAAGGGTTTTACGTACCGATTTTCGTCCTGTGCCTGAGTATGTCGATTATCGGGTCGTTTATCTCTGCCCATGCCATGTGTGCCTTTATGACGCCGGTGATGATGGCGGTCTATTTCGGTGTGGTAACGGTCAACAGCCCGAACGGCCGCCTGGAGCACGACCCGGCGCTGGCCAAGTTTCTCCTGTTCACCCTCTGTTTCGCCCTGAACGTGGGGGGGGTTGGCTCCCCCGCCGCCGGAGGGCGAAACGTTATCATGATGGGGTTCTGGAGCGAGTACAATGTCCCCATGGATTTCTTCACCTGGATGAAATACGGCTTTCCCATCGTGCCTGTACTGGGACTGCTGGTGGCCGTTTACATGATTCTGTTCTTTTCCCGGAAGATCCGGCACAAGGACCTGACGCCGGGATTGAAGGCCATCAATGAAGAAACCCGGAAAATGGGAAAAATGAAATACCGGGAGTATGTCACCTTTGCCATGCTGATTATTATTCTCCTGTTGTGGATTTTCGGCGGGCACGGTCTCGGCTTGGGCGGTCCGGCTTTGCTTGCCCTGCTGATTCCAGTTGTATTCCGAACCACGAACTGGGAAAAGATTCTCAACGGCATTTCCTGGGACGCATGGTTCATGTATTGCGGGGCCCTGACGTTGGGCGCATTGCTCAAGGAGAGCGGCGCGGCCCTGTGGTTGGCAAAGAGCGTTATGGGCGTGCTGAGCGCAGCGGGCATGAGTCAGGGGTTCGGTCTCTGGGTGGGCTTGTCCTCCTTTTCCGGCTTGATGACCAACTTTATGTCCGATGCCGGTACCACTGCCCTGCTGGGCCCGATCGTTATCCCCATAGGCATCATGAGCGGATTCCCGGGTGAGCCCTGGGCGTCGGGTATGGCGGTGGCATTTGCCACGTCGTTTGCCCATTTTCTTATCGTGGGAACGCCGAACAACGCAATCGTTTACGGCCTTGGCACCTTCCCGGATACCGGGGAAAAGGCTATCAAGCCCGTCGATTTTGTCAAGTACGGTTTCGCCCTCTGGGTTCTTTCCATGATGGTGGTCTGGGTGGTCGGTTTTCTGGGCACGTTTAACATCGTCGGGTTTCCCGAGGGTATCCTGGAAACGGCCCGCCAGGCAATGGAAGCCGCCGGCGGCAGCTAATCCTGTGTTGTAAGCTTCATCCGGAACCCGGTCTTTGCGGGTTCCGGATGAATTTCCCAAGTCACGCGTGAATATACCTATGTCTGATTCACCACCACGACACCGGCCGTTCTGGGTATGGGTGATTTCCCTGCTGTATCTGCTTACTGGAACCCTGGCCATTTTGTCCCTGTTTCGTTTCCTCGGCATGGAAGCCGCCGGTGATCAAGTGGCCGATGTGCTGGCGGTCAGACAACAGGCACTGGCCTGGAGCATGTTCGGGCTTATTCCAGCGGCCAACCTGGCAGGGGGAATCCTGCTGTTCATGCTTCACCGCTGGGCGTTTTACGCTTTTGCCGCGGCCCTGGTGATGAACCTCCTCAATATCCTGAGGTACCTCATCCTCGAGGCAAGCAGAGTGCAGATAACCTCCGGCAGCAGTGTTGTCGGCGTGCTGTTCGGGCTGGGCGTAATCACCGCCGTCTGTGTCTATACCTGGCGGCTCAGAAAAGACGGTATTCTCAGATAGTTTCCGTTTCATCATTCGTGCAGATTCGTGCCAATTCGTGGGAACAATAAGCCCACGAATTTTCACGAATTTTCACGAACGCACCATGCCCTGCGGCCTTCGCGGTTTTCCTGAAACAGCCGGGTCAGGAGGAAAGCCCGCGCTCCCCGGCCGATGCGATCTGGTCTACAAATGCGTTGAACATCCGGTCCCGGTCGTCGGTCTTCAATTCCAGGGGGAGTCGATCCGCGGCGATGGCCACAGCCTCGTCGATCAACTCCTCCCGGAACGCCTGGCGGGCTTCCCGGAAGCGGCTGCTCGCCTTTTTTCTGGATTCGGCAATCATGTATTCACGCTGAGATTCGGCATCTTCGATGATTTTTTGTTTAATCTGCTCACCTTCTTCGATAACGCGGGCCTTTATCCGTTGAATATGTCGGTCGCTTTCGGCAACCTGCAGTTCCGTTTCCCGGACCTCGGCCTTAACCGCGTCTTTTTTTTCCTCGAGGGTTTTGATTTCATCGGCCACATCAGTTTGTTTATGAGCCAGAAAATTTTTTATGGGGTCTTTGCCGACCCGGTAAAGCACAAATGCGAGGATTAAAAAATTGACCCACAACATCACATTGTCGTAAATTGGTCGCCAATCGTGGCCCGTTCCGGATTCTGAAGCAATCGCCGCTATCGCGCCGCCCAGTAACAGCACAAGGAAGGCACCTCCCACCAGAAAAACGTTTTTGGTCTTGCAGTCGGCCTTCATTTTATCGCAACTCCCCTGCCGAGTATGTGTTCCATAATTTCATTGGAAAGCCAGTCCGCATCCTTTTGAATATCTGCTTTCGCCTTCTCGAACTGGGCATTTACTTCCTGCTGTGCATTTTCCCGAATTTCTGCAATCTCCTGTTTCGTGGCGTCCACGATTTCAGCAGCTTTTTTGTTGCCCAGAGATTCCAGTTCTTTTTTCTGGGTAAAGGCCTCTTTTTTTGCGGCTTCTTCCTTCGACCGCAATGTTTCGTTTAGCGTTTCCGCTTTTTCCCGATGGGAAGCGATGTCGGTGTTTATCTCATTAATGTATTCATCCCGCCTCCGGATCGTGTCAAGCAAAGGCCGAAACATTATACGGTTTAAAACATACACAAGAAATAAAAATGAAATAAGCACCACCACCATGGTTTCGTTGATGGTGATGATGCCGTTTGTGGCAATAATTTCCATGTCACTATCCACAGAGTTAAGCGTGTGCAGTAAATTCGGCCGGCGGGCAGGCGCAAGGCCCGCCGCCGGGCGATATCCTCTTTTCTTCTCCCTATGTGGTTATGTTAAACCACAAACAGCAGCAGCAGCGCAACAACCAGTGAGTAAATACCGGTGGATTCGGAAACCGCCTGTCCCACAAGCATCGTTCTTGTCAGCAGACCTGCTTCCGATGGGTTTTTCCCGATTGCTTCACACGCTTTTGCCGCTGCCATTCCTTCGCCAACACCCGGGCCGATGGCGCCGAGGCCCATGGCAAGTCCTGCACCGAGAAGCGATGCCGCCTGAGTAATATCTGTTCCTTCGATTGCCATTTTTTACCTCCTAATCATATAGTTTGAAAAACAATACCGGATGGCCTTTACAGGAAACCATCATTCTTTTTTAAATTACGAAGATCAACACCAGCGATACCACCAGGGCGTAGATGCCGGTGGATTCGGCAACCGCCTGCCCTACAAGCATCGTCCGGGTGAGTTCTCCCGTAGCTCCACTGTTTCTTGCAATCCATGCCACCGCGTTTCGTGCGGTGAGGCCTTCGCCGATGCCCGGTCCTATGGCGCCGATTCCCATGCATAACCCGGCGCCGAGAAGCGCCATTGCGGCAGCGAGCGAATCCGAAGGCGGGACAACTTTAAATATAAGAATAAAACTTACCAGCAGGCCATAAATGGCGGTGGTCTGAGTAACGGCCTGGCCCAGCAGCATGATGTTGGTCACAGGGGTTGCTGTCTCAGGCTGTCTCGCAATGCCTTCGCAGCTGGTTTCCGCCACAAAGCCGCCGCCGAGGCCCGAACCGATTGCCCCGAACCCGGTAGCGAAACCGGCGCCGAGGATGGCCGCCCAGGTGGGGGAGACCGGACGGTCGGAAAAATTGGTGAACATCAGAATAAATGACGTGACAAGGGCAAAAATCGCCGGTGTCTGGCATACGGCAGATCCGATCAGCATGTTAGTTGTCAGCCGCCCACTTACCGCCGGCTGACGTGACATGCCCAGGCATGAGGCCCCGCCCGGAAGGCCCGACCCCACACCGGAGCCGATGGCGCCCAGCCCCATGCACAGGCCGGCTGCCAGAAGAACGGAAGCGGTCAGGATAGAGTCAGCGGGAAAACCGCTGAACAGAAGGAGCATGGCCACTACAAGCGCAAAAATCGATGCAGACTCGGCAATGGCCTGCCCTACCAGCATATTTTTAAAAATATCGCCGGCCATGTTCGTGTTTCTTGATATTGCCGTATTGGCTTGAGCGGCTGTGTAGCCTTCTCCGATGGCGGCGCCGATCGCCCCGCAGCCCATTGCCAGGCCGCCGCCGGCAAACGCTGCAACATTAATCCATGTCTGAATATCGAGATCCATAATTTATTTAACCTGTACCGAAATATAGACGACTGTAAGCATTGTAAACACAAAGGCCTGAATGGTTCCGACGAACAGTCCGAAGAAAAAGCTGAGCAATGGCGGAAAAACCAGACTGTATGTCAGATGAGAGACAACGAGAATAATGATCGCCCCGCCCATTATATTGCCAAAAAGACGAAATGAGATGGAAACCACTTTGGCCAGCTCCCCGATAATGTTCAGCGGCAGCATGATGAAAAACGGCTCAAAGTATGCCGATGTATAAGCCTTCAGCCCTTTTGCCCTGATGCCTGCATAATGGGCGATGACAAATCCCATTAATCCCAGGCTGAGAGGAGTGTTCAGGTCCTTTGTCGGTTCTTCAAGGTAGGGGAAAATACCCAATGAATCACAAAGCACCAGAAACATGAAAAGCGTGCAGATGAGCGGGGCGTAAACTTTTGCCAGCTTCTTGTCAAGGGCTTCTTCGGTCAGGCCATAAAGCTGGGTGACAAAAAGCTCGCCCACCACCTGCAATGGTCCCGGAACAATCCGCTTTTTGCGGGCGGCCATCACGCCGAAAATGATCAGAAGGGTGATGACGATCCAGGTCATGGCAATGGCCTCCAGGTTGAAGGTCATCTCGTATCCGAAAACCGGGATGATTAATTGATGAATTCTGCCTAGTTCTTCCATAACGGACTTCCTATACCTGCCTTTGTCGTAAAGAAAAGATTAACTGCAATATGTGATCGGAGAGCAGCAGGAGCTGGACGGAAAAGAGCCCCACACACACCGATGCAAAATTAAACGTATCAACTTTTATGGCGATCACAAGCGGCACGGCCAGCAATGCATATCTGATGACGATCGACTTCATAGAGATAAAAACGCTTTTTTTGGGTGAACGCCCCAGCCGGCCGGGAATACTTTCTCCTATGAGGATAAAGTTGACGACGCTGAAAAGCGTTCCCAGTATCAGGCCTTTGCCCCATGGCACATGATCGGCCGCAATCATGAAAAAACATGCGACAATGGCCGTCATCAGCGCCCTGGAACAGTATTTTTTCTGAGCTTCTCTTACCTTATTCATTTCGGTCATTGTTGTTGTCCCCTGGTGGTTTAGGTTTCGATGACTCGTTTGTTATTTCCATAATCTGGCGGTAGATGACGTTGCCTCCGCCAATAACGCCCAATATGGTAAAAATTGCAACAAAAACTCCCGTCGTTCCCAGCCATTGGTCCAGGTAATAGCCTACGAAAAAACAGAAAATAATGGAACCCACCATTGTCAGTCCGATCTGCATGACAATATGCAGGTTTTCTATCCATTGTTTATTGTTTTTGTAATTAAACAAAGCTGTCTCGACCTTTTGCATTATGTCACTGCTATAGTGGATTCTTTTGTGTTAGTCAATACCAATTCCGACGGCTTCGTAAAAAGTCCAATAGCTGCGTTGCGATGCGTCTCTCGTCATATAACCTTCAGGTTTTTTACTGATTAATTTTATTGCAAATTGTCCGCCAGTGACGACACGATGCGGTCAATCATGCTGTCGCCGGGTTTTTTGGGCAGTGTGATGGTTAATACATCCGCGCTTTTATCTTTGTTCGCGCTTTTATCTTTGTTAATGTGCGCCGACAGCATTTCCGCCAAAAACGCCTGTCTTTCCGTGGGAAACGGCGAGGCCGTACGCATCATGGTATTTGAAAAAATGATCTGCACGGCGTCATCTCCCTCAGCGATGGCAATTTCAATCGGGCCGGCACCGGCCGGTCGGTCCTCTCCCGCCGGCGCCTGTTTCAGAATCCGATAGATCAGATTCTGAAGAAAAAAAGCGCTGGTATGAGCGCGGCAGGCATCACCCGGCGCAAGCCGGACCCCCGTGTTTTTGATGTCCGCATCCAGGCGGGCCAGCTGCATGATCGATTCCACGGCCTGGCGCACGTCCACTTCCGATGTCAATTCGTCCACGGTATGGGCAAAGGTGTTCATGCCGCGGGTGAGTTGATTGGCCCGTTCCACTTCCTCTATAATACTGGTGCTCAACGACTCCAGTTTTCCCGGTGCCAGGTCCTTGCCGGACTTGGCCAAAGCCGTCAGTTCTTCCATCAGGCCGAGGGTCTCTGAAATAATGGCCAGAATATTTTTCAGTTCATGGGAAATCAGGCGGTTGGTTTTGCTGAAGAATGTCAGTCCCTCCGCACAGGTAGTTGCCAATGCGTTTTCCATAAGTGGTTAATTCCCCCTCAATTCAGTGATTTTATCAATCAGGGTATCGATTTTAAAGGGTTTAATGATATAGCTGGACGCCTCCCGCGTTCCGGCCTTGTAGCTTTCTTCAGAGCCATGGCCGGTAACGAAGATGAACCTCATGGCAGGGGACTTGGCTTCGATCTCTTTTTTCAGTTCAATGCCGCTCATATGGGGCATCTTGACGTCCAGCACCGCGATATCGTAGAAGCCACTGGCGGATTTTTCCATGGCCTCCTCGCACGTGGTGCACCAGTCTGCATCTATCCCTCTCATTGTCAGCCTTTCCGCTAGAGAGGAGACAAATTTTTTTTCATCGTCAACGAGCAGTATTTTCACTTTGGATTTCCCCCTCGAATTGTATTGGTAAAATCACGGTAAAGGTGGTGCCTTTGCCGATTTTACTGCGAACGGAAATGTCGCCGTTGAGTTTCTGCAGTATGCCGTAAATGATGGACAATCCCAGGCCGGTGCCGCCTTCGGTGCTCTTGGTGGTAAAAAAGGGCTCGAATATTTTTTTCTGATCCTCGTGGGATATGCCGCAGCCGGTGTCTGAGATGCAGACAGCCACGTATTTCTGTTTTTTGGTTGAAGCGGTGATCTCGATGGTGCCATCCTTGTTCACCGCCTGAAAGGCATTGTTGATAAGGTTGAAAAAGACCTGCTGAAGGCTGCCGTAATCCGAATGAATAATGGGCAGGTTGTCGGGCATGTTCATGTTGATGGTGATGTCCCGGTATTGGGCCTCCTTGCGGAAGAAGCTCAGGGTCTGATTAATGGTGGATTTCAGGTTGATGGCCTGAATGCTGGGCTTGAAGTGCCGGGCAAATCCCAGCAGTTGTTTGGTGATCTCTCCGCACCGGGTGACCGACTCCATCACATCGTCAATGAGTTCCATGAGCCGCTGGTCTTCCTTGTATCCCTTTTTCAGGGTGAACATGTCCTTGATCAGCCCGGCGTTCTCGTTGATCACGGACAGGGGGTTGTTGATTTCATGGGCCACGCCAGCCGCCAGCCGACCGATGGAAATAAGCCGGCTGGAGCCTTCCAGTCGCTCCATGGCCTTGAGCCTCGACTGATCCGCATCGTATATTTTGTTCACCATGAACGTTGATATGCACAGGATCACAAAGAGCACGACCATGATGCTGACGGTGAAAAACCAGATCATCTCTTTCTGCAGAGAGTACCACCCCTTCATGATCTCCTTGCTTTTTTTGACCACCATGAAAATGTAAGGCGAGTTTTCGATATAGGCATAACCGATGAGCACGGGATTGCCCTGGGGGTCCTTGGCCTTGAACACCTGCGAGGTGGAAGAGTAAGGCGGTATGGGCAGGGCAACCTTGTCCAGAATATCTCCGTAATAACGGGAAGGGGTTTGAAGCAGTCCTTCCCGGTTTATAATAAATGCATCGCTTTTCTGGATCATTTCCGTGGAGGTGATGATGCCGATGAATTTTTTCATGTCCAGGGTGGCCCGGAGAATATAAAAATCTCCGTCTTTCATGGGGGATTTAACAGCGATAATCAGGTGGGGCAGCTGCCGATAGCCCAGGAAGACTTCACTGATATAGGACCCCCTTTCCTCGCAATTAATGAACCACTCGTGGTTGCTGTAGTTTTTGCCCTGCAGATTGAAAGGGCCGGTATAGCTGATTTGGTGGCCCGAGCTTTTTATCACCCCCAGATCCACGAAGCCGCCGAATCCCATCTTCAGGTTCCCAAGGATATAGGTGAGGCCCTTGTTGCTCTGCAGGTTGGAATAGTCCTCTTTCTGGACGATGTATTTCAATGCGTCCATGCGTTCTTCCAGAAAATATCTTATGGTGCGACGGGAATTCGATGTCAGTCGGAGGGTCCGTAAATGATTTTCATTCTGAATGGCTTCGTGGGAAAGCCTTGAATTCACGATCAGAAAGAACGTAACCGGCACCGTGCAGACCACGGTGAGGAGAATAAAGGAGATAAACCATACTTTCCTGTAGTTAAACAGAAAGCGGTCGCTGGCATCCGAGCGCTTGACCATAAGAAACTTGGGACGTATCAATGCCAGCAGGTTTTTGGCGATCATGATTCCGCTGCCTCCGGTGTCTCTATGGTTTTGACGATTTCTTCAATGTTTGCGGGTTTCTGAAAACAGGCCACAGCCCCCAACGAGCGGCAGGTCTCAAAGTCCTGGTCGTTTGCATGTCCGGAGAGAATAACCACCTTAATGTCGGGAAAATCCCGGCGGGTTTTTTCCAGCACCTCGATTCCGTCCATTCCCGGCAGCCTCAAGTCTAAAATCATCCCATAAAATGTATCGGTTTGCAACATGTCCAGCGCACTTTCTCCATCATAAACCGGCATGGTGTCAAATCCTCGCATCTCCAGGCGTTCTGCAAGAACATTGGCGATTTTGGCCTCATCGTCCACAATTAAGAGCTTCATAGGTAGGCACCGTATGTTTAATTCTGCAACAAAAAATTGTTGACTTAATATTTGTTATATAATAAAACATAAGATGTTTCAAATGTAAACAGTTTTTTGTGGTGTAAAGAAAAAAAACCGGCTTTGCGTTGCATAAATCATCGCTATATATAGATGAAGATAAAATGTCAGGTATATGATCAAAACTCAAAAAAGGGAGGTATTGAATGCCAAGATTATTCCAGTTTTTTGTAAAATGGCGTCTTTCATTGAGCGTGGGTATTGCACTGGTGCTCGCCGGTGCCGGGCTGGCCCTGGCCGCGAATGAAGCCGCAGCCACGGGGGGCTCTATCACCGATGCATGGTGGTTCTGGCCGGTTATTTTATTCTTTTTTTGTTTTATCCTGGGCATTATCGCCGTTCTGTCGGGCGTGGGCGGAGGGGTGCTGTATGTGCCGCTGGTTAGCGGGTTTTTCCCCTTTCACATCGATTTTGTCAGGGGCGCGGGGCTGATGGTGGCACTTGCCGGGGCGCTGGCTGCCGGGCCGGGATTGCTGAGGCAGAACATGGCGAGCCTGCGGCTGGCCATTCCCGTGGCCATGGTCGCCTCGACCTTTTCCATTGCCGGCGCCATGCTAGGTCTTTATCTGTCCAGCCTGGATCCGGATATCGTCCAGGTGGCCCTGGGCGCAACCATCATGGGTATCGCCGTGCTGCTGATCGTTTCCAAAAATTCGGAAAAACCGGTGGTGACCAAGCAGGATGCCGTGGGCCTGGCCCTGGGCATCCAGGGGCTTTACAAGGATGCCTCAACCGGCGAACTGATCGACTGGAAGACCCACCGGACCGCTCTCGGCCTGTTTCTGTTCATTTTTATCGGCCTGTTGGCAGGAATGTTCGGACTGGGCGCCGGCTGGGCCAATATTCCGGTGCTCAACCTCGTCATGGGCGCCCCGCTGAAGATATCGGTGGCCACCAGCAAGTTCCTGTTGTCCATTACCGATACATCAGCGGCATGGATATACATGAACAATGGATGTGTCATTCCGCTGATGGCGATTCCTTCCATTATCGGTCTGATGCTCGGTTCTTTCGTGGGTGTCAGGCTGCTGGCCATTGCCAAACCCACATTCATCCGGTATATGGTTATCGGTGTGCTGCTGTTCGCCGGTTTCAAGGCAATTGACAAGGGGCTTGGCATCGGGATTCTCGGATAATTAAAAGAAAGGAGAAAGCACCATGACAGATAAAGATAAACAACAACAACTGGAACCCATGCCGGAGCAGATCGGTTATGCCAACATTCTTTTCATCGGCGCATGGAGCGGTATTGTTATAATGGCCGTTTCCTATATTCTTTATGTATCTGGGATTATCGAGCCACATATCGATATTGCCCTGGTGACTGAGAACTGGGGCAAGGGCGTTCATGAATTCATGAAGATAACCAATTCCCCTGACGGCTGGAGCTGGCTCTACCTGCTGGGCAAGGGGGACTATCTCACGTTTATCGGCGTGGCCCTGCTTGCGGTCCTGACGATTTTCTGTTATTTGTTTCTGGTGGTCGGGTACGCGCGTACAAAGGACTGGATCTATTTCACCATATGCGTTCTTGAGATTTGCGTGCTGAGCCTGGCCGCTTCCGGCATTCTCGGGGCAGGGGGCCATTAATTCGATGCCTTCATTCTCAATTCAAAACATAAAGGGATAATGCCATGACGGGTAAAGAACATAAAATACTGCTGGTGGATGATGAGAAAAAGTTTCTCGATACGATGTCGGAACGGGTCCGGCTCAAGGGGTTTGAACCGCTGACCGCTCAAAGCGGCCAGGAAGCCCTGGATATCGCAAAAAAAGAAGCCGTTTATGCCGCGGTGGTGGATTTAAAGATGCCGGACATGGACGGCCTGGTCACCATCACCAAGCTCAAGGAAATTCAGCCGGAGGTTAAAACCGTGCTGCTGACCGGGTTCGGAGATGAGAAAACCAGGGAAGCGGCCGAAGCCATGGATGCCGCTTATTTTGAAAAAGACGCCATGGGCGGATTCTGGGAATTTCTCAGGGGCATGGGCCAGAAAAAGCTGAACATACTCCTGGTGGACGATGAAAAGAAATTTCTGGATACCATCTCCGATCGGATCCGGCTTAAGGGATTTGAGCCCCTGCTGGCCACAAGCGGTAAAGAAGCTCTGGAGGTCGCCAGAAAAGAGAAGGTCTATGCCGCGGTGGTGGATTTAAAGATGCCGGACATGGACGGCCTGGTCACCATCACCAAGCTTAAGGAAATTCAGCCGGGGATCTGGACCGTACTGCTGACCGGGTTCGGCGATGAAAAGGTCCAGGAGGCTGCCGAAGCCCTGGATGCCGCATATTTTGAAAAAGACGCCATGGGCGGATTCTGGAATTTCATGAAGCGGCTTCAGAAAAATCTGGAGAACAGCATGGTGGACGCCACCATGGCCGGATATACCGACCAGAAACCAAAGTCGGGCAAAAAAGGCGGCAATGACTGAAAACAAAATTGTTGTACTGCTGGTGGATGATGAGCCCAAGTTCCTGGCGTCCATCGCCGAGCGGATTCGTCTGAAAGGGTTTGTAGGGCTGCCGGCTGAAAGCGGGGAGGAAGCGATTGAAATCGCCCGGCAAACCCAGGTGGATGTCGCCATCGTGGACCAGAAAATGCCCGGCATGGACGGGCTTACCACCATCACGAAGCTCAAGGAGATCCATCCCGGCATTCGAACCGTACTGCTGACCGGGTACGGTACGGAAAAGTTGCGTGAAGCGGCCCGTGCCCTGGACGCCGATTATTTTGAAAAAGATGAGATGCGCGCATTCTGGGCGTTTATCCGGGAGTATGGCGAAAAAAGCGGTCGTATTGTTTTTAATCCACGGACAGGTTGCGTGGAGTTTTCCGCTACTGCGCCGGCGGCGGAGGAGGCTGGGCTGATGCCGACGCGCGGTGGTGATGCCGGCCGGCCTGCTTACGGCGCACCCCCGCCCATGCAACGGCTGATCGGGGAAACCACTCAAATGCGGACGCTGAAGAGCCATATCCGGAACGTCGCTTCCCTGGACTGCCCCGTACTTATCCTCGGAGAAAAGGGGACCGGCAAGGAGCTGGCCGCCCGTGCCATCCATTCCCTGAGTCCGAGAAGCACGTCCCCCTTCATACCGGTTGATGCCGGCGCATTTAACGAGGGGCTGCTCAACAGTGAACTGTTTGGCCGGGAAGCAGCTCTGGATTCGGGGTATGGCAAAAAAGGGGTGTTTGAGACCGCCACTGCAGGGACGGTGCAGCTGAAAGGGATCCAAAGTATTGGCGGTTCAACCCAGCAAAAATTGTTGCAGCTTTTAACTGAAAATGCGATTCTCAGGGAAGGGGGCGTAACGGCAATTCCACTGGATGCCCGGGTGATCGCGGCGGCCGATATAACCACGGAATCAGAGCAGGAGTTTGTAGATTTTTCAACCGAACTCTATGAGCGGTTAAATGCATTTATCCTGCGCATGCCGCCGTTACGGGAGCGGGCGGATGATATTCCGTTGCTGAGCAACTATTTTCTGGATGTGTACCGTAAGGAATTTGGTAAGTCCATAGAGACCATATCCAGCGAAGCGATGGCGGTATTGTCCCGGTATTCATTCCCCGGCAATGTGCGGGAGCTGGAAAGTGCCATTGAGCAAGCCGTTATTTTATGCAGCAGCACCGCACTTGAAAAAACCCATTTGCCCGAGAAACTTCGGAAGCGGCGAAGCGTGGAAATGGGGGGTACAACATCTGAAGAAAAGAAACGGTTTGTTTCGCTTGCCGAACTGGAAGATCAGTACATAATGGAAGTGATGCAGGCCACCGGCGGCAACAAGAGCGAGGCGGCCAGAATTCTGGGCATTAACAGGGCGTCACTTTGGCGGAAACTTAAAAAAAGGAGGCTGCTTATGGATCAAGGCCGGCAAATAAAGCTGCTGATCGTGGATGATGATGAAAAATTCCTCAACACCATTGCCGAAAGACTGGGCATGAAGGATTTTGACGTGACCACGGCGGCGGAAGGCAAAAAAGCAGTGGAAGCGGCGGAGCAGGGGCGTTTTGATGTGGCGATTGTGGACCTCAACATGCCCGGCATGAAAGGCAAGGATCTGCTCAAGATCCTCAAGGAAAACCACAAATTTCTGGAAGTGATTATTCTTACCGGATACGCGTCCATCGATTCCGCGGTGGAGTGCATGAAGCTGGGGGCCTTTGGTTATCTGGAAAAGCCCTATGATTTTGACAAGCTCCTGGAAATGCTCAAGGCGGCATATGAAGCCCGTCTGCGGAAGAAATTCGATCAGAACGCCAAGCAGATGGCCGAGATTGAGTCTCTGTCCGTGGGCTCCAGCCCATTGAGCATTCTCCGGGCGCTGAAGCATCTGGATGACGGGATGAAGTAATGGGTTTGTAAGAAGCGCCCGGCCACGCGCGGCGTTTTTGCAGTAAGTAACTTGCGCGATACTTGGTTTTTACAGCTATTTATGCTATACGACCATTCTTCTTTCATACTTTTCTTTGCTCGCCCAAAGAAAAGTATGCAAAAGAAAGGGCGCCCCGCAGCTTGGCCTTCGGCTTCCCTCGCAGGAACGGTTTTTTCGGCGCGGGCAGAAACTCGCCTGTCAATTTATACAGATGCGGTAAGCCTCGCCTGCTCAAACAGTCTGCCCGCGTCTTCCGAAAAAACCGCCCCTGCTCGGCTGCGCTGCAAGGGGCTGGGCACGTGTTGCTGTCCTGGCTTTTAGGCAACCTGACAGACACGGCGACAAAATCAAGTACTGAATAAAATTAAGGTATTTACAATTAATTGGCCAATTAAGCCCCTTGGAAGCCATGTATATGGCGACCGGATTGTCTATCGGACAGTGTGACCGTTATCGGTCTGCATTTTTGCCCGCACGGCGTTGAATTCCGCCTGGAGGGAAAGAAATGCGTCCACGATGTCGGGATCAAAATGGCTGCCTTTTTCCCGTTTGATGATTTCAACGGTTTTTTCATGGGAGAGGGCCTCCTTGTAAGGCCGCTTGGAGGTCAGGGCATCATAGTGATCGGCCAGTGCGACGATTCGTGCGGACAGCGGGATCGCCTCGGCCTTGAGACCGAAGGGGTAACCCGTTCCGTCCCACTTTTCGTGGTGGTGATAGGCCACTTCCTTGCCGATCCGCAGAAAGGACCGCCCTTCGATTTTGGATTCGATGGCCTTGATGGCATCACCGCCCAGGGTGGTGTGCATTTTGATCAGTTCAAATTCGTTTTTATTCAACTTGGCCGGTTTCAATAAAATCGAATCGGGCACCCCCACCTTGCCGATATCATGCAGTACCGATGAGTTATATAGGCTGTCAATGTAATCGGCTGTGATATAGCCGTTATATTTGGGGTTTTTCGCCAGCGCCTCGGCCAGCAGCTTTGAGTATTGCTGCATCCTTTCCAGATGGGAGCCGGTGGCCTGATCGCGGGATTCGGCCAGCTTGGCAAGCCCAAGGATGGTGGTGATCCGGGCATTATGAAGGTTTTTGTAGGATTCAATCAATGCTTTTTCCGCCTTTTTCCGGTTGTTGATGGTGTATTGCACATGAGAGCCGAAAATAATGAAAAGGCACAACGCAATGAGCCGCGTCAGGACTTCATAGGTTTCTTCGCCCAGGAACCCGGAAAACAGATACGAATCCGAAGAGATGAACAGCAGAAGGAAAGAATCAAGAAACCAGTAAACCACCGCGATAATGATACCGATCAGTACCATTGACTCCCAGCGCCCCTCGCCCTTTTCAATTTTGCTCATATTTAAATGCAGAAAAAGTATTAAAAGTATTAACGGTTTCCCACTCCTGCCTGAAAATTGCTATCGTAGACTATAGCACATATTTCAAGGTTTGCAAAACCTATCACCTAAAGGCATTCATTATAAAAACGAGTGGCCACCGCTTCATGAAACTGCATGCCGTCGGCAGTGAGAAAACACCGGCCGTCGGCGATGACAAGCAGGTTCCGGGATTGCAGGTCTGATACCACTGGTGCAAATAGTCGTTCGAAGTTTTCTGTAAATTCTTTATTAAACGTTGCGATCTCGATGCCGGCCGCCGTTCGCAGGCCCAGGTAAACGGCCTCCAGCATGTGCTGTTCCCTGGTGAGGGTTTCCTTTGCAGCCAGGGGCCGTCGGCGGCGGGTAAGGGTTTCAATGTACCGGTCAATGTCTCTGACATTCCAGCTGCGCTGCCTGCCCGTGTAAGAATGGGCGGCAGGACCGAAGCCTGTATAGGGCACCCGCCGCCAGTATTTGGCATTATGTGTCGCCATGTGCGCCGGTGTCCAGGCGAAGTTTGATATTTCATAATGAACAAAGCCGGCCCGGATCAAAACGTCTGATACCAGCCGAAAGAGTCCTGCTGTTAAAGATTCGGAAGGTGGCCGGTGGTCTCCCCTTTCCATGGCGAGGGTCAACGGCGTGTCGTCTTCGTAGGTGAGCATATAGCAGGCCAGATGCGCCGGTGCCATCGCCAGTGCAAAATCCAGGTCCCGGTGGATATGGTCGGGGGTCTGGCCGGGTATTCCATAAATCAAATCAAGGCCGATATTGTCGAATCCGGCCCCGCGGGCCATGTCAACGGCCTGCCGGGCCTGCGCCGCCGTGTGCAGACGCCCGAGAAAGGCCAGCATGGTGTCATCAAAGGACTGCACGCCGATGTTCAGGCGGTTGGCACCGGCACCCCGGACCGCTTCGAGCCATGCCGGCGTCATGGACTCGGGGTTGGCCTCCACCGTGATTTCCGCATCGTTCAGGATGGTAAAATGGTTCCGGGCATGGTGGACAATGGTGGCAAGGGTTTCGCCGGGCAGAACCGACGGCGTGCCACCGCCGATGTAGAGCGACCCGAAGGGGCCGGGGATGTCCCTGCTTCGCAGCTGCATCTCGACGCGCAGGGCCTGTACAAAGGCAGGAATGGCCGCCAGGACGGTAACGGAATAGAAATCACAATATGCGCATTTCTTCCGGCAGAAGGGAACATGGACATAAAGACCGGGCAGATTTCCTTCCCAACTCACAATTTACCCCCTCATCACTCACTTCTCACCCCTCATCGCTATTCATCCGGAGTGTCATCAAACACGTACCCCACGGCCCGTTTACTTTTAAAGTATTTGGGTTTTCTGGGGTTGTCTTCAAAGTATTTCCGCAGCCGAACGATAAAATTGTCCACCGTGCGCGTGGAGGTTTCACCCCGGTAACCCCAGCCGATGGCCAGAAGTTGCTTGCGGGACAGGGGCTTTCCCCGGTTCATAACAAAAATCTTCATCAGTTTCAGCTCCTGCTCGGTCAGCGTGATTTCGCCCTGCGGGCAGGCAGCCGTACCCGTTTCAAAGTTGACCTGGTTTTTCCCGAAGCCATAGGTGGTGGGAAAGGCCGATGGCGCATCCGCCCGGGTCCACGCCGATCGTGTCAGGAGGCGTTCCACGCGCAGCAGAAATTCTTCCAGGTCAAAGGGCTTGGTCAGGTAGTCGTCCACCCCGCAGGCAAGGCCCTTGACCCGGTCCGCCGGCTCGTTTTTGGCCGAAAGAATCAGGACGGGGATCTGTTCATCTTCAAGCCGGATGTGTTGAAGCACGGCAAAGCCGTCGATGCCGGGCAGCATGATGTCCAGCACGACAAGGTCAGGGTTCTGGCGCTGCCAGATCTCCAGGCCGGTGATGCCGTTTTCGGCGACAATGGGCTCGTAGCCGCGCAACGAAAGGTTGAGTTTCAAGCCTTCGGCAATATGGCTTTCATCTTCGATGATGAGGATTCGCTTTTTTTTTGTATCATTGTCCATTTTATGCCTCTCGCCGCTGACTGGTCGTCTTGACGGGAAGCAGCAGTTTAAATGCCGTTCCCTGCGCATCCGGCCGGTTTTCCACCCATATTTTCCCCTTGTGAAGCCGTGCAATATTGGAGACCAGGTAAAGGCCCAGGCCGCTGCCCCGGGCGGAACGGTCCTCCGCGTTGCCGGCCTGATAGAATTTTTTGAATATTCGTTTGCGCTCCGTCTTTTTGATGCCGATTCCATTGTCGGCAAATGTGATCAGCAGCTTTTTTTTCTGTTTTGCAAAGGTGACCATGAGTTCGGGTGCCTTTGCTTCGTTGTATTTTACCGCATTGGTGAACAGGTTCATCAGGAGCATGTCAAAGAGGTGGGCATTTAACGGGCAGTAAAAAGTGGCGTTTTCCGGCGAGTGGATGATTACCCGGCAGTTATGGAAAAGATGGCTGTTTTTGTAGCTGAAGGCCTGAATGGTCTGCACGACATCGGTGTCGATGAAGGCGCCGGCATAGGATTTGGCCTGTATTTCCGCAAGATCCAGAATACTGTTGATGGTCACGTTCAGGCGGTTTACATCGGCCAGCATGGCTTCAACATGCTGGAGCCGGTCTTCGCGCGGAAGGTCATGTTTTAAAAACGTTTCCAGGTAAAGCCGGAGGGAGGTGACCGGGGTTTTCAGCTCATGGGTAAAATTGTTGATAAAGTTTCGCTGAATGCGGAAGAGCTGAAAGCTTTTAAGGTTATAAATAAAAATAACCAGAATGCCCAGGAGGATCACCCCTACCAGGATGGACAGTACCGTAATCACCACCCAGGTATGGGAAGCGGCGATATCCATATGGCCCAGATTGAACCGGCGGACCAGCTGTTGAAGGCCGGCGCTGACCTTGATATACCAGTAGATATACAGAAACAGGGAAAACCCCAGCGCAACCGCAGACGTGATGAATATCACGATAACGGCAATCAGCCATCGGGTGCGGCTCGTCATGGGAACTCCTGTCGGGCGGATTCATAGAAAGCCCGGTATTGGGGTTGCGCAACGCTCAGGATCACTGACGCGAATAATGAGCGTCCAGTGCATCCGTTTGTTGGGATTTTCTTTCTTCGGAATCGAAATCGCTATCGGGATCGCTATCGACGCTGTAGGCCGCTTGATCCTCTCGAACTTGGTAGCCTCTTCCGCCGAGACGGCTGAGTATCGCGGCCATCCGGTCGAGTTCAGGCTGTCGGCCTTCTCGTAAACCCATGTAACGTAGCCTATCGAAAGGCGATAGACATCCAGTTTCTCGTGTCCAAGCGCCATATCTTTTCGATCCCGATAGCGATCCCGATTTCGATTTGGATTATCCCAACGAAGATATTGGACGTTTTGCGAAGCCATCCTAATGTTTGAAGCTGCGCTGACCGGTGTAAACCATCGTCACCCCCGCATCATTGCAGGCCTCGATGGCCTGGTAATCGTTCAGGGAGCCGCCCGGATGGATAACCGCGGTGATGCCTTCGCGGATGCCCACGTCAACCCCGTCCCGGAAGGGGAAAAACGCATCGCTGACCATGGTCGCGCCGATCAGCCCGCCCTTTTCCCTGGCCACGGTTTCGTCGATGGCCGTCCTTTTTTCCGGATCGTCCAGATTTTTGTAGGGAACCCCGTGCTGGACAAAGCAGTAGCGGTCCGCCAGCTTGCGATAGGCCTTGTCCCGGGCGATTTCCGCCACCCCCACGCGGTCCTGCTCACCGGTGCCAATGCCCACTGTGACTTCATCCTTGACATATATCACCGAGTTGGAAGTGATACCCGACTCCACCAGCCATCCGAACAGCATGTCCCGGTACTCCTGATTCGAGGGCGGGCGGTTGATGATGTAGGTCGTTCCCTGGTATTCGCATTGGGCCAGGGTCAGGTCTTGCCGGGTCAGGGTGGCGGGCACGAACGACCACTGGGCGATAATGCCCCCGTCGATAAGGCTCTTGAAATCCACCACGCGCTTGCCGGCAAATGCCTGAAGCTTTTCGATGTTCCCGATTTTGATCACCCGCAGGTTTTTCCGCGTGGCCAGAAGATCCATGGCCCCGTCTTCGAAATCCGGTGCCACAACCACTTCCGCGTACTGGGCTGCAACGGCTTCTGCCGTAGCTTTGTCCAGGGGTCTGTTAACGGCGATGCATCCCCCGAAGGCCGCTATCCGGTCGGCCATGTAAGCCTTTTCATAGGCTTCGGCAAGGTTGTCCGATCTGGCCGCGCCGCACGGGTTGTTGTGCTTGACAATTACCACCGTCGGCTTGTCGCTGAAATAGCGCAGAATGTTAAGGGCGTTGTCCGCGTCCGTGAGATTGGTTTTTCCCGGATGCTTGCCGGATTGCAGCAGCTCGATATCGGAGGCGAGATACTGGCCCGGGGCAATGGTTTCGGTTTGCCCCAGCACCAGATTGCCGTTCACCAGGCGATAAAGGGCCGCTTCCTGGCCGGGGTTCTCCCCGTACCGCAGGCCCTTTTCCACGTTGTCAATGCGCCAGGTCACTTTTTCGAAAAAAAGGGTCTGACGACCGGCATCATCGGCAAAGGTGATCTCCATGCGCGGTGGAAAATGATCGTCCATGATGGTGCTGTATGATTTTTTAATGTCCTGTGCCACTATTCTTCCCTCCCTGCTACCATCGGTAACATGCCTTTATATCTTCGAAACGGGTGGTGTTCAAAAAGTCCGTGATCGCCTGGTCATAGGCCGCAGTGTGAGCAAAGGTTGTCCGGGCCAGCTCGAAGCGGGTTTCAAGGGACAGCTGTCCACCTGTTTCTTCCATCTCGTCCAGAACACGGTCATAATCCGACGGGTTCACCACCGGGGCCACCCGGAGAAAATTTTTCGCCGATGCCCGCAGCATGCAGGGACCGCCGATATCGATATTCCCCCTGGCCTGTTCCGGTGTGACATCCGGCTGGGCAATGGTCTGGGAAAATGGGTACAGGTTGACCACCACCATGTCCATGTAGACGGCACCGGTACGTTCCATATCACCGGTATGGGCGTCGTTGTAGGTTTCTGTCAGCAGGCCCAGATATATTTTAAAGTCAAGGGTCTTGACCAGGCCGCCCTGGGTTTCAGGCTGCCCGGTATAGTCGGACACCTGGGTGATCATGGATGCCGCCCGGTCCTGAAGGATATCCCGGATTTTTGCATAGGTTCCGCCCGTGGAATAAAAATGCACATCCGGATTGATTTCGGCCAGTCGCGTTACAAAGGGCTCAAGCCCCGATTTGTCGGAAACGCTGACAAGAACGTTCCGGACCGGGACAAGATTATCAATCTGTTCCACTGTGTTGATTGTCATTATAGTCAGAAGCCTCCTTATCGAAATATTATGGGCCAGTCTATCCGATTCCATGTAACGGGTGCAAGATGAATTTGAGGGGAAGCGTGGAATTTGCGGAGCGTTGGAAGACAATGGGAATTGAAAATATGCATTTGATAAGGCGTTGGCTCGGTCAATTGGTTAAAACGGATATCGGTTTTAACTTCGGCGGCACGGCAAGTATTTTGGCAAAGCGTACCCATTTCGGCGAGTAAAGTGTGGAACTTCAGTGTAAAGATGATTACAGGATATTGATGCGGGCCTGATGCTATTTGAACCGGCTCATCGCCCGGTTGATAAATTTTCCGGCACGATACGCAAAACTGTCGGTTTCATATATTTTTTTGATTTTCAGAAGAATAACGGTAATGTTGTCCTCGCCGCCACGGTTGTTAGCCAGGGCAACAAGCTCATGACACGCGGTTTTCAGGCGTTTGTGGTCGCTGATAATCTGCTTGATGTCGTTTTCAGAGAGTTTGTCCGTCAACCCGTCGGAGCAGAGAATAAGCAGATCGTCTTCCATGCAGGGCCGTTCCATGATGTCCGGTTCCACGTTTTCTTTTGTGCCCACAGCCCGGGTCAGCATGTGCCGGTATTCATCCCCCACCGTCTCCTCGTTGTTTTTCGCCGCAATTTCGGCTGCGAATGTATGGGGCGTGGATTCAAGGGAAATAGAGTCGTTACGAACAAGAAAAATGGAACTGTCCCCCACATTGGCTGCAATAAAGGTCTTTTCGGAAAAAAGAACCGCGGCGATGGTTGTGCCCATGCCGGTATAAGCGGATTTTTCACCGGCCACATCAAATACGCTTTTGTTGGAAAGGGCAATCCCGGCTGCCAGTTGATTGGCGTTTCTGGACAGGGCCTTGTCAGTGTCCGGCAGTTCCTGGGCATCGGCCTGGCGGAGAACATTTTTCATGTAGTTCTGAAGGGTGTTGGCGGCAACCCGGCTGGCTACTTCACCGGCCGCATGCCCGCCCATTCCATCGGCCACCACATAGAGGTTCAGGTCATTATCGATGATAAAACTGTCCTCATTGGCCGGGCGCTTCATGCCGACATCCGTCATGCCTGCTGATTCTACAATTATCATATGCTATTATTGACGGCTTCGTAAAAAGTCCGATAGCTGCGTTGCGATGCATCTCTCGTCATGTCACGTACCGCCATGTACGCTCCATTCCTCGAGATACATCGACGCCTTGCTCTTGAACTTTTTACTTTGCCGTCCCCAAGTGATTTTTTACGGAACCATCATTATTGAGAATTCCGCTTTTTCTGCATAGCCGCATCAAACTTCGCACCCAGTGTTTTCAAATGTGCCGCCATCTTGCCGGCTGTCTGGTAGCGGTTGGCCACGTCCTTTTCCATTGCTTTGTTGATAATGGCAACCATGGCCCTGGGAATTTTCGGATTGATGGTGCGCGGGTCCGGATGGGGCTCGTTCAGGATATTGTGCATCAAGGCCGCCGGGCTGCTGCCCTTGAAGGGCACATCCCCGGTTAGCAGCTGGTACATCATCACGCCAAGGGAAAAGATGTCGCTCCGGCCGTCAACTTTTTTTCCGGATATCTGTTCCGGCGACATGTAATAGGGGGTCCCCTTTACAATGCCGGTTTTGGTCTGGGACGAGGCCGTGATCCGGGCGATGCCGAAATCCGTGATTTTTATCTTGCCGGACGACACCAGCATGATGTTAGCCGGCTTGATGTCACGGTGGACGATGCCCTGGTTGTGGGCATAATCCAGGGCCTCGGCAATATCCGCCATGTAGCCTATAATCCGTCGCATGGGCAGCAGCGTTTTGGGCTTGGCATGTTTTTCCATGCTGACCCCGTCCAGGTATTCCATGGCAATATAGGCCATATCCTGTTCTTCGCCGGCATCATAAATGGTCACGATATTGGGATGAGAGAGCGTGCCCGCGCTTTCCGCCTCTCTGAAAAATTTCTTTTTCATCTCAACCGCTTCGTCTTCTTCAAAATCGTCTGAAAACCGGACCGTCTTGATGGCGGTGGTACGGTTGATCCGCGGGTCCTGGCCCAGGTAAACGATGCCCATTGCCCCTTTGCCGAGCTGTTTCTGCACTTCGTAACGCCCCAGGGTGGGCCGTGTGTCCGAGTCCGTGCCGACCAATCCATCGCCCGCTGAGCCGCCGCCCAGAAAACCGTCGCCGAACACCATGGTGTCGCTGGCCTGAAGGAGTTTCTGCTTCCGCGAGGTCACATCCTTGAACTTGGCGTCGTATTGTTCAATATATCCGTAAACCGAGGCCGCCTTGTTCAGCTGCCGCTTGCGTTCGTAATCAAGGCCTAAATTGTACAAAAGGTCCTTCATTTCATCATCCATGGGCACCTTGCGGAACTTGTCAAACGCCATGTCCAGCATTCCCTGGGACTGGAAGGAAATGCCCAGCATGCGGTTGGTTTCCGCGGATTCTCCCTCAACTTTTTCCTTTCCGGTCTCCGCCACAAAATAGTTGATGGTAACAATGCCGATGTAACCGAAAATCACAAGCAGCAGCGGATAAACCACATCGATCCAGAGTCCTTTCGCGGCCAGAAAGAATAGGGCTCCGCCAATCATGACAAACACAATCATGACAAAAGTGCTGCCTGCAAATACTGCTTTGGTCCGGGGAAACAGGAAGGTGATCATCGCCCCGAGGATCAGAATGGCCAACAGTTCCGCCAGCCGGCTGTAAGGCAGTTCGTGAATAAACTCACGGCTGAGAATGGATGACAGCACATTGCCGGTAAATGCTCCAAAGGACATGGACGGGGTCACGGGGGTGCTCAGGGGCGTGGCCAGTCCTTTGGCAGAAAGCGATATCAGTACGATTTTGCCGGTAAAAACCCGGGAAGGAATTTTGTCGTTAATAACGTCGAAAAAGGAGTAATGTTTAAAGGCCTCATCCGGATCGCGGAAGCTGATCATCATCTCCGAGTACTCGGTCATGGGAATATCTACCCTGCCGAGATGAAGGGATTTGCTGAGTTCGGCGGTGATATCGCCGTTTGCTATGCCAAGGTGGCGGGCGGCAAGAACCAGGGCATAAGATGGTATAAATACGTCCCTGTAATTATAAATCAGGCGTTCCCTGCGGTAGGTTCCGTCGTAATCCGGCGCACAGTTGATGTGGCCCATGCCGTCTGCCGCATTCCTGAAAATGGGGATGGGCAGCGTGGCCTGATCAGCCTGGTGGCAGCGGCTGCCGGGCGGCTGGGTTACCCGGCCCAGGGTCTGCGCCCGAAGCGCGGGGTCAATGGGCTGCCTGCCGGCAGCGGGCATCAGGGTATCTTTGAAAAAAATGGGAAGCACAAGCCGATCCGCGTCATTGATGGCGGTGGCAAGGATAGAGTCCCGGTCCAGGCGCTTTTTTGCGTCCTGCAGGGCATCCATGAAGTTTTCTTCCAGCAGACCCGCGGCTTCCAGGAGACCTGACGAAGAATTGGCTGGTGATGCGTCTGATGCCGCTCCCGTATCCGGCATGCCGGGCGGCTGGTTTTCAATAAAGTCGGTTTTAAACAGGGTTTCCAGGCGTTCAATTTCTTTCAGGCCCGCATTTTCCTCGGGCTCGCTGTAAATAATATTGAGGCCGATTACCGAGGGCATGCCCTGCTGAATTTTGTTGAGGCATTCGGCAATGCGGGTGCGGGGCCATGGCCAGCGCCCCAGTTTATCTATAGAGTCGTCATCAATGTCCACGATCACGATGTTTCCATCAGCTGCCGGTGTAGGTTTCAGCTTTAAACCGGTATCGTAGAGTTTTAGAGACAAAATATCGAGAAAAGCCACCCGGAAAATCACCAGGAGCAAAAAGACAAGGGTGAGCGTCAGCCCGAAAACAAGGGAAGGGTATTTTTTGATAACGTTCATGAAGGCCTTGTCTTTTTATGAATTTGGATTGTTATCAACTAATTATAGAAAAGCATGTAAATTCTGTCAAATTGATTCATACATCACGATGCATCAATGTCGTTCAGCTCGTGGTCAAACTGTTCGGTAAGAGTTTCCATCTTCTGCCAGAGGGTGTCCAGTTCTTCGTACAGGGCTTCGATGGATGACTGGGTTTCGTGATGCTGCCGGGAAAGGCCGGCAATCCGTTCCCCGTCGCCGGCTTCCGATGCCGCCACAATGTCCTGGTTCAACTGGTAGGCATCGGCCTCCAAAGTTTCGATGCGCTGTTCCACTTCAGCAATTCTCTTTTTCAGAGGGCCGATGACGGCCGATCGCCGGGCAACCACGTCGGCGCGGCGCTTTCGAAGGGCTTTTTTGGTGGGCATGGCTGCTTTGCCGCTGTTTTCGGAAGTCGATTCGGGCTTTTTCTCCTCTTCCCACCCCACCTTGTCCAGAAAATCCTGGTAATTGCCCTCAAACACACGAACGCCGTCGCTTTGAAAGACAATCAAACGGGTGGCCAGGGTATGAAGAAACATTTCATTATGGGTGACCATGATCACCGCGCCTGGGAATTCGTCGATGGCATCAAGAAAGGCGTCGCAGGACTCCATGTCCAGGTGGTTGGTGGGCTCGTCCAGCAGCAAAACATTGGCCGGCGCGGCCAGGATTTTGCCCAGCAGAACCCGGTTTTTTTCGCCGCCGGACAGCACCCCGATCCGCTTCAGTGCCTGGTCGCCCTCGAACATCATGGCCCCGCAGATGTTCCGGGCACGCTGCTTTTCACTGCCCGTGGTCATGATTTCTTCTTCCACGGTCAGGGCTTCGTTGAGCTCTACCTTGTTGGTCTGGGCAAAGTAACCGGTCCGGGCCAGAGGGTGCCACTTAAGCTCACCGATGTCCGGTGTCAGCTGGCCGGCCAGCAGTTTCAGCAGGGTGGACTTGCCCCGGCCGTTTTTACCGATCACGCAGATCCGGTCGCTGGCGGTCACGGCCGCGCTAAGGCCATCGATCAGCCGGTTGTCCTTTTCGTAGGCGAACCCCAGGTCTTTGATCTGAAGCAGGGTCTTTGCCTTGACCGGCGCATAATTGAACGAAAAATCCAGGGTTTTGATCTGTTCCAGTTTTTCGTGGTTTTCCTGTTTTTCCAGCGCCTTTATCCGGGACTGCACCATGCCTGCCAGCCGCGCCTTGGCCCG
Organism: Thermodesulfobacteriota bacterium; assembly: GCA_034189225.1. Lineage (GTDB taxonomy): Bacteria > Desulfobacterota > Desulfobacteria > Desulfobacterales > Desulfosudaceae > JAXHTY01. The sequence continues at coordinate 32,964 of JAXHVL010000045.1, forward strand.
AAAGCGGCTGATAAACTGTTCGGCGTCCCGCCGTTTTTTTTCCTCGTTCTGCCGGGTTTTTTCGTGAATTTCCTCTTCCTTCATGATCCGGCCGTAATACTTTTCCGTGTTGCCGGGAATTTTTCGGATTTTTCTGCGGTGAATGCCCATGGTGTGGGTGATCACCCCGTCCATGAAGGAACGGTCATGGGTAATCAGCAGCAGCTCCCCGTGCCACTGGTTCAGAAAGGCGGACAACCAGCGGATGGCGATGATGTCCAGGTAGTTAGTGGGCTCATCCAGCAGCAACATGTCCGGGGCCGAGCAGATCACGGTGGCCAGGTTCAGCCGGACCTGGTATCCCCCGGAAAAGTCCGCCGGCGGCCGCTGCATGTCATCGTTGGTAAACCCCAGGCCGGCCAGTATCTTTTCCGCCCGCCATGTTTCGCTCTGCTGGTGTTCGGGCAGGCCGCGGCTGCATTCTTCCAGAATGGTGGGCGCGGTAAAATCCACATGTTGGGTCAGGTATCCGATTCGGTAGCCCTTGGCAATCGAAATGTCGCCGCTGTCCGGCGTTTCCTGGCCGGTGATCAGGCGGAACAGGGTGGTCTTGCCGTGTCCGTTCCGGCCCACCAGTCCCACGCGCTCGCCGGGGTTCACATCAAACCCGATGTCATCGAAAAGCACCTGGTCGCCGTAGGATTTTGAGAGGTTGGTAGCTTTCAGCATAATTAAGTATTCTTTAAGGTTGACGGCTTCGTAAAAAGTCCAATAGCAGCAAAGCGATGCATCTCTCGTCATGTCACGTACGGTGTAGGGGCGAATCTTGTGTTCGCCCACTGATCGGGCGAACACAAGGTTCGCCCCTACAATTTATTCCTCAAGAATGAATTAGACACGCCGCATCTTGAACTTTTTACTTTGCCGTCTGTAAATCGCCTGTGCGTACATTAAGGTTGACGGTTTCGAATCGCAGCATTTAGTATGATAATATCATATTATCAGACAAAGGGGTTATACCACCGCAGCCGCTGAAAACACAACCGGAAAGGGCCAACCGGACCGGCGGCTGTTGTTTTGCCGAAACCAGCTAAAAACGGGGGTAATACAATGATTATCGACATGGGAGACTTTGAAATTGATCTGGATGCGCTCACCGATGCCTTTTCCAGACTGTATAAAGACCTGGGCATTGATGAGGCGGACGGCCGCCGGGTGTACAACATCGTTTCGGTCTACATGGCCAGTGTGCTGGCCGCCGGGCTGCTGGACGATCACGGCGATGCACCGGAGATGCTCGAAGCCCAGCTCCAGGAAACCTGCCAGATGATTGCCGACGACATGGCCGAAAAAATCCGGGCTTTCTGCTATGAAGACGCCGGCGACGACACGGACGCGGCGCTCTGACGTTTTGTAATCGCCGTCTGCCATTAGATTAGTGCCCATCCATAAATTGCTATTTTGCCCGATTTCTGCGTCAGGCTCAAATTTTAATCCTCAAAATACGCAAAGTATTCCTCCGGTTAAAATTTTCGCCTTCCTTGAACTCGACCAAAATATCTAATTTCTGGACGGACACTAGATTAACCACGGAATACACGGAAAGGCACGGAAGGCGTCATCCGTTTTCTTTTTCCGTGTCTTTCCGTGTATTCCGTGGTTTGAAAAAGAAGCCGTCAGATGTTGATGATCTGTCCCGTCTCTTCAGTACTGTAGCCGCCCAGTTTCTCCACGCGTTTGGCAAAGGCCGGGCTGGTGATGATCGTCATCAGGGTCTGCACAACGGGCAGGTCAAAAAAGGCCGTCGGAATGGCCAGTTCATACTGCTCCGTCACCACCGGCACGAAGTCCAGGCCCAGGGCTCGGGCCGCGGCGTATATGCCCAGGCCGGCATCCGCGGCGCCGCTGGCCACGGCCACGGCTACGGCCATGTGGGTGTATTCCTCGTTTTCGTATCCCGCGATGGCCCCGCCGTCAATGCCCAGCTCCGAGAGCCGGAAGTCGAGCAGTATCCGCGTGCCGGCGCCGGGCTGCCGGTTGATGAACCGGATGTCGTCCCGGGCAAGGTTCTCCAGGCCGGATATGTTTTTCGGGTTGCCCGGCGGAACGATCAGCCCCTGGCGGCGGGATACCAGCCGCACGAGCTTTACCGGCAGGCCGGGCAGGTGCTTTTTTATGTAAGGAACATTGTACGTGTGGGTCTCCGGGTCAAACAAATGGGTGCCCGCCACATGGCAGAACCCCTTTTTCAGGGCCATGAGCCCGCCCATGCTGCCGACATGAGACGAAGCCAGGCGCATGGCCCGGTGTTCCCGTCCGAACATGTCGGCGATCACATCAAGGGTGTTGTCGTGGCTGCCCACCACCACCAGGGTTTTGTCAAGATCGGATCGCCGGCTCAGGCGTTCGGCCGTCATCGGAGTGGCCTCGGCAACACCCTCGGTGTCCGCGGGGATGCGGACAAACGCGTCCGCATCGGCCAGGGACGTGACCGACCCGGCCCCTCTGGGCAGGGGCGTGGCCACGATCCGCTCGCCCACGGCCCCCATCTTTACCCGCAAAAACTCTTCCACTCCCAGCTTGGAAGCCACCTTTTTGGCCAGCACCGCGGTGACGGTGTCCTTCCGGGGGGCGGGAAGCCCCTGGCGCCATGTCAGAAACGGCCGGATCAGTTCTTCAAAGCAGACCACGGCCGATACCGGGTAGCCCGGCATGCCGAACACCGGCACGTCACTGATATTGCCGATGATAAAGGGTTTGCCGGGCATGATGGTTACCCCGTGAACAAGCAGATCACCCAGTTCGCTGATCACGCGCTTTGAATAATCCCGGGCACCGGCCGACGAGCCGCCCAGCAGAAAAATCGCCTGATACATGCCACTGCCAACAGCTTTTTGCACGGCCTGTTTGATTTGTGCCGGATCGTCCGGAAGGATGTCATGGCGGACGAATTCGCCGCCGCAGTCAGCCACCAGGGCCCCCAGCATGTGGGAGTTGGTCTCAAGCAATTTACCGGCCGGCAAATTTTCCGGGTCAAACCCTTCATCGCAGGCCATGAGTTCGTCCCCGGTGGGGATGATCAGCACACAGGGCTTTTTGTTCACCGAAACGGTCATGATACCGGCGGACAGGAGTGCGCCCACGCAATAGGGCGTGATCAGGTGATTGGCCGGAAACAGGAGTTCCGTGGCGACAATGTCCTCGCCCACCTTTCGAACGTACTGCCAGGGGAAGGCCGGCGTCATGATTTCGACCTGCTGGTCGTCTATCACATGCACATCTTCGATCATGATCACCGCGTTGGTGCCCGGCGGCAGAAGGTTGCCGGTGTTCACGAAGAACGCTGTTCCATTGACGGCCAATGTTCGGGGGGATGTTTCGGACGCACCGAACGTGGTTTCCGCTTTTACCGCGATGCCGTCCATGGCGGCAACATGGTTGGCGGGGGACGATACCCGGGCGTAGACCCCCTCGGCCAGTACCCGTCCTGCGGCCCCGTATGCGGCAATGGTTTCGGTCTCGGCCGGCGCGGCTTCGGCAAACGTATTAAAAAGAATCTCCCCGGCCTGGGCCAGCGACTTTTTCTTCAGGTAGATGTCGGTTGAATAATCCGCCATAGGTCCTCTTTTGTCTGTTATCCGTTTTTCAGATTTTAACATAATCATCAAGATTTTTTATGAAATTAATATTTGTATGCCCGGCCACCAATGAGGTTTTTCACAGCGGCCAATACAAAGTCGTGGATAACCGGGGAATTAAAAAAGATATAGATGGCGGCCGGACCCGGCCACCCCGCCCGAACATATCCGCTGTATGGGTATTCATCTCCCCATCCTCCGGCCAGTTTCGCCTTATCCGGCGCCGGGGCCTGGTTGCTGTTATATGAAAGTTCACCGCGAAGGGGCAACTCCCGTGTCAGCTCTTTTTTTTGACGTATCGAAAAAACACCGGCAACATGATAAGTAGTAGAATATCGCTCACCGGTCCGTTGATCACAAACACGAAAAAGGTAAAGATCAGCGAAACAAACGAAATCCGGTTAAGGGCAAGCGAGGACATGGCAAACGGGAAAAACAAAAAAAACAGCAGGTCCGCAACACACAGCACCACGAGCCCCCATGCGGCCCATCGTTTCATCTTCCAGATGCCGATGCCGAAAACGACCAGTGGTATCATCAGGGCCAGGTATTTACAGCCCATTATGGTCAGTTGCCACTGCGGAAGATTGGGGTCGGCGGATAGCCATACAACGCCCTTTAAAATGGCAATCCAACCGGCCAGCCATATGGGCCAGGGAAAATCCACCTGCATGCGCTGCGACATCAGGTTGTCCTGCGTTTCCGTCATATTCAACCTCTGCAAATTCCATCGGATTATCCATTCACCGGTTGGCCCCGGTGACCGCCTGCCTGAATGGCCCTCATTATACCATCCGCAAAAGGAAATGTCATGAAATAAACCGGAAACAAACCATGCATGCTTCCGGGCCGTTACTCGAGCCCATCCTTTTTTCATTCCGGCGCCGGTGCGGATATGGTATCGTAACCCCCATTATTGAGAAAGGGAGGCAGTCCATTGCCGTGGGAAATCATTTATCTGTGCAGCATCGCCTTTGCCGCCGGCCTGGTCCAGGGGTTCAGCGGTTTCGGCGTGGTCCTGGTGTCCCTGCCGCTGATGGCCTTTGTGATAGACATAAAAATCGCCATCCCCCTGGTGCTGCTGCTGGGCATGGCGATCAACATCATCCTGGTCATTCAGCTGGCCCGGCATATCGAGTTTCGCAAATGTCTGCCCCTGCTGGCCGCCTCCCTGCCCGGCATCCCCATGGGCGTCTATACATTAAAGGCCGTGGGCACCCGCCCCCTGGAGATACTGGTGGGAGCGATGATTCTCCTTACCGCCGGTACTTTCCTGTTCCTGAAGCCCGGCACCCGGCAACCGGCCCGGGCCTGGGGCTGGCTCGCCGGCCTTGCCGCCGGTTTCCTCGGCGGCAGCATCGGCGCGGCCGGTCCGCCCGTGGTTATTTACACCACCCTTCAGCCCTGGACCAGGCACCAGATCAAGTCCACCATGGTGGGCTATTTCTTTACCGGCGGCCTCGGCATCATCGCCATCCAACTGTTTTCCGGCATCATCACCCCCGCGGTATGGCGCTACTGGGGCCTCTGCCTCATCCCCCTGGTCCTGGGCGTCCTGCTCGGCATCCGCCTCTACTCCCAGAGCAATGAAACCATCTACCAGAGCGTGGCCATGCTCATGCTTACCCTCCTGGGCTTTCTTCTGCTGCTGAAAGGGTGACCCGCCGCCGGCAAGTATTCTGCCAGGCATGCATCACACCTCCATTTCGCCTTTGAGATAGGTCACCACAAAAGCGGTTTCCGAAAAGGATCTGTCAAAAAATAACTGTTACATTCGGTTGCCGCTTCATCCCGTCCAGCGGCGTTGCGCTCCTTGCCGGACGGGCGAATCGACAACCTCGGTGTGACACACTTATTTTTTGACAGACCCTTAACGCCTCTTGCGATAAGGTCAGTCTGTGGCTGTTTTTAATTTTCACCATACGCTCTTCACTGACGGCTTCGTAAAAAGTCCAATATATGTGTTGCGCTGCATCCCTCGTCACTGCGTCGTACGCCAAGTACCCTCATTCCTCGGGAGTGATAGGGCTGCGCCGTATCTTGAATTTTTTACTTTGCCGTCCCAAAATTGACTTTTTACGAGACCATCTTCACTGATTTAATCGTAAAACTCTTTGTCGCTTTTCATGACTTATTCAGTGGCTAACGGTTCGGTTTCCTTGTCAGGAGAGGCTTCAACCGTTTTCAAAATCTCATCAACCTTTTCAAGAGGAAGCCATGCCACTTTGCCAGTCCCAACATCATAAATGGCGCCAACCACTTTGGCTTTGCCCTTATTGACAATGTTTCGAACAGCCGGACTCTTCATAAACAGGTCTTCAGTCGCCTGCCATACATTCTCTTCAATCGCATACGGAATGATCGCATCACCATGCACATCCTGATGTTGGTCTATCGCACGTTCAACTGCTGGTATAATATTGTCAACTAACGGGGGAATATTTCGTTCAAGGGCGTGCCCTTCTCCGTGGACAGCATGTGTCACCGCAGTCACAGCACCACATTGAGTGTGGCCTAAAATCACCAAAATTGGTGTGTTGACATGGGCTAATCCATATTCAGTGGAACCGATTTCATCAGTATCGCATACATTTCCGGCGACCCGAATGACAAAAATATCCATCACACCAGCATCAAAGAGAAGTTCAACAGGAACTCGAGAATCGGAACACGTAATCACGGTAGCGTAGGCATGATCTCCCTGATTTTCCGTTCCGGCTTGTTCAAGGCGAGCGGTGTTGGTGTGCGGATATGTCGCCTTTCCAGTATAGAAACGCTCATTCCCCTTTTTCAATATCTGTAAAACCTCATCCGGACTCGGCTTTGGGGCGGCATGGTGTTCCTCGGCCAGTGCCACAACAGTGAATTGCACAGATATCACAACACAACAGATAGACAGCACTACGATACGTACGTATTTCATAACAATCTCCTTTCGGTCTTCACTATTATTTATTGTTCTCTTGCGTATACAACCTTTCAATATCATACATCACGGTGACACAGCGATATTTTCTCTTTTCATAAGCCTCTATTATATTGTCCTGTTCTTTTTAAGCCACTCATTTTTTCCAGGGTTCCAGTCAAATTTCATTTTTTAACTGTACATTTTTTAACTGTACAAGTCGATGGTTCTGAAAAAATCTCATGTCCAACAGGAGAATAAAAACTGTAGCAAGCCGTAGCAGGCAAACCACAGCGGGTGGTCAGTGCCCGTGTTTTATGTTATAAATAGAGGTTTGGAAATAAAAAAACAGGTGTGTTCAATGCAGACGGTTGAGGAAATGAAGGCCGAGCTGGCGCAGGTGGAGAAAGCGCTGGCGGAAGCAAAGGAGCGGATGCCGGCGCATTCGGCAAAGCCGGGGATGATGAATGAGCTGATCGAGCTGGAGGACCGGCGGGATGGGCTGGCGGCGGCGATTGAAAAAGCGGAAAAACAGAGCAGCGGTTGGGCGCTATGAGCAGTTGTCAACATCACAACCTGGTATTACTGTATGAGGCAAAGCCGCGGCTTCGGTGCCGGCACTGCCATCTGACCATCAAGGAAGAAGATATCGGAGACGGGTATTGTCCGGAATGTTTTGAGTTGACCGGTGAAAAACGGTATGATTTCGAGCCGGTTGAACAGGCGGAGGCCGGTCCGGTGAAGTACAGGTGTGAGGATTGCGGGGCGATTATTGAGTGATAATCTGAGCAATATGCTGGATTTTGACCGGGGTCATATCTGGCATCCTTATACGTCCATGCGGGGGCCGCTGCCGGTGTATCCGGTGCGCTCGGCGTCGGGGTGTAGGTTGGTGCTGGAAGACGGTCGGACGCTGGTGGACGGGATGGCGTCGTGGTGGACGGCCATCCACGGGTATAACCACCCGGAACTGAACCGGGCGGCGGCGGACCAGGTAAACCGGATGGCCCATGTGATGTTCGGCGGGATTACCCACGAGCCGGCGGTGGCGCTGTGCCGGCGACTGGTGGACCTTTCGCCGCCGGGGTTGGAACGGGTGTTTTTGTGCGATTCCGGGTCGGTGTCCGTGGAGGTGGCCATCAAGATGGCCATTCAATACTGGTTTGCCGCGGGCCGGACGGGCAAGCAGCGGCTGCTTACGGTGCGCAACGGCTATCATGGCGATACGTTCGGGGCCATGTCGGTGTGCGATCCGGTGAACGGCATGCATCATATGTTTGCGGACACCCTGACGCAGCAGTTTTTCGTGCCTGCGCCGGCATGTCGGTTTGCAGACCCGTGGGACGCGTCCGACCTGGATGAAATGGCGGCCATGCTGTCGGCGCATCATGAAGAGATTGCGGCGGTGATTCTGGAGCCGGTGGTCCAGGGCGCGGGAGGCATGCGGTTTTATTCGCCGGAATACCTGGCCGGGGTCCGGCATTTGTGCGATACCCATGGTGTGCTGCTGATCTGCGATGAGATCGCCACGGGGTTCGGCCGCACCGGCAAGTTGTTTGCCTGCGAGCATGCGGGGATCACGCCGGATATCATGTGCGTGGGCAAGGCCCTGACCGGGGGGTACATGACCCTTGCGGCCACCCTGGCAACGGCGGCGGTGGCGGAGGGAATTTCCGCGGCCGATCCCGGCGTTTTCATGCACGGGCCGACGTTTATGGGCAACCCCCTGGCGTGTGCTGTTGCCACGGCCAGCATTGACCTGCTGCTGTCCGGGAACTGGCAGGCGCGGGTGGCGGCCATCGAGGCGCAGATGAAACATGGGCTCGCCCCGTGCCGTGAGATTCCGGGCGTGGTTGATGTGCGGGTGCTGGGGGCCATCGGCGTGGTGGAGCTGGTGCAGCCCGTGGAAATGGCGGCGGCCCAGCAGCGGTTTGTTGAGATGGGAGTCTGGGTGCGGCCGTTCGGCCGGCTGATTTATATCATGCCGCCGTATATCATTACGGCGGAGGAGCTGGCAACGGTCACCTCGGCCATGGTGGCGGTGGCCGGCGAGGAAGCGGGAAAAGAGAGGTCCACGGGTTGAGACGAATGGGTACTAATAGGGGCGGGATGCGTTTTGCGTTCCCACGCGGGAGGGTGGGAGCGAGAGGGTGTGGGTGCGGCAGGGGGCCTGATTCGTGCCAATTCGCAGACAACAATAAACATGGGTAAGTTTGATTTCATAGATGCGACCTTTGAGGCGCGGCGACAGGCGAACCAGGTGAGGCGGCTGCGGGACATGACGCCGCTGGACGGGGCTTATATGCAGGTGGACGGCAGGCGGCTGCTGAACTGCTGTTCCAACGATTACCTGGGGCTTTCCCGGCATCCGCTGCTGGCGGAGCGGGCCGGGGTGTTTGCACAGCGGTACGGGGCAGGGGCCACGGCATCACGGCTGGTGTGCGGCAATTACCCGTGCTTTTCAGAGTTGGAGGCCCGGTTGGCGTGGCTGAAGCAGACTTCGGCGGCCCTGATTCTGAACGCGGGCTACCAGGCCAATGCAACGCTTCTGCCGGCGCTGTGCGACCGGGCCGCCTTGATCCTTTCCGACGAATTGAATCACAACAGCATTATCAACGGGTGCCGGCTGGCCCGGTGCACGGTGAAGCGTTATGCCCACAACGATCCGCAAGACCTGGAGCGGCTGCTTGCCGAAAACGCGGATCAGGGGTTTTCAAGGATTGTGATTGTCACGGAAACCGTGTTCAGCATGGACGGCGACATTGTTGACCTGGATGCACTGGTGTCCCTGGCCGAAACCTACAACGCCATCCTGATGGTGGACGAGGCCCATGCCACCGGGGTTTTCGGGGAAAAGGGCATGGGGCTTTCCTGCGGCAAAGCCGTGGATGTAGTGATGGGCACCTTTGGCAAGGGGGGGGGCGGGTTCGGCGCTTACGTGGCCTGTTCCGGGCGGATCCTGGAATACCTGGTCAACTACTGCCAGGGGTTTATTTACAGCACGGGCCTACCGCCGGCAGTGGTGGGCGAGATCGATGCGGCGCTGGAACTGATACCGGAGATGGAAGACCGGCGGCGGATGGTACTTGAGAACGCCGCATGGTTCCGGGAGCGAATGGCCGGGCTGGGCCTTGATACGGGGCCGTCGGCAAGCCAGATCGTGCCCGTGGTGGTGGGCGACGAGAACGATGCCCTGGATCTTTCCCGATATCTTGAAGAAAAAGGCTTTCTGGTGGTGGCCATCCGGCCGCCTTCGGTGCCGCCGAAAAAATCAAGGGTGCGCGTGTCGCTCAGCGCCCTGCATACCCGGGCGGATGTGGAGCGGCTGGCCGATGCGTTTGAGCAGTGGAGGGCCGCATGAGCAACACGGAGTTTTTCCAGCGGATGTTTGTCACCGGTACGGATACCGGCGTGGGCAAGACCGTGGTGGCGGCGATTTTGCTGCGGGGCCTGCGGGGCGTTTACTGGAAGCCCGTTCAGAGCGGGGTGGCGCCGATGACAGACACGCAGTGGGTGCGCGACATCACCGGCCTGGACGACAGCCATTTTATATCCGAGTCTTACGTGCTCAACACCCCGGCTTCTCCCCATCTTTCGGCGGCCATGGACGGGGTGCGCATAAACATGGACGAGATCAGCATGCCGGCGGTGGGGGATACCCCCTTGATTATCGAGGGGGCCGGCGGGGTCCTGGTGCCGTTGAACACGGACCGGTTCATTGCGGACCTGATCAAGGGTCTTGACGTGCCGGCCCTGGTGGTGGCGCCCAGCGGGCTGGGCATGATCAACCATACGCTGCTGACGCTGGACCAGCTTCGATCCCGGGACATTCCGGTGCTGGGGGTGGTGATGAACGGCGAGCCCCATGAGGCCAATAAAAAGGCTGTGGAGCATTACGGCCGGGTGCCGGTGATCGCGGAAATTCCGCCGTTGCCGGAAATGACGCCCGCGGCGCTGGATGAGGCGTTTGATTTGTTTACACTGGAAAGGCGGGTATCGTGAGTGCTTTACCGCAGTCTCCATTGAATTCCAGGGAAGCGCTGCTGGACCTGGCCCGGGAGGTGAAGGACGGCGTCGTGCCGGACATGGATACCTGTCTGGCGCTGATGGCGGTTCCCGAAGAAAACGCCCTGTGGCTCTGCGCGGGGGCGGATATGCTGCGGGAGGCGCGTTTCGGCCGGACGGTGCATTTGTGCGTGATCTGCAACGGCCGGTCCGGCCGGTGTTCCGAGGACTGCGCGTTCTGTTCACAGTCCGCCCACGGGAGTGCGGTGGTGGATGAGTATCCGCTCATGAGCGCTGGCGATCTTGCCGCACGCGGCAAAGATTTGGCGGATACGCCGGTGAACCGTTATTCGGTGGTGACCAGCGGCCGGCGGCTTTCCAAAAAGGAGGTGGCGACTGTAGCGGCGGGGCTTTCCGGGATCGACCCGGAAAAACTCCACACCTGCGCCTCGCTGGGGATTCTGGACCGGGAAAGCCTGGATGCCCTGAAGCGATCCGGGGTGAGCCGCTATCATCACAATCTGGAGACGGCGGAAAGTTATTTTTCGCAGATCTGCACCACCCACACCTACCAGGACCGGATCGATACGATTCAGGCGGCCCGGAGTGCCGGCATGAGCATTTGTGCCGGCGGTATTCTTGGCATGGGCGAATCTGATGAGCAGATCGCGGAGCTGGCCGTCGCCCTTCGGGAGCTGGCCGTGGATGCGGTGCCCCTGAACTTTCTCGTGCCTGTGGGTGGCACGGCCGGCCCCCGGCTTTACAGCCTGACGCCGATGAAGTGCTTGAAGATTATTGCGGTTTTCCGGTATGTGCTGCCGGAGACCGAAATCATAATCTGCGGCGGCCGGGAATATAACCTGAAGGCCCTGCATCCCCTGGTATTTTATGCCGGGGCCAGCGGTATCATGACCGGGGATTACCTGACCACGGCGGGCCGCAGCCTGGCAGATGACCTGGCTATGCTGGAGATGCTGGGAATGACGCCCCGGCGGTCCCGGTAGCGTGGTATTTGGGAGTGTATGCGTTTTGCAGTGTCCGAAAGGAATTTACTTTGTCGTCCCAAAATGACTTTTTACAATACCATCAAACAAGGAGGCCCTCATGACCGATAAGACGCCGTATGCCAAGTTTGCCGAACGCATGATGCAGCCGGATTCGGTGTATATACCGAAAATCCTGCAGAGCATGATCACGGACCGCCAGGCGGAGATGCTGATGTCCCTGCCGGCCACGGCGGCCCAGCTTTCGGAAAAATTCGGTATGGCCGAGGATGATGCCCGAACGGACCTGGAAGACATGTACAGAAAGGGACTGACCTTCAAAAAAAAGAAGGACGGCGATGTGCTTTGGCGGCCGCCCATGCACATCGCCCAGTTTCATGACGCTACCATCGTCTGGCCCGAGGCCACGGAGGAATTTTATGAGCTCTGGCGGCTGTATATGGAAGAGGAATGGCCCAAGCTGGCGCCCGGCATCGCCACGGTCATGCCCCGGCCGTTCACCCGGGTGGTGCCGGTGGGAAAATCCATTGATACGGGTAAGGCAAAGGTGCTGGCGCCGGAAAACGTGAAAGAGATCCTTGAGTCGGCTTCCAGGATTGCGGTGACCAAGTGCACCTGCCGGCTGACCATGAAAAAGTGCGACGCGCCGGTGGAAGTTTGCCTTCAGATCAACAGGGGCGCGGAATACACCGTTGACCGCGGTTCGGGCCGGGAAATTTCCCTGGATGAGGCCATGAAAATTATTCAGGATACCGAGGAAGCCGGGCTGGTGCACGTGACCATGAACAAGGCTGATGTGGGCCATTTTATCTGCAATTGCTGCGGGTGCTGTTGTCAGGCCTTTTCCATGCTGATTTCAGAAGGTGTTAATCTCTGCGATCCCAGCCGCTACGTACCCGAGGTGGATGCGGATGCCTGTTCGGCCTGTGGCACCTGCGAGGATCGGTGCTGGTTTGGGGCCATCAACCTGGGTGATGATGAGGTGGCCGTGGTGACCGCGGATAAGTGCCTGGGGTGCGGCCAGTGCGCTATCGGGTGTCCGGAAGAGGCGATCACCATGGTGGGGGTTAGGGGGGAAGATTTTATACCGGTTTAGATGGCTTCGAAAAAAGCCCAATAGTTGCGTTGCGATGCATCTCTCGTCATGTCACGTACAGCCAGTACGCTCCATTCCTCGAGATGCATCGACGCCTTGCTCTTGAACTTTTTGCTTTGCCATCTTGGTGAAAATGATGGAAGAATTTTTTAAAGTGATGACGCCGGCGGCGGTGCTGGCGATGAAGGAACGGTTTTCCCGGGTGGAGACCGAGGCGGTATCGCTTTCCGAGGCTCTGGACCGGCTGGCGGGCGCAGATATCGTATCGCCTGTTGATCTGCCGGGGTTCAACCGGTCTGTGATGGACGGGTACGCGGTGGCCGCTGCATCGACCTTCGGGGCCTCCGACGGCAGTCCGGCTTTTCTTACGATCAAGGGGTCGATTCCCATGGGGGCGGTGCCGGAATTTGATATTCGCCGGTCAGAAGCTGCGGCCATCGCCACGGGCGGTATGCTGCCTGCGGGCGCGGATGCGGTGGTCATGAAGGAGCATGCCAATGCCGTGAGCGAAACCGAGCTGGAGGTTTATAAACCGGTGGCGCCGGGCGGCAATATGGTCGGCGCCAATGAAGATTTTGAAGCCGGTGGGATCGCCATTGCCAGGGGCACATTGTTGCGCAGCCAGGAGATCGGGCTGCTGGCGGGCATGGGCCTGACATCGGTGACGGTTTACCGGAAACCCCTGGTCGGGATCATTTCCACGGGCGATGAGATTGTGACCGTGGAAGAGTCGCCGCCGCCGGGCCATATCCGGGACATGAATACCTATACCCTGGCCGCGCTGGTGAGGGAAAGCGGGGGTGCGCCGGTGAATATGGGCGTGGTGCCGGATCGGTATGAGGTGCTGTATGAGGCATTGGCTGAAGCAGTTAAAGACTGTGATGCCGTGCTCGTCTCTGGTGGCAGCAGCGTGGGTGCCCGGGATTACACCAAAAAGGCGATTACCGCGTTGCCGGATGCCGAGCTCCTGGTTCACGGTGTGGCGATGCGACCGGGCAAGCCCACCATGCTGGCCCGGTCCTGGCACAGGATGGTGTGGGGCATTCCCGGTCAGGTGACCTCGGCCATGGTGGTTTACATGATTATGGTACGGCCGTTTGTTCAGCATATCGGCGGATATGCCGGGACCGAGCCCCCCACTGTTTCTGCCCGTATCGCCAGAAACGTGCCGTCGGTTTACGGGCGGACCGATTTTGTGCGGGTATGGCTTGAAGCAGATCCATCGGGCGGCCGGCCGCTGGCCCACCCGGTATTCGGCAAGTCAGGGCTGATCAATACCATGGTAAAGGCAGACGGTCTCGTGGCCATTGATGCAGATTCTGAAGGCATCAACAAGGGAGATGCGGTGGCGGTGATCCGGTTTTAAAAATTACTCCCTTTCCGGGGTATAACAGGTGGTGCAGCAGAACAGACAGCGGTCTGCCTCACCTTTTGCGGTTTCTTCCTCGATGACCTGGTCTACCTCGTCAAAGGTGTGAATGCGGGTTTTCGCATCCAGTTCGGGCATTTCCGCACGATTGCGTTTGGACACCCCTTCCACGGAATCAAAGATGGAGCCGGGAATGTGCATGTTGAACAGCGACCGCGGGGGCGGTGTTACCGGCTTGCCCGCCAGGAAAAGGTCGATGGAGCGGGCCGCGCGCCGGCCGGCGCCGATGGCGTCCACCACCAAAGCCGCTCCCGTGGCCGCATCCCCGCCGGTAAAAATGTAGGGAATATTGGTCTGAAGGGTTTCTTCGTTGACCTGGTCGATGGTGTCCCAACGGGTGGTTTCCAGTTCCTCCACACGGCGACCGGCTTCGGCTTCCTTGAAAGCGATGTCCGGGCCCTGGCCGATGGCCAGCACGATCATGTCGGTTTCAAGAGTCTGAACGGCCCCTTCTTTGGCGATGGGCTTACGCCGTCCGCTGTCGTCCGGTTCGCCCAGTTCCATTTCCTGTACTTCCAGGCCCACCACGTTGCCGTCGTCGTCACCGACAATTTTGTTCGGTGAAAAGAGATATTTGAGATTAATGCCCTCGTGTTCGGCAGCGTCGATTTCCACCTTGTTGGCCGGCATTTCGTTCCGGGTCCGGCGGTAGACGATGGAAACCTCTTCTGCGCCCAGCCGTACCAGGGTCCGCACGCAGTCGATGGCGGTATTGCCGCCGCCGATAACGGCGCATTTTTTGCCCACAAACGGGGGATCCTCAAGCGCGCCCTGCTGCCACTGGGCAAAATGCGTAAGAAATGAAATACCCGTGTAAACGCCCTTGAGGTCGTTACCCTCGATTTTCAGGTCATAATCCTTCCAGGCGCCGATGCCCAGAAAGATCGCATCGTAACCCGCAGCCACCAGGCTGTTTAAATCAAAGTCGCGCCCCAGCTTTTTCCCGGGTTTGTGCTCGATGCCCAGCTTGAGGATTCCGTCGGTTTCCCATTTCAGGACCTTTTTGGGGAGCCGGTATTCGGGAATGCCGTATCGTATCATGCCGCCGAGTTCGGGCATGGCATCAAATATGGTAACCTCATGCCCAACACGGCGAAGAAAGTAGGCGGCGCTCAGGCCAGCCGGCCCGCCGCCGATCACGGCCACGTGTTTGCCCGTAGAAGGGGCGCAGGGAATGAGAAAGCGGCGGCCTGAATTCATTTCATAGTCCGCCACAAAACGCTTCAACTGGTTGATGGAAACCGCCTCGTCTTCGATAGCCCGTCGGCAGTAATCTTCACAGGGATGGGGACAGACCCGGCCGCAGGCCAGCAGCAACGGGTTGCGTTCCCGGATCGTCCGTACCGCACCTTCGTAGTCGCCGTTTTTGATCTGGCGAATGTATTCCGGGATATCGATCTGCGCCGGACAGGTCTGCTGGCAGGGCGCATGAGCACCATCCACCCGGTTGAAGGCGAGAAGGCGTTCGGTCATTGATTTGACCTTGATGATATTTTTGGGACAGATCGCTTCGCAGGCACCGCAGCCAACGCATTTCGCCTCGCTGACCACGGGATATCCTTCCGGCCCCATCTCAATGGCGTCAAAAGAACAGGACTTGATACAGTCGCCGTAGCCCAGGCAGCCGGTGGGGCAGGCCCGACGTCCGCCGAACATGGCGGCCGCGGCGTTGCAGGAGTTAACGCCCATATAGGTATAACGGTTTTCAGCCCGGTGGCCGCCGGCGCATTCGTTTTCCGAAATGCGCGGCTCGGCGGTGCCGGCTTCCATGCCCATGATGCCGGCGATGGCGGCAACGGCATCGGCGTCGGCAAGAATACAGACGTTGGGCGGCGCTTCGCCATTTACCACGGCTTCGGCGGCGGCTGAACAGCCGGCGTACCCGCATCCGCCGCAGTTGGCGCCGGCAGTGTAGCCTTCAACTTCTGCGATCCGTGGGTCCTCATATACGTAAAAAACCCTGGACGCGACGCCCAGGACAACACTGCTGGTCATTCCGATGCCCAGCATGGCTAAAATAGCTTCTATCAATGGTCGCTCCTGTTGTTTAAATTCATAGGTGTCAGTTTTCCGGGATAAGGTTGCACCCCCGGCCTCTTCCGGCCCCTATTCAACTGGTCCTGCTAATGGTACTGCAAAAAATCAGAAAATTAAGCCATACCCCTGAAGGCGAAAAAAGCAAGGGCGATCATGCCAGCGGTCACCAGGCCTATGGAGGTGTCTTCCAGCGGCTTGGGAACCCTGCCCAGGTTTACCCGCTCCCGGACGCCGGCAAACAGGATCAGCGCCAGGCCGAACCCCACCGCGTAAGAGAAGGAAGCCACCAGTGCCTGGATAAAGGTATATTCTTCCTTGATGTTAATCAGGCAGGCCCCCATTACCGCGCAGTTGGTGGTGATCAGGGGAAGGAAAATGCCCAGGCCGGCATACAGCGCCGGAATGCTCTTTTTCAGAAACATTTCCACAAATTGTACCAGGGAAGCGATAACCAGAATAAAGGCCAGCGTTCGCAGATACTCGAGGTTAAGCGTTTTCAGCAGATAGGTGTCCACACACCAGGTGATGATGCCGGCCATAACCAGGACGAATACCACAGCCATGGCCATGCCCGCCGCAGTTTCCATCTTCTTGGATGTGCCGAGAAACGGACAGTTGCCAAGAAACTGGGCAAGAACGATATTGTTAATCAGGATGCAGCTTATCGCCAACAGAATATATTCGCTCATTTGTAGCCTCCTATTTCTCGAGCATATTCATAATACAGAGCATGAGGCCCAGGCAGACAAACGCGCCCGGTGCTTCTACCATAAAGGTAAACGGCATGTACGCATCCCCGAAAGGCGCAAATGATTTGCCGAGAACCGTCAGGGTACCGGCGCCGATCCCTTCGCGAATCGCGGCGATGGCTGCCAGGGAAAGGGTAAACCCGATGCCGATGCCCAGGCCGTCGGCAATGGATGGCACAAGCTTGTTTTTGCTGGCAAAGGCCTCGGCCCGCCCGAGTACAATACAGTTCACAACAATCAGAGGAATAAAAATTCCGAGCTGCAAGAACAGGTTGTAGGTATATGCCTGCATCAGCAGTTCCACCAGGGTCACGAAGGTGGCAATAATGGTAATAAAGCAGGCGATTCTCACCTTGGACGGGATAACGTTTCGAAGCAGCGATACCAGAACGTTGGAGCCGACCAGCACAAAGGTGGTGGCAAGTCCCATCCCTATACCGTTTTCAACCTTTGTGGTCACGGCGAGAACGGGACACAGCCCCAGGACCAGTCGAAACGGGGGAAGCTCCGCCCACAGCCCTTTTACAAATTCCTGCGATACTGTCTTAGCCATATTTTTTCTCCCGAACAATCCGGGGTCAGAAGAACTACCCCCGGCTGAATTTTGACTTTAACGCTTTTTATAAGGACAGATTTTCAATCTTGCTTTTAATTTCGGATTCCAGTTCGCTGTAAAGCTCGCCCGCATTGGTGGCGGCGGCGCAGACACCCCTGGAGGTTATAGTGGCCCCGCTGATGGCGGTTACATCACCGCCGTCCTTTTTTACTTTAAATTTTTTATCGACGGACATGCCCACGAACCGGTTCGTCAGGTCGGGCTCGCTTTTGGCACGGGCGCCGATACCCGGTGTTTCGCTGTGGGTGGTGACCCCGGCACCGGTAATTTTACCGGTATTGATGTTAACCCCCACCATGAGCCCAATGTCGCCGCCGAAGCCGCTGCCGGTGGCGCTCAGGGCAACCTGCTGCACCTTGCCGTCCACCACTGCGGGGAACACGGTGACCTCTTCGCCGTTGTGGGTGACGGTGAACCGGTCGGAAATATAATCGTTTGACGCCTTTTCAAAGATACTGTCCAGCACCGGCCCTTTTACAAACTTCAACACCTGCAGATCGATACGGTCCTTGGTGGCCGCCCGAACGCCGGCCAGCAACCCGCCGGAGACAGCGGTCAGAACGGTTAGCACCACGACCATTTTTATTAATTCGCGCATTTATACCACCCTTCCCATTGCCTTTGGTCGTATTTTATCAACCAGCGGGTTGACAAGATTGATAATCAGGACGGCAAATACGACGCCGTCAACATACACGCCAATATTCCGGATCAGCACGGTCAACAGCCCGCCGCATGCACCGTAAATCAGCATGGGAACGAAGTTGACCGGCGATGATGAATCCTCGGTTGCCAGAAAAACGGCGCCGATAAGCGTATAGCCAGTGAGCAGATGGACCATCGGGCCGGCATACTGGGTGGAATCCCCTATCTTGTTGAACAGCAGGGCGGTGATAAAAACACCTACGAGAAAGGAGACCACGATTTCCCATCGGATGTAGCCCCTTGCCATCAGGTAGATGCCGCCAATGATGATGCCCAGTCCGAAGGTGGCGCCGATGCCGCCGGACTGCCGGCCGAGCAGCAGGTCCATGGTGGAGAATGCCTCAATCTGGCCGGTACCGAAATATTTGGCCGACACCAGGGGATAGGCCATGTCAAAGCCGGTTTGGTAATCGGCCAGCATGTAGTTGAAGTCCAGAAAATCGGGCCATGAAACCATCAGAATGGTCACGCTGATAACCACCGGGTTGAAGGGGTTGGCCCCGAGGCCGCCGAAAATGCCTTTTGCGATGATAACCGCCACAAAGGTTCCCACGATAACCGCCCACCAGGGCATGGTGGCCGGAAACATCATGGCTAGCAGCAGGCCGATCAGCGCGGCGTTGCCGTCGCCGATGGAGACGGGCTGACGGGCCACCCGGTTCATCAGGTATTCCCAGATAATGGCCGTGGATACGGAAAGGGCCACGACGCCAAGCGCCCGGGTCCCGTATGTGAGAATGCCGGCGATTACGGGAATGAGCGCCATCAGCATGATGTTGTAATATCTCGCCGAAAGCGAGCTGCCGTCATGCCAGAACGGCGCGTGTGAAACAAGAAGTTTTTTGTTGCTATGCATTATCCGCCTCCGCTGCGTTTGATCTGGCAAATTCATACTTGCCGAGTTTTATATATTGAAAAACCGGTATGCGGGCCGTGCAGACAAAGCTGCAGAAACCGCATTCAATGCATGACAGAAGATCATGATTGTCGGCGGCCTCGCCGTATTCGCCGGCCTCCAGGTATCGGATCAACACGTTCACGGGGATATTGGCGGGGCAAATCCGGACACAGGCACCGCAATTGATGCAGGCATTGTCTTCAACGGTCGGAATCTGAGCGGCATCCTGCACAAAAACGACATCCGTATCCGGGCGCACTGGGTAATTCTCTGTATAAACGGCCGTGCCGGTCATGGGGCCGCCAATCACCAGCCGGTCATTTTCCTGGACGGTTTCGTTGCATGCCGCGAGCATTTCACCAACCGCTGTTCCTATCACCGCGGAAAGGAGCTTCTTTTCGCCGTTCTTTTTGACCAGGGTAATAGTTTTGCGGTCGGGCACCCCGCCGTCGGCATAGGCATCGCCCATGGCGGCCACCGCTTCGGGGCTGATGAAAAAGATGCCTTCATCTTCGCAGGATTTGCCGGCGGCAATGGTTTTACCCAGGCAGTCCCTGGCAATTATGTAGGGATTGGCTGCGGGGTATTGGGCACCGGTTGTTTTTACTTCCACCCCGGTAGACCGGGCACCGGCCGCAAGAGAGGCCGGTACGGCCATGACGATGTTCTTTGCGCCGGTGACCTGTTTTAATACGTCTATGCCGCGCTTGACCGATTCAAGGTTTGCCGAAATCGTGTACTGGCGGGTTACGCTCAGAAAGTCTTCATCCGCGCCGGCAATGACGATGGTCTCCGGTGCGGTGTCCGTTGAAAAAAGTCCAGATGCGATGCCGCCGGGCAGGGAACAGAGAAATTGTGCTGCGCTTTCTTTTGATGGTGTTTTCCCTGTTTCCTGAAATTGCGTGTCGGCTTCCGCGCTTTCATCCACATCGATAATTACGGCGGTGTATTTTTTGCCGAAATTACCGGTGTAGGAAACCACAGAAGCGACTGTTCCGCCTCTGGGCGCCACGGTATAAGCCGGTTTGTCTGAAAAGGGCACCACTTTTTCGCCGCGCTTGATCGTATCGCCCTTGTTAACCTTCAGCGAAACGGTGTTTTCAAGCGGCGCATCGACAAACAGGGTAATACGCGAAGGCGCCGAAACCTTCTGGGGCGATGCCGCCGTATCCAGGGCCGCATAGTCCAGCTGAGGCATTGTCAATCCGAAAAACGGTCTTTTTATCATAGCCTTACCTTTTTTCCGTCTCACGTTATTTGATGATGACCGCGCCTGCCGGCTGGAACCGGTATTGCGCTGTGGCCGCCATCAGCGTTTCTTTATCACGAGACTCTCAATATATTAATCGTTACTGGGCGTGGCACATGTTGCATTCGACCGGCCCTGCCCCGTAATCCTCATGACATCCTATGCACTGCGAATGAAGGGCATCCGCTGATTTTTGGTATGTCATGAGCCTGGTCTCCCCCTCAACATAATAGGGGTCATGGCATTCGCCACAGGCGGCAGGAGGCGGTTCCTCCCCTTCCTTGAGCGAATGGCAGTCCTTGCAGCTCCAGACGCCCGGTTCGTCTTTCAGCAGCTGGTGGTGCGCGTCGTGGATGTACATATCGCCGGACAGGGGATGGCAGTCCTTGCACACGGAAGGTTCAGTCGCGGGCGTTTCTTCCTTGTGACAGGTGGTGCAGGACATGAACTCGTCGCTGTCCCCGTGGTGATGGCACACGTAACAGTCGCTCTCATAACCGGTATGCGCCATGTGGTCGAACAGGACATCGCCGGCCATATTTTTGTATACTTTTCTTACCGGTTCCTGGGGTTGTTCCGCGGATACGGCCGCATAGCAGATAATACCCACAATCAACAGCACAACTGCCAGGCCATAAGCAAGCTTTACCTCATTTTTTGATCCCATCTATGTACCTCATCGATTCCAGGTTAACCCAAACGGATAATTATACGGATAATTACAAAGTCATAAATTGTGATAAATAGCACATTTATTTGATCGTTTTCAAGTTTTTTTAACCAAAATTTTACGGGCACTCTTCTTGCCAGATAAACGATTGAATTTTTAGTATAATCGCTCTATGCTCCTGTCCCTCAAGGAAGCCTGAAGGCTTCCGCTACACAGGCTGCGGTGTTTACCAAAATATGGGGCTATTGTCACAGCCGGTGTAGCGGCGGTCTTTAGAACGCCAGAAGTTCCTTCGCTGCACCGGCCAGAATGATATATTATGACACAGCCTCTCCTGAGTGGGAACAATTAGGCGGGATTTCTAAGCTGCCGGGAGAATGTCCGGCAAAAAAAGCCGGAGAAGGGCGACGCCTGCTAAGCCTCCGAATGGGGCTCGATCTGGAGTTTTTTGATTTTTTCGACAAGGGTGGTGCGCTTGATATTTAAAAGGGCCGCGGCCTTGCTTTTGACCCAGTTGGTTTCTTCAAGGGCCTTGAGAATAAGCTGGCGCTGAAAATCATCCACGGCCTGGTTGAAATCCACGCCGTCTTCAATGGCGATGGAATCCGTCTCCGGCGGGGCGGTCTGCTCCTGCCTGGGGTGTTCAAAAAAGTAGTCAGGAAAATCCGAGGGATCGATGGTGTCGCCGCTGACCAGCACAAACAGGCGTTCCATCATGTTTTCCAGTTCCCGGATATTGCCCGGCCATTCATAGGACGTGAGCACTTTCATGGCCTCCTCCGAAAACTGTTTCGGCAGGTCCATGCCGCCGCGCTGGGCCAGCTTTCTGCTGAAATAACGGATGAGCAGGGGGATATCGGAGCGCCGCCTTCGAAGGGGCGCCATTTTGATGGGAATCACATTCAGGCGGTAAAAAAGGTCTTCCCGGAAGCTGCCCTCCTTGATGGCTTCGGAAAGGTCTTTGTTGGTGGCGGCGATCACCCGGATGTTCACCTTCATGGATTTTGCACCGCCGACTTTTTCAAAGGTTTGCTCCTGAAGCACCCGAAGCAGCTTGACCTGAAGGTTCAGGCTCATGTCGCCGATTTCATCCAGAAAGATCGTGCTGTTGTCGGCCATTTCAAACCGGCCCACACGGGCGCGATGGGCGCCGGTAAAGGCTCCTTTTTCATGGCCGAAAAGCTCGCTTTCCAGCAGTTCTTCAGGAATGGCGCTGCAATTGATCACCACCATGGGGTTTTCGACGCGGTCGCTGTTTTCGTGAATCGCCCGGGCGATCAGTTCCTTGCCGGTGCCGCTTTCACCCGTAATGAGCACCGTACTGTCGGTCTTTGCAACCTTCGCAATAACACTGAAGACCTGGCGGATTTCCCGGCTTTCCCCGACGATACCGCCGAGGTTTTCTTTTTCGGTCTCCGGGCCAGCCGCTGCCGGGGCTGATTTTTCCACTTCGGCCAGCAACGCTTCAGGCCCTTTGTCCCGGGAAAAACAGTCAAACCGAAGGTCATTTTCTTCCGCCATCACGCAGAGTTCCTTTGCATTGGCGCCGGTCAGAACGATACACCGGGTTTCCGGGCAGTTTTTGGAGACATGGGCCACCACACCGTCATCCCGGCCGACGTCGGCCGCCTGCGGACAATCGGTGATGACGACATCAAAGGCGGATGTGCTCAGGTAACTGGCTGCATCCCGGCTTCTGACCTTGTCCACCTGATGATTTTTTCCGGAAAGCAGTGTTATAAACGGATCAATGGTTTTCGAATCACTGTATACCACCAATACTCTGGACATGATTGTTTTCCCCGGATTAATTGTTACGGTATGTTTATTTGTAGCCCTCCATGGCCCGGCGGCTTCGTAAAAGGCTCAAGAGCAAGGCGCCGCTGTATCTCGAGGAATGGAGCGTACTGGCGTGTACGTGACATGACGAGAGATGCAGCGCAACGCAGCTATTGAGTGTTTTACGAAGTTGCCCACTTTATTCGTCGCTTTTCTCCATGCAAACCTCAATGGTAAAATTGCCATCCTCCGTGGAAAAGGGAATGGCGATTTTCGGCCCATCGGTATAGTGGGTGATGGTATGTCCCTTGCCGTGAATTACAGAAGGAATGGCGGCTTCAAAGAACCGGCCGGCTTCTTCGAGTTCCCGCCTGGCCTGGCCCGATATCATGTTGGTCAATTCCCCCACGGCATCGACCACTTCATCGTTCAGGCTGTTCATCTCTTCGCCGAACATGTTGGTTACGATTTTTAAAATACTGGGTTCGTCGAAGGTGACGGCCACGGTTCCATTGGTTTCACCTGTAAAGCCGATCACGCCGGAAACATCACCGCATGCGATGTCGTCCTTCTTGAGGTAGGGCTTGTCCGCCTTGCAGGCGACAAACGCCATGGTTTTTAAAACGTTCATGGTCGCATGAATAAACGGGTTAACAAGCTTTGCATCCATAATCGGATCTCCTTTATCGGGGGCCTTTCATAAAAGGACCGGTTCTCTCTGCATGTCGGTTTTCAAAGGGAGTGCCTGCCCTTTGTCGAACAGGGGCAGCCCGTTTCGGTTGTTGTGAAGAAGGTGCCAATGGCGCGGTTTATTAGCAAGTGCCCATCCATAAATTGCTATTTTGCCCGATTTCTGCGTCAGGCTCAAATTTTAATCCTCAAAATACGCAAAGTATTCCTCCGGTTAAAATTTTCGCCTTCCTTGAACTCGACCCAAATATCTAATTTCTGGACGGACACTAGCAAACAGCAAATGCCGGATCAGGAAGGTTATCCGGACGTTTTGTTCTCTTTTTGTGAGCGAATGCTTTCCCGTTGCTTCCAGAAGGTATAGGCAATAATGGTTTCCTGTTCCCGGCGGGAAAGATTAAAAAACCGAACGCCGGCCTCATAAAGCATTTCCGGCGATTGAGAAAATTCACTTACCCTGACCACTTCACCGTATGCGGTAATTTTCCCGAAAGGAATTTCCGGTACCTTCAGCGTGATGTGGATACACTGACCGATTTCAAGACATTCGCTGAGGATCAGCCGTATGCCGGTGCCGCTGAGATCGAAGGTGTCCCTGACGTCCAGCGTGTTTTGGTTTTTTTCCCGGTCGTCAAGCAGTTCCAGCAGTCGATCCAGTTTTTCATCAATCTGTACCAGAAAATCGGTTACACGGGGATCCAGCTGCGGCTGTTCAGGAAGAAGATGGTTTTCAAAGCCTGACAATTCCGTATGTACCGGGTCTGCCGGTGTCGGGGCTGTTTCCTCTTCTGCCAGGTTTTCGGCTTCCTCGCCGTCCACCAGCCTGACTTTTGCCGGTACCGAGACAATAACACGTACACATTGTCTTTTTTCATTATACTCGTCGTTCATGGCAACCATGTGATAAAATTATACGGGAATCGGATTAATGACGCCTTTTGGTGGTGCATCCGGCAATGCGCTGCCGGATGAGTTGTCGATCTTAAGGTTTTGCACCGGTCAGCGAAAAAAATTAATAATAACATGATAGCATATAAACCATGAAAAGTAAACAGGAAAACAACCCGACCGGCCGCATTAATCTTTTGGATAAGTGAGTTCGTCTTTGTTGAACAGATCGAAAAATATGTCAACCAGGTAAGGATCAAACTGACCGCCGGATCCGTCCCGCATGATTTTCAGGGCGGTGTCGATTTCCATTTTTTTACGGTAGGCACGGTTGGAAGTGATGGCATCAAAGACGTCGGCTACCGACATGACCCGGGCCAGAAATGGGATTCCTTCTTTCTGGAGACCGTCCGGATAGCCGCTGCCGTCAAAGCGTTCGTGGTGGTGCCGGATGATCCACTTGTGGTCATCCCACATGCCCAGTTGTTCGATGATTTCAGCACCGATGGCCGGATGCCGCTTAATTTCGGTAAACTCTTCATCGGTGAGCCGGCCGGGTTTCATCAGGATGGCGTCCCGAATGCCGATTTTGCCGATGTCATGGAGCGGTCCCGCCACCTGAAGGATGTCGATTTCTTCCTCGGTGCACCCCACGGCCTTGCCAATGGAGACGGCGATGGTGGTGACCCGGTTTGAGTGTTCCTTGGTGTAAGGATCGCGGGCTTCAATGGCTTTGACAAAGGCCTGAAGCGTGGTAATAATGCCTTTGTTGATATGCTCGTACAATGCGAGATTTTCAATGGCCGATGCGGTCTTCTGGGCCATGAAGGAGAGAAAATAGAGGTCTTTTTCATCAAATTTGTTTTTCCGGTTGGCCATGGCCGTGGTCAGGACGCCGAAGACCTTTTCCTGGATTTTCAGCGGCACCAGCATCAGCGAGTTGATTTTGCCCGGCAGCCGTTTGCCTGTCTCGTCGGAGGGCACAAGCAGGGGAAGTTCGTCATTGATGACCTCCATTACCAGACGGGTGATGGCATCCTCGTTTTCGGTCAGCAGCAGGCCGGATTGGTTGTTATTATCTGCTCCGGCAATCGAACAGGCGATTTCAAAGGGGTTGTCTTCGCTTTCGTTGTATACAAAAAGCCTGGCCTCATCGGCGTGGGTTATCTCACTGGCAAGGTCGGCCACCCGTTTATATATGTCCGGGGCCTTGCTGATTTCCGACACATCGCTCATGATTTTATTGAGCACATCCAGTTCTTCGATTTTATAGACCAGCTCCTTGTTGAGCTTTTCCAGGCGATTTTTGCTTTCCACCTCCTCTTTTAATATGATGTTTTCCACAAACAGTTTCTGTTCGCGCATCACCCGGCTGATGCAAAGCTCCAGCTGGTTCAGGTCCATGGGTTTGATGAGAAAGTCCACAACCCCGTTTTTCAGGGTATTGATGGCATTGTCCAGGGAGGGGTTTCCGGTCATGACGATGACGGGAATCGTGTTGTCGAATTTTCGTATTTTTTCGGCAAGCTGAAGTCCGTCCATCTTGGGCATGTTGATGTCGATAATACAGCAATCCACTCTGGCGGATTCCAGCAGGGATATGGCGTCCATGCCGTTTTCCGCCGTGAGCACATCGTAGCCTTTTTTACCGAAATATTTCGACGCCACATCCAGGATGTGTTTTTCATCATCAACAAATAAAACGGTTTTGTTTTTTGTGTCAGCCATTGGTGATAGTCCCGTAAAAAGTCAAATTGGGGACGGCAAAGTAAAAAGTTCAAGATACGGCGCAGCCCTATCACTCCCGAGGAATGAGGCGTACTTGGCGTACGCAGTAGTGACGAGGGATGCAGCGCTTTGCTGCTATTGGACTTTTTACGAAGCCGTCATTGGTGGTTCCTTGCGGTTTGTCAGGTCTGGTCAGCACAACATGGTCATCAACGAAATGAAGATATGCTGCTGAATTCTGACTAAAACGGCCACAGAAAACATTTCATCGCGTCCCGGAGTTCCTTTTCACAGGTGGAAAGTTGCCGTGTGTATGTCGCGGCTTGACGTCGGACCCGCCCCGCCACATTGAGCAGCCACCCCTTTTGCTGATAGGTTTTGCGAAGAAACCCGGTCTGTCCTTCGTGGTAGGCAAGGTAATGACTATAGGCGTCATTAGCCGAAATGCCGCATTTGACCCGTGTTTGATAACAATACCACCCCACGAAATCCACCGCATCCGCAAAATCGTCCCTGTCCGCCCCCCAATTATCCGTGGCCGCCTGGTATTTTTCCCATGTGGAATCCAGGGCCTGGGCGTAACCGTAGGCAGAAGATGGCCGGGGTCCGGGTAGAAAACAAAGACAGGTGGTGCGGGGCGGTTTCGCCTTCGGGTTAAATCTTGATTCCTGATGGATGATGGCCATCATCACGGGAATCGGTATTCCCCACCGCCGGGCGGACTTGTCTGCATATTTGAACCAGTCGTCTTTTTCGTTAAAGAGGCGACAGATATTGTCCCGGTTTTCCGGAATATGGCGGTGTGCCGCACATCCCCCGAGCATGCCGATACAGACAATCCATACCAGAAAAAAGCAGACCGGTCTTCTTGTTTTTTCAATCATGCGTTATCGGTCAAGATGAAGCAGGACGGTTTTACGGGCAACATCGCGGCCTGGGGTACGCGCCGCCAGCCTGTTGTCTGCTTGCGGGAAATGTTTTTATTTTATTTTTTAATAATTGTAGCAGACATGATGAATAAGGTCAATACCAGGAGGTGCCGAACTTTTCAGTGCCCTTAGATGATGGTCTCGTAAAAAGTCATTTTTGGGACGGCAAAGTAAAAAGTTCAAGATACGGCGCAGCCCTATCACTCTCGAGGAATGAGGCGTACTTGGCGTACGCCGCAGTGACGAGGGATGCAGCGCAACACAGATATTGGACTTTTTACGAAGCCGTCTTAGATGGCCGGGTGCGGTAAGCCACGGGCTGTTTTACTTGTTGTTTTCCGTGTAAATAAGATTAATGGGCAGCGGAGAAAATTTCCGGCGCTCCCCTTTGCCGGATTTGGGCAGAATGTACTGGCTTTCAACGGTCAGCCATGGGGTGGCGGGATTGAGGGTCCGTAGCTTGCCGTGTGTCGGCACCCGCGCATGGTCGGTAAAGGAATAAAGAACCTGAAGGATGAAGACCCCGGACCGGCCTTCCTCGGCGATCACGTAATTGTCGCTGATCTCCTTGAGGGTGAGGTCGTTGTCATTGGCCAGGGCCGACCGCTGGGCCTTTGAGAGCTTGACCAGGGCGGTTTTATAAACCCCGCGCTCCGATAGCCGGGCCACATACCGCGCTTCGCTGCTGGCCACATACACCGTGCTGATGAAAGGCAGTTTTTTCAGAAACTGGGAGGCCACCAGCGCCGCCGTGCGCCGCCCGCCCACCATGAAGGGAAATCCGTAATACTCGAACAGCTTTTTCTGAAGGCTTTCGGCGTATTTATCGCCCTTTTCATAAAGGTCTTTGGAAATATACCGGAGATACCGGCCCAGGTCTTCGGCGGCATCGGAAACCGGCCAGTCAATGCGCACGTGAAAATGGGTCACCGCGTAACGGTTGACGGCCACGCTGGAGGGATCCCGTTGAATCAGCAGTGCATAATCCAGGGGCAGCAGTTCTTTTAAAAAATTGAAAAACCGTGCGGATTCCATCTGTTTCTGCGTACGGTCAAAGGTTTCCAGGGAAAGCGACTTTGACTGCATCAGGTTGGTTTTGGTGGTTTTGTTGATATCGAAAAACCGAACGTGTTTTTTACAGGTGTCGGGGATTACATCCTCGACAAAGATCACCAGAAAGGCGTTCTGGTTTTCGTATTCGATCTTGGGAAGCTGAGCCCGGGGCTTGAGTTCCCGTTTTTCAGGAAACGGGTAATTCTCGTCCCGCCGCACAAAATTGAAGTACGAATCCTCCAGCGCATAATCGATAATAAACTGATCCAGATCGTCCCTCAGCAGTTCATAATACGAGCGCCGCAGCTTGTTTTCCGCGCTTAATTCTTCCCGTACCCCCCAATGGAACATCCGCCGCCTTCTCTTTCTTTCAACAGCTTTAAATTTTTGTATATTTTAACACAATTCAGCCAGGGGTGTCAACAACCGTCCCAAAAACCGGACTTTTTGGTGATAAAACATATATGATTTAATTTCAATCTCTTGTTTTTGACTAAGCGCTATTGTTCACGCAATAAATGCAGAAAGATTTGTAAAAAGTTTTCCGCTTCCCTGGAAGTTTTTAAGTTTCCAGGATATATCACGCACCGGTTCGGTCCAGGGCGGCCACACCGGGCAGGGTTTTGCCTTCCATGAGCTCAAGAAACGCCCCCCCGCCTGTGGAAATATAAGACATTTTTTCTGCTACACCGGCCGCGTGCACCGCCGATACGGTGTCCCCGCCGCCGACTACGGTAAAGGCGCTGGATACGGCAATGGCCGCGGCAATGGATTTTGTGCCTTCGGCAAATATTGCCATTTCGAAAATGCCCATGGGGCCGTTCCAGACGATGGTTTTCGCGTCTTTTATAATCTTTGCAAAATGCCGGCAAGTGTCCTGTCCAATATCAAGGGCCATCCGGTCGCCGGGTATGTTGTCCACCGCCGCATTAACGGTCGTCGCCTGTTCGTCGATTTTATCCGCCAGGACAACGTCCGAAGGCAGCTCCAGGGCCACCTTGTTGCGTTTTGCCTTTTCCATGATCCTTGACGCTTCATCCAGAAGATCGTCTTCCGTCCTGGAGGCGCCTAAGTCAATACCCCGGGCCTTTAGAAAGGTATTGGCCATCGCCCCCCCGATCAGAAGCGTGTCCACGACCTCGAGCATGTTGTACAGCGCGCCGAGCTTGGAGGATACCTTTGCCCCGCCGATAACCGCCACCAGCGGACGTTCCGGTTTTTCCATGGCCTTTTGAAAGGTGGTGATTTCCTTTTCCAGCAGAAAGCCGGCCGCACAGTCGGCGACATGGCGGGTGATGGCGTCCACGGATGCATTGCTGCGGTGGGAAACGGCAAACGCGTCGTTGATATAAATATCTCCCATTTCGCCCAGTGACCGGGCAAAATCATCGTCGTTTCTGCTTTCTCCGGGATGAAAACGCAGGTTTTCCAGCATGATCACATCGCCCGGCTGCATGGCCTGAATTTTTTGCGCCGCATCTTCGCCAATACAGCTTTCGGCAAGGGGCACGGATCGGTTCAGGAGCTCCGCCAGGCGGGCGGCCGCAGGCTTGAGGCTGAACGCCGGGTCGGGTTCGCCCTTGGGGCGGCCCAGGTGGGAACAGACGATCACTTTGGCGTTGTTATCGATCAGGTGATTCAGCGTGGGCAGCACATACCGGATCCGGGTATCATCGGTTATCCGTTTTTCCCCGCCGTCGTCGGCCAAGGGGACATTGAAATCCACCCGGATCAATACCTTTTTATCTGAAACAGCGATGTCTTTTAATGATTTCATGGTGATTCCCTCCTGTATTGACCATCATTTTTGGGTTTTTCGTTGTTTGTCGATGGCTTTTTTTTTGGCCCATCGTTCAAAAAATCCCATCCTGCCGGATCCGTAGGCCCGGTCCACTTTTTCTTCATGCAGGGCCAATCCGTCGCAGCTCTGCAGGGCGGTCCGCAGGCATTCGGTTTTATGGGGACATTCCAGGCATTCCGGCGGCGAGTGCCGCAATCCATCCGGCTGCATGGGAAATACCGAATCCAGCCTGCCGAAGCAGGGCAGGTTCTGATCATTATCATTGTTCATAAGGTTTATAATGAATATAAGACGGATCCCTCGATTTTCAACTTTCGGGGGTCACCCGACCCCGGCGCCCTCTTCCATGGCATCCCAATGGCGCTGGATGCGCGCCATGTCACCATTATCCGCAAAGCTGTAATGCCCCTGCTCGGCGATGATCAGGTGTTCATGCACGGCAATGCCCATGGTGCGGCATGCATAAACCAGCCGCCGGGTGATGGCGAAATCGTTTTTTGAAGGGGTTGCATCTCCGGAGGGATGGTTGTGGCAGCAGATCAGGGCCGCGGCGTTCCGGTCCATGGCCCGCCGGACGATTTCCCGCACGTAAACGGGGCTTTCGGTGACCGTGCCCTCGGACATCACCTCCGTGTCAAGCACCCTGTTTTTCGCATCCAGAAAGATGGCCAGAAACACCTCACGGCTATTGTCACGTATGGTATGGTTGAGAAAATCCAGAAGCTGAGCAGAATTGCCGATAAGGGGACGCTCAAGGACGCGCTTTTGTAGATAACGGTCCGCCACCGCCTTGATCAGTTTGATGCCGAAAACATTTTTGGGGCCGATGCCCGGCACCCGGCACAGTTCTTCTGTGGCGGCTGCCATTACGCCCTGAAGGGTCTTAAATTCTGCAAGTGCCGCTTTTGCCGGGGCTTTGCAGTCCCGCATGGGGGTTCCCAGGGTCAGGAGCAGCTCGATGATTTCATAGTCGTGAAAGCCGGCAAGCCCGGAGGCGAGAAACTTGTCCCTCAGCCGCTGCCGGTGGCCGGTGCCCTTGTGGAATGTTTTCGCTGTCATTGATACGCGACCATTCGTACCCGTTTGCGGGCCGCATTCCTCCCCAATAATCAGTGATCCATCGCCGCGCCGGACCTGTGCCGTCAGCTGCCGGTTACCTCCGCATCGATTTCGTGCTTGAGGTCCCGGGTCATGAGCCGGAACACCGCATCCTTGGGCGGCAGATCATCGTAGAGAATATGGTACATTTCATTGCAGATGGGCATTTCCACGCCCATTTTGGCCGACAGGTTATAAACCGATTTGGCTGTTTTCACCCCCTCGGCCACCATTCGCATATCCGCCAGAATATCCGACAGTTTCTGCCCCTGCCCCAGCTTTTTTCCAACGGTATAGTTGCGGCTCAGATCTCCCGTGCAGGTGAGGATGAGATCCCCGACCCCGGCCAGGCCAGCGAACGTGTGGGGGTCTGCGCCCAGGGCGATGCCCAGCCGTCGGATTTCCGCAAGACCGCGGGTGATCATGGCTGCTCTGGTGTTCAGGCCCAGGCCCAGCCCGTCGCTCACCCCCGAGGCAATGGCGATAATGTTTTTCACGGCGCCGCAGAGTTCCACGCCGATCACGTCGTTGTTGGTGTAAACCCGAAACACCGGCGAGGCAAAGACCTTCTGCAGGTGAACCGCAATGTCCTGGTTTTTTGCCGCCACCGACACCACTGTGGGGATGTTCATTCCCACCTCGCGGGCAAAACTGGGCCCTGACAATACCGTGATATGGTCCGCCGGAAGCACGTTTCCCATCGTTTCGCCAAGGACTCCGGTCATGGTTAAATGGGTTTTATTTTCAATACCCTTGGCAGCGGACACCAGAATGGCGGAAGGGTCAATGGCACCCGGGGCATCCGCCATGCGTTTGGACACCTCCCGTACCAGGTGCGAAGGGATGACCATCACAAGGATGTCTTTGCCGGCCACCACCTCAGCAAGGTCGTTGGAGACGGCAATGCCGGGGGCCAGCTGAATACCGGGCAGGTAAACCTGATTTTCGCCCCCGGATTCAATCTGTCGGCACACCTCTTCTTCGTAAGCCCACAAGGCCGGTGCCAGCCCCTTGCTGGCCAGCAGGTGGGCCAGGGCCGTTCCCCAGCTGCCGGCGCCCACAACCCCGATTTTCACCTTCTCAGGGTCCGTGTTATACATCTGTTTCATCCCCTTCCGCCCCGTCAACGGGACCGCTGCCGTTTTCTTTTTCAGCCAGCCGTGCCGCCCCGGTGACGGTTTCGTTGTCCTCCATACCGATGAGCTTGACCCCCTGGGTGTTTCGGCTGATCACCGACACATCGGCGACCGAGATGCGGATCAACTTGCCGCGGTCGGTCATGATCATGAGGTCATCCTCGTCCTCCACCAGCAGGATGGAGACCACACTGCCGTTGCGCAGACTGGTTTTGATGGTGATGACGCCCTTGCCGCCGCGCTTCTTCACGGGGTACTCGTCGATGGAGGTCCGCTTGCCGAAACCGTTTTCAGTGATCGTGAACAGGGTCTTGCCGTGGCTCAATACTTCCATGGCCACCACGCGGTCGCCCGAATCCAGGGTCATGCCCCGCACGCCGCGGGCCAGGCGGCCCGTGGGCCGGACATCGGACTCCAGGAACCGCACGGACTTGCCGCTGGAGCTGCCCAGGAACACATTCCAGGAGCCGTCGGTGATCCGGGCGGCGATGAGCTCGTCCCCGTCGGCCAGGCCCAGGGCGATGATGCCGCCGGACCGGGGCCGGCTGTAAGCCATGATGTCGGTCTTTTTGACCATGCCGTTGCGCGTGGCCATGAGCACATAATAACCGGGCTCGAATTCGGGCACGTTCAGCACGGTGGCAAGCTCCTCGCCGGCTTCAAAGTTCAGCAGGTTGACGATGGCCATCCCCTTGCTGGCCCGGCCGGCCTGAGGGATTTCGTATACCTTTCGCCAGAACACCCGTCCCTTGTTGGTGAAAAACAGGAAGGTGTGATGAGTGGAGGCCACAAAGAGGCGGTCCACGAAATCGTCTTCCTTGGTGCCCATGGCGGTCACCCCCTTGCCGCCCCGGTGCTGCTTCCGGTAAAGGCTGATGGGGTTGCGTTTGATGTAGCCGGTCCGGGAGACGGTCACCACCATGTCCTCTTCCACGATCATGTCTTCCAGATTGATCTCTCTGGTCTCTTCGATGATGTTGGTCTGCCGTTCGTCTCCGAAGGTCTCCTTGAGTTCCGCCAGTTCTTCCTTGATGATATCCAGCACCATCTGGTTGCTGGACAGAATCGCCTTGAAATGGGCGATCTGCTTCAGGGTTTCTTCGTATTCGGTGACGATCTTGTCGCGTTCAAGACCGGTGAGGCGCTGCAGCCGCATGTCCAGAATGGCCTGGGCCTGAATATCGGTGAGCGCATACCGGTCCATCAAACCGGCTTTGGCCACTGCCGGGGACTCGGCCTTCCGGATCAGGGCCACGATATCGTCCAGGTTGTCCAGGGCGATTTTCAGGCCTTCCAGGACATGGGCGCGGGCTTCGGCCTTTTTCAGGTCGTACTTGGTGCGCCGGATGATAATGTCTTTCCGGTGCAGGATGAAGTATTCGAGAATTTCCTTGAGCGTCAGCAGCTCGGGCCGGTTGTTGACCACGGCCAGCAGGTTCATGCCGAAGGTGGTTTCCAGCTGGGTGTGCTTGTATAGCTGGTTGATGATCACTTCGGCAAACTGGTTCTTTTTCAGACCGATGGCGATGCGGATACCCTCTTTGTCGGACTCGTCCCGCACATAACGGATGCCCTCAAGCTCCTTGTTTTTGACCAGTTCAGCGGTTTTTTCGATCAGGCGGGCCTTGTTGACCTGGTAGGGCAGTTCGTTGATGACGATGGTCTCTTCCTGTTTCTTCTTGTTCTGCTCCACCATCACCCGGCCGCGCACTTTCACCCGGCCGCGGCCCGTGGTGTATGCCTCGTAAATGCCCTTGCTCCCGTGGATGATGCCGTGTGTGGGAAAATCCGGGCCGGGAATGTGCTGCATCAGCCCTTCGATGGATATTTCCGGATCGTCGATAAGGGCGGTGATGCCGTCCACCAGTTCCGAAAGGTTGTGGGGCGGAATATTGGTGGCCATGCCCACCGCGATACCCGTGGCGCCGTTCATCAGCAGGGCCGGCAGTTTTGCCGGCAGAACGGCCGGCTCGGAGAGGCTTTCATCGTAGTTGAGCTGAAAGTCCACTGTTTCCTTGTCAATGTCCGCCAGCATCTGGTGGGCCATGCGCGCCATGCGCACTTCCGTGTACCGCATGGCCGCCGGGGAGTCGCCGTCGATGGAACCGAAGTTTCCCTGCCCGTCCACGAACGGATACCGCAGGGAAAAGACCTGGGCCATCCGGACGATGGCATCATAAACCGCCGAGTCCCCGTGGGGATGGTATTTACCGATAACATCACCGACCACGCGGGCCGACTTTTTGTAGGGTTTGTTCCAGTCGTTCTTGAGCTCATGCATGGCAAACAGAATCCGGCGGTGAACCGGTTTCATCCCGTCGCGCACGTCCGGCAGGGCGCGGCCGATGATAACGCTCATGGCATAGTCAAGATACGACTTCTGCATTTCTTTTTCGATGCTGATGACATCGCTGGCAATGATTGGGTCTTCCATTATTGTTCTGCCTGTAACCGTTTATTGGGCTGTTGACACGCCGCAGCGTGATAAAAAGGCGGCACCACAGCCGTCTCTGGCACTTCCGCCTGCGCGGGGCGGACTTGCGGTGCCGTTTCGGGCAAAAAGAGATTGCTTCGGGTTCCGTTTTGCCGCGGCGCGCTATTTGGCAATAAAGCCGCCCGCTGCGATGATCAGGATAAATTCATAGGTAAAAACGGCCGTGTAGCTCTCCATAAAGTGGTAGACAATGCCGCCGCCGATGATGGCGGGAACACCGAACACCACCAGGGTTCCCAGCATTCTTGCGATACTCATTGGTGATCTCCTGTATACAGTTTTGAGTTTTGAGTTTTGAGTTGTGAGTTTTGAGTTGTGAGGCTTGAGGGGTAAAAAAGCCATTTTACCGCTTTTCCCTCACCTCTCATTCCTCACAACTCACCCCTCTTTAAACTTTTTCAATAATCATGGCCATGCCCATGCCGCCGCCGATGCACATGGTCACCAGGCCGGTGCCGTAATTTTTTCGTTTCATCTGGTGAATCGCGGTGACCATCTGCCGGGCACCGGTGCAGCCGATGGGATGGCCAAGGGAAATGCCGCTGCCCAGGGCGTTGGGCTTTTCCGTGGCGATGCCAAGCTCCCGCATGCAGCCGATGGCCTGGGATGCAAACGCTTCGTTGAGCTCGATCATTTCGATATCGTCGATGCTCATGCCTGTGGTCTTGAGCACCTTCCGTACGGCAGGGATGGGGCCAAGGCCCATGTATGCCGGGTCCACACCGCCGCTGGCAAAGCCCTTTATTTTTGCGATCGGTTCAAGACCCAGCTCCTTTGCCTTGTCCGCGCTCATCATCAGCACGGCCGCTGCCGCATCGTTGATGCCGGAGGCGTTGCCGGCCGTGACGGTGCCGTCCTTGGCAAAGGCGGGCCTCAGCTTGGCCATTTTTTCCATATCGGTTTCCATGGGACGTTCGTCCGTGTCAAACACCGTGTCCCCCTTGCGGGATTTAATGGTCACCGGCACGATTTCCTCGGCAAAGGTGCCGTCCTTGATGGCCGCAAGTGCGCGGTTGTGGGAGAGCACCCCCAGGCTGTCCTGTTCTTCGCGGCTGATATCGTAGGTCCGGGCGATGTTTTCCGCGGTCATGCCCATGTGATACCCGTAAAAAATTTCATACAGCCCGTCAAACACCATCAGGTCGTAAATATCGCCCACGCCCGTCAGTTCCATTCGGTGGCCCCAGCGGGCCTTGGGCAGGGCCATGGGCGCAAGGCTCATGTTTTCCTGACCGCCGGCGAGGATGATATCCGATTCGCCGGCCATAATGGCCGAGGCGGCCACGGCGATGGCCTTCAGGCCCGACCCGCAGATCTTGTTGACCGTCATGGCGGGGGTTTCCTTGGGAAAACCGGCCCGGATCATGGCCTGACGGGCCGTGTTCTGGCCCTGGCCGGCCTGGAGCACGCTGCCCATGACCACCTCGTCGATAACCACGGGCCGGGCGCTGT
This sequence comes from Thermodesulfobacteriota bacterium, assembly GCA_034189225.1. Classification (GTDB taxonomy): domain Bacteria; phylum Desulfobacterota; class Desulfobacteria; order Desulfobacterales; family Desulfosudaceae; genus JAXHTY01. Next base: position 68,992 of record JAXHVL010000045.1, read on the forward strand.
CGTCCCAGTCATCGGCATCGGCTTCCAGCGGAATTTGACCTTTATCCCGAAGGCTGTCCGGCGCTGTCTCGGTCATGAGGTCGCTGACGACCGGCCGGATACCGGCTTTTTTCAGGGTACCTTTCATTACCGTGGCACCCAGATCCACCACGGGAACGGTTTTCAGAGAACCGCCGAATGCGCCGATGGCGGTTCGCGCGCCGTCTACGATCACTACATCTTTCATATAATGCTCCTTACGCTTCTTTATTGATTTTGAGTTTCAGGGACAACTCCTCCAGCTGTTTTTTGTCCACTGCCGACGGGGCGTCCGTCAGGATGCATGCGGCCTTCTGGGTCTTGGGAAAGGCGATCACATCCCGGATGGATTCCTCTCCGCAGAATAGCATTACCAGCCGGTCGAACCCGAAGGCGATGCCGCCGTGGGGCGGCGCGCCGGACTCGAGGGCGTCCAGCAGAAAGCCGAATTTTGTCTGATATTCTTCCGTCTCCATGCCGAGGGCCGCGAACATTTTTTCCTGCAGCGCCCGGTCGTGAATACGGATGCTGCCGCCACCGATTTCGGTGCCGTTGAGTACCAGGTCATAGGCCCGGGACCGGACGGCGGGCGGGTCGTCCATGAGGTTGTCGATGTCTTCCGGATGGGGGGCGGTAAAGGGATGGTGCATGGCCGCGTATCGTTTTTCCGTCTCGTCATATTCGAAAAACGGAAAATCGGTGATCCACACGAAGTTCATTTCCGACCTGTCGATGAGCCCGAGTTTTTCGGCCACCAGGTTTCGCAGGTTGCCCAGCGCGTCGTTAACCACCTTGGGCACATCCGCTCCGAAGAAAATCAGGTCGCCCGGGGCCATGTCCAGCCGTTCGGCAATGGCCTGCTGTTCCGCCTCGGTGAAGAATTTCGCAATGGGCGACTGCCAGCCGTCTTCTTTCACCTTCACCCATGCCAGGCCCTTGGCCTTATAAATGGCCACAAATTCGGTGAAGTCGTCCAGTTCCTTGCGGGTAAAGGTGGCGCATCCCTTGGCATTCATGGCCTTAACGATGCCGCCTTTTTTCACGGCGTCGGCAAACACCTTGAACCCGCAGGCCGCCGCGATGTCCGAGATGTCGGTGAGCTTCAGCCCGAACCGCAGGTCCGGCTTGTCCAGCCCGTAAGCGGCCACCGCATCGTCATAGGTCATGCGCGGGAAGGGCAGTTGCGGGGTCTTCCCTGTGAGTTCGCCCACAATGGCGGCCACCAGGCCCTCGGCTTTGGCCATGACATCGTCTTCGGTCACAAAGGACATCTCCATGTCGATCTGGGTGAATTCCGGCTGCCGGTCGGCCCGCAGGTCCTCATCCCGGAAACACTTGACAATCTGGTAGTACCGGTCGAACCCGGCCATCATCAGCAATTGTTTGAACAGCTGGGGCGACTGGGGCAGGGCATAGAAACTGCCCGGTGAAATGCGGCTGGGCACCAGGTAGTCCCGGGCCCCTTCCGGCGTGTTCCGGGTGAGAAAGGGGGTTTCAATGTCCAGGAACCCCTGGCTGTCCAGGAAGTTCCGGGCCGCCGCGGATGCCCGGTGGCGGTTGATGATGTTCTGCTGCATGCCCGGCCGCCGCAGGTCAATGTGCCGGTTTTTCAGCCGGATGTTTTCCGACACGTCGATTCTGTCTTCGATCATGAAGGGCGGGGTCTTGGCGGTGTTCAGGATCACCAGTTCACTGACCAGCACCTCGATTTCGCCGGTGGCCAGGTTGGGGTTGATCATGTCTTCCGGCCGTTTTTCCACGATGCCGCGAACGCAGAGCACGTATTCGTTGCGGATGGCGTGGGCGGTCTCGTGCACGTGTTTGTCGATGTCCGGGTTGAACACCACCTGGGTGATGCCGAATCGGTCCCGAAGGTCCACAAATATCACCCCGCCGTGATCCCGGCGGCGCTGGGCCCAGCCGGCCAGTACCACCTCGGTGCCGGCGGCGTCGGCGTTGAGCGCGTTGCAGTGATGGGTTCGTTTCATATGGGAAGGTAAGTCCACTATCTATTCCTCTGCTGCTTGTCCGTGTTGGTTAATAGCGGTTTAATCGCTTCGGTCAGGTTATCGATGGCGATTTCCTGCTGGTCCTTTGTGGTCATGTCCCGGAGCGGGGCGATGCCGGATTCAAGCTCTGCATCCCCCACGATCAGGGTCCGGGCCGCGTGCAGCCGGTCAGCCAGTTTCATCTGGCTTTTCAGGCTGCGGTCTTCAAACGCCATTTCCGCGCGAAAGCCGGATCGGTTGAGGTCGCACATCCAGCCGAACGCCTTTTCCCGGCTTTGATCGCCCAGGGCCGCGATAAAGAGGTCTACGCCCCGGGCTTCCGGCACCACGTCTTCATTGGCAACGATTTCCGCCAGCCGTTCAAACCCGATGGCGAATCCCACAGCCGGCTGATCCGGTCCGTCGAGCATTTTCACCAGCTCGTCATACCGGCCGCCGCCGGCGATGGCGCTCTGGGCACCGAGTTTGCCGGTCTGCACTTCGAAAGTGGTGCGGGTATAGTAGTCCAGCCCGCGCACCATGCGTTTGTCCAGTTCATAAGCCAGGCCCATGTCATTCAACAGGCCGGTGACGGTGTCAAAATGTTCCCGGCAGTCGCTGCACAGAAAATCGGTCATGGCCGGGGCTTCCGCCGTGGCCTGTCGGCACCCTTCCACCTTGCAGTCCAGCACCCTCAGGGGGTTCCGGTCCATGCGGCGGGCGCAGTCGGCGCACAAATCCGGCTGCTTTGATTTCAGAAATCCGATCAGGGCGGTTTTGAAATCCGGTCGGCACTGCCGGCACCCCAGGGAGTTGAGGTGAAGGCCGGCGTCTGAGACCGACAGCCGGTCTTTGAGTAGGGTCATCAGCATGAGAATCAGCTGGGCATCGATATAGGGGGCGCTGATGCCCAGGGCCTCGGCATTGATCTGGTGGAACTGGCGGTACCGTCCCTTCTGGGGGCGTTCCCGACGGAACATGGGGCCGATGGTATAAAGCTTTTGCACCGGGTCCCCGGCGTACAGCTTATGCTGAATATAGGCGCGCACCACCGAAGCGGTGGCCTCGGGCCGAAGGGTGATCAACTGGCCGGTCCGATCGGCAAAGGTGTACATCTCTTTTTCCACGATATCGGTATCTTCGCCGATGCTCTTTTCAAAAAGTGTCGCCTTTTCCATGACGGGCGGCCGGATTTCCGCAAACCCGAAATCCGCAAAGGTATCGGCCGTCATCTGTTCGATGTGCCGCCACACCCTCGCCTCTTCCGGCAGTATATCCTTAAACCCCTTGATTAATTGTAACATTTTATTTATCTTAAATGGTTCTATGCGATGGCCATGCCTGTCAGCAGCGGCCAGGCTACGCCAGCATCTCTATATGGCCCTGGTGCGTATATGGCTTCCGTATTGCGCTGATATTCATGTTGTCTCGTCCATGCAGGACAGGCTGAAGCCATTCACAAAAACACCCCTATAAACTTTCTAAATCTATACGTTCACACCGGCTTAGTCAACATTTTAATTGCCCAGAATATTTTGAACAATGTCCCATAAAACGCGGCCGTACGGGTGTTTTGCGGCGGAGTTCCGGTCCTTGCACTGTCGGAAAAAAGACTTTCTTCTTCTCCCTTCAGATGGTATATGAAATTTTAAAACAGTATTCAGCCGGGATGGAGCGATTGACCGGACCGGATGAATCATACAGGAGTTGAAAATGCACAAACTGCTGACAGAAGACAATGAAAAAGAGATGCTGCTGCTGGGCAACGAAGCCATCGCCCGCGGCGCCCTGGAGGCCGGCGTCGGGTTTGCTTCCACCTATCCCGGCACGCCTTCGTCTGAAATCTCCCTGAATTTTTTTCAGATTTCCCGGCAAACCCCGCTGTATTTCGAATACAGCACCAACGAAAAAGTGGCGCTGGAGGTGGCGGCCGCTGCGGCCAACAGCGGGGTCCGCAGCATGTGTGTGATGAAGCATGTGGGGGTGAATGTGGCGGCCGATGCCCTGATGACCCTTGCCTATGTGGGGGTCAGGGCCGGTCTGGTACTGATTTCCGCGGATGATCCGCACATGTTTTCAAGTCAGAACGAACAGGATAACCGTTATTATGGCAAACTTTCCGGTCTGCCGGTGCTGGAGCCGTCATCGGTGCATGAAGCCAAGGAAATGGCGCGCTATGCCTTTGCCCTTTCCGAAACCCTTCAGGAACCGGTGATCCTGCGGACCACCACGCGGATCAATCACTCTTCCGGGCCGGTCGCCCTGGGGCAGATCGATACTGCACCCGTGACAAAGGGCACCTTTGAGCGGGACCCTTTCAATTATGTCACTGTGCCGGCGGTTTCCCGAAAGCTGCACGAAAAGCTGGCGGCCCGGGTCGAAACCGCCCGGTCCCTTTCCAATGAATCGCCTTATAATATGGTGACAGGCGATGGCCCCCTGGGGATTATCTGCAACGGGGTGAGTTACAATTATGTGCGGGACGCGTTAAAAGATCTCGGCGCCGGCGACCGGGTGGCGGTGCTGCGCATCGGTTTTTCCCATCCCATGCCCGACCGGATCATCAAGGACTTTCTGGCATCCAAAACCCGGGTGCTGGTGGTCGAAGAAGGGGAGCCGGTGATGGAAGAAGCGGTCAAGGCCTTTGCCGCAGAAGAAAAATATGCCATTGATATCGCCGGCAAAGGAGACAATCTGTTCAGCCGGCTTTCGGAATTTGACCCGCAGATGGTGACGCGGGTGATTGCCGGGTATTTTGAACTGCCCTGGTTGCCCTCAAAAGCGGTGGAGACCGGCGATCTGCCCGAGATTCCCCAGCGGCCGCCCAACCTGTGCGCAGGATGCTCCCATCGGGCCACCTTTTACGCGGCCCGTCAGGCCACGGCCGATTATGACACCATTTTCACGACGGACATCGGCTGTTATACCCTGGGGTTTCTGCCGCCCCTGTCCATGGGCGATTTCCTGATCTGCATGGGATCGTCGGTGGGTACCGCCTGCGGGTTCTCAACGGCCACCGACCAGAAGGTGGTGGCGTATATCGGGGACTCCACCTTTTTTCATTCCGGCATTCCCGCCCTGATCAACGGCGTGTTCAACAACCACGACTTTACCCTGGTGATCCTGGACAACGGCACCACGGCCATGACCGGCCATCAGCCCCACCCCGGCGTGGACATGACCGAGCTGAACATGGACGGGTACAACCGGGTCTCTATCGAGGACCTGGTCAGGGGCGCTGGCGTGGAACACGTGACGGTTATCCGGCCCTATAATCTGAAAAAGAGCATTGCCGCCATTCGTGAAGCCGTGGATTTTTCCGGGGTATCGGTCATCATCAGCCGCGAGGAGTGCGTGCTCAAGGCCAAGAGCCTGAAACGGGGCAAGACCCGTAAGTTTTACGTGAGCGATAAATGCAAAAACCACCGGGACTGCATCAACAAGCTGGCATGCCCGGCCTTTTATATTCAGGACGACAGGGTGGCGATTAACCCTGACCTCTGCGAAGGCTGCGCCGTATGCGCCCAGGTGTGCCCGGAAAATGCCATTCTGCCACTGAAAAACAATGAGCAGGTTAACCCGGGTTGAAGAACTTATCTCTCGAAAAATTTTTGGACTTACAGGCCGGGGTGTTTTGCAGTTCGTTGTAACTATTTCAATTTTAGTTGGTTTGGGAGTTTCAAGCCATGTCTGTCAGTTTGCCGAAAAAACCGTCCCTGCGAGGGAAGCCGAAGGCCAAGCTGCGGGGCGCCCTTTCTTTTGCATACTTTTCTTTGGGCGAGCAAAGAAAAGTATGAATAAAATTTGGTAAGACTGAAGAATAACGGTAAAAAAGCAACCCCACGCACACGTTATTTTCAACAAAAAGACCGTGTGGCTGTTGGAAGCTTTTTACAAAGCCATCAAGGATTTTTATGGAAACAAAACGCTTGATCATCGTGGCCGTGGGCGGCCAGGGAAATCTTCTGGCCTCAAAGGTACTGGCGGAAGCCGCCATGCTGGCCGGCGTGCCGGTCCGCATGAGTGAGATTCACGGCATGGCCCAGCGCGGCGGGGTGGTGGAGTCCGCCCTCGTGTTCGGCGATGCGGAAAGCACCATTATTTCCGATGGGTGTGCCGATGTGCTGGTGGCGTTCGAGCCCGCCGAGGCGCTTCGGGCCATCGGCCGGTGCAACAAAAACACGGCGGTGGTGACCAACGTGGCGCCAACGCCGCCTTTTACCGTGGCCATCGGCAAGGGGGTCTATCCGGATGTGGATGATGTCAGGCAACGGATTGCCGAAAGAACGGCCCGGCTGGTGGCCTTTGACGCCAATGTCGTTGCCGTACAGGCGGGAAATCCGCTTTCGGTGAACATCGCCCTGCTGGGTGCCCTGATTCAGACGGGGGTGCTGCCGGTTAGCGCGGAACAGGTCAAGCAGGCCATCGCCACCACCACCAAGCCGGCGTTTGTGGATGTCAACCTAAAGGCCTTTGACATGGGCTTTGCCGAAGCGGCCGGGGCGGCATAGGCAGCCCCAGATCTATTTCGCGCTTCGATTGTGGAATTTTAAATGTTCACGAAGGCCATTTGCCGCTTTCTTCGTGACCTTCGTGGTAATTCTAATACCATCCCAAGGGGAGGAACAATGGCCCAGGATAAGACGCTCTATCTGATTGACGGCACGGCCTACATCCACCGGGGATATCACGCCGTGCGGAGCCTTTCCAACTCCAAGGGGTTTCCCACCAACGCCATTTTCAGCTTCACCCGGATGATGATCAAGTTCATGAACGAAAAGTCCCCCGAATACGCGGTGGTGCTGTTTGATGCCAAAGGTCCCACCTTCCGGCACGACATCGACGACTCTTATAAAGCAAACCGCCCTGAAATGCCGGAAGACATGGCCGTTCAGATTCCTTACATTAAAAAGGTCGTGGAGGCCTATAACCTGGCCATGTTTGAAAAACAGGGCTACGAGGCGGATGACCTGATCGGCACCCTGGCCCGCCAGGCCTTGAATGCGGGGTATTTTGTGGTGATTGTGTCCGGGGACAAGGATTTTGCCCAGCTGGTCACAGACCGGATCATTATCTGGGATCCCATGAAGGCGTTGAAGCTGGACCGCGCGGCCGTGGAAAAACGGTTCGGCCTGGCCCCGCATCAGATCACCGACGCCATGGCGCTTGCCGGCGACAGCGCCGACAATATCAAGGGCGTGCCGGGTATCGGCCAAAAAACCGCCGCCGCCCTGATTCAGCAATTCGGCTCCCTGGATGCCCTTTACGACCAGGTGGACACCATCACCAGGAAGAAACAGCACGAAAACCTGGTCACCCACAAGGACCAGGCCTACCTCGGCAAACAGCTGGTCACCATCGCCACGGATGTTCCCCTGTCCTATGATTTTGAATCGTTTCAGGTGACACAGCCGGACAGCGAGGCCCTGTACACCCTTTTCGGCGAGATGGAGTTTTCCGCGCTTCAAAAGGAATTTGCCGGCAAAAGCGATCTTTCGGAAAAAAATTATACCCCCATTTTCGATACGGCAGCCCTGGAGCAACTCGTCAGCCGGCTGGAGGCGGCCGATGTGTTTGCCTTTGACACCGAAACGACCTCCACCGACCCCATGCAGGCGGCCCTGGTGGGGCTGTCCTTTGCTCTGGCGGAAAACGAGGCTTTTTATATTCCCGTGGGCCATGCCTATGACGGCGCTCCGGACCAGCTTGAGGTGCAGGCGGTGCTGGACCGGCTGCAAGAGGCGTTTGCGTCCACCGCTCTCAAGGTGGCGCAGAACATCAAGTATGACTGGAAGGTGTTGTCCCGCTATGGCGTGGATATCAAGGGACCGGTGTTCGACACCATGGTGGCGGCCTATCTGCTGAACCCCACCCGCCGCGGTTACGGGCTGGACCGGCTTGCCGGCGATTACCTGGGCCATACCATGATCGCCTACTCGGATGTGGCCGGCACGGGCAAAGACCAGGTCTGCTTTTCACAGGTATCCATCGAGGCGGCGGTCCCCTATGCCTGCGAGGATGCGGATATCGCCATGGGTGTATACCGGATTCTTGACCGGGAGATGAAAGACGCCGGGCTTACCGATCTTTTCACATCCATTGAAATGCCCCTGTTACCGGTGCTGGTGAAAATGGAGAGGTGGGGGGTAAAGGTGGACAGAGATGCGCTGCAGTCGCTTTCCAAAATGTTTGAGGCCCAGCTCAATCAATTGGAAACAGAGATCTATACCATGGCCGGGGAGGAATTCAACATCAACTCCCCCCAGCAGCTCGGCCGGATATTGTTTGAAAAGCTCGGTCTGCCCACCCAGAAGAAAACCAAGAAAAAAACCGGCTATTCCACGGACGCGGATGTGCTGGCCGCCCTGTCCGAGAAGCACGATCTGCCTGCGCTGATTCTGCGCAGCCGCACCCTGTCCAAGCTTAAATCCACCTACGCCGATGCCCTTTCCGACCTGATCAACCCGGAAACCGGCCGGATTCACACATCTTTCAACCAGACCGCCACGGCCACCGGCCGCCTGAGCAGCACCGAGCCCAACCTGCAGAACATTCCCATCCGCACCGAAGAGGGCCGGGAGATCCGCAAGGCGTTTATTCCCGAAGACGGCATGGTTTTTATTTCCGCGGATTATTCCCAGGTGGAACTTCGGCTGCTGGCCCACTATTCAAAAGACCCCATTCTTATCGAGGCCTTTGAAAACGACGAGGATATTCACACCCGGACCGCGGCCGAGGTGTTCCAGGTGTTTCCGGAAATGATCACCGACGATGTACGGCGGCAGGCCAAGGCCATCAACTTCGGCATTGCCTATGGCATGAGCCCCTATGGGCTGGCAAAGGAACTGGGCATCAGCCAGAAAATGGCCAAAAATTACATTGATGGATTTTTTTCCCGGTACAGCGGGGTAAAACAGTTTATCGACACCACCATCGCAGAGGCCCGGGAAACGAAAATGACCAAGACCCTGCTCGGCCGGATTCGTCATCTGCCGGACATTGACAGCAAGAACAGCAACATGCGGAATTTTGCGGAACGGACGGCCATCAACACGCCCATTCAGGGCACGGCCGCCGATATCATCAAGCTGGCCATGATTCAGGCGGACAAGATACTGACGGAAAAAGGACTTTCCGCCCGTATGCTGCTGTCGGTTCACGATGAAATGGTGTTTGAATGCCCCGAAAAAGAGGCGGCGGCCACCTCCGAACGGGTCAAAACCATCATGGAATCGGTCTATCCCCTTGATGTGCCCCTGAAGGTCAATATTCAGCAGGGGGCAAGCTGGGCCGATGCCCATTAGTAATTGCTTCAGCGTCCTTTGATTTTTACTTTGAGGGCAGTGGCGGTAACGGCGGGCATGAGCTTTGCGCCCAGGGCGCCGAAATTTCTGGCGGGCGGATGATGGTCCGGGTTTTCGCACATGGTGATGGCCCCTTCCGGGCAGGCGGGAACGCAGAGGCCGCAGCCGATGCATTTTGCCGGGTCAAAACAGTGGGTCTTGTCCGATAGGGTGTGGGCGCGGGTGTTACAGGCTTTGAGGCAGCGGCCGCAGTGGTTGCATTTGTCTTCGTTCACCGTGGCCACAAAGGGGGGCGGGGCAACAATGTTTCTGCCCTGGTAGTGGTTGACGGTTTCAAGGAAATGGCAGCAGCAGTCGCAGCAGGTACAGATCACGTTGGGGCTTTCCGGTGATACATTGCCGGTAAAAAACACCAGTCCTTTTTCCCATCGATCGGCGGCAATCTCCCGCATTTCCGATTTTTCCACATACCGGCCGCTGTTGCTCTTAATCACTGCATCGGCAAAGCTGCCGAACACCAGGCAACCGGCTGCGGGGTCGGCGCGATTGCATTCATTGCCCAGAAATCGCTGGACCTGCCGGCACTGGCATACGGTGGCCACGGCAAACCGGTCATGGCAGTCTATCATGTCGGTCAGGAGCCCGGCATTCAGGCCGGCGGACAGGTGTTCCACGGCGCTCTGAAGGGGGATGGTCCGGGTGGCCGGGGCCGGTGTGCCGGTATAATATGCCACGTATCCCGTGGCAAACAATTCGTTGAACAGTTCCGCGAATCGCCGATGCCATGGGGAATCCGCGCCGTTGATCAGGATATTCTCGAAAGTGCCCGGTACCAATGGAAGGAGGGCGTAACCTCTGTCTGACCGGTAAATCACGCGTTTTTCCGCCATGGATTCCAGAAACGGCTCAATGGCGGCGGCCCGTTTACGGGTCCGCCTGGCAATGGTGGAAAGCGGTCGGGGGGTGAAAAAGGGCAGTTTTCTGGCCACATCGGCCTCTTCCGGCGTAAACAGGTGGCATACGAGCCGTACCAGCGTGTCATTGACCGGCGGGCCGGCCAGTCGGACCGAGGAAAACACCCTGGCCAGCTTGACCTGTTCCGGGCTGGCAAAAGAAAATGCCATCTTTTTATCCTTCAAAAATGATACACTGAAATTGGACTTCCAAGGAACTTAATCTGCCAATTTGTTGTCAATATTTCAATTTTATTCAATTTTTCAGTTTATTGCCAAGATTTTCAGTTTGCCGAAACAACTGAACAGCAACACGTGCCCAGCCCCTTGCAGCGCAGCCGAGCAGGGGTGGTTTTTTCGGAAGACGCGGGCAGACTGTTTACGAAGCCGTCAAAAATAATGTCGGCATGAGGGGCAGGCCCCCATGCCGACATTAAGGTAAGGTATCATTAACAACAACCTGTGTTACGCCACCTTTTCCACCAAGAGGGCGCCACCATTTCCAAATGCCCCGCAAAGCGCGGCAAGGCCGTATTTTTCATCGGGAAACTCGGTTTCCATGACGTTGAGCAGGGTCACGATAATTCTTCCGCCGGATTCGCCCAGGGGATGGCCCAGGGCAATGGCGCCGCCCCAGACATTCACCTTGTCAAACGGCGCATTTTCGTTGTCCAGCTTCAGTTCTCTGATGCAGGCCAGGGACTGACTGGCAAATGCCTCATTGAGTTCTATGGCGCCGATGTCTTTGGGGGTCAAACCGGTCCGCTTGAAAAGCTTGTCAACGGCCGGTACGGGGGCCATGCCCATCATTGTGGGATCAAACCCGCCCAGTGCGGCATAGCTGTATTTGTATTTATAGGACAGGCCCAGTTCGTCGGCTTTTTTGCGGCTCATCATCAGCAGGGCGCAGGCACCCTGGGTAAGCGGCGAGGATGTGGCAGCGGTGACATTGCCGTCCGGCTTGAATGGAGAGGTCATGGATGCCATCTTTTCAGGATCAACTTTGTCCCGGATCCACTGGTCGTGTTCCACCAGGAACTCGTTGCCTTCCATGTCCAGACCCGTCACGGGCACGATTTCTTTCTTGAACTTGCCGGCATCCCGGGCCGCAGCGGCTTTCTTGTTGGACCAGATGGCCATGTTGTCCATGTCTTCGCGGGAGACGTTGTACTTTTCCGCAACCTTCTCGGCCGTGGACCCCATGGGGATTTCGGCCAGGTCATACCGGTTGAACAGGCGGGGGGCAAAATCCATATTGGCGCCCATGGGAACCTTTTCCATGTCTTCCACGCCTGCGGCGATCATGATGTCGGTTTCGCCCGTCATGATGGCCCGGGCCGCGTGCATGGTGGCCGACAGGCCCGAGGGGCACTGATTGGTAAGCGTGTTGGACGGAACGCTTTCCGGGTATCCGCCGGCAAGCCAGGCCAGTCGGCCGATATCGTTCTGCATGCCGGAGGGGTTGGCGCAGCCCACAAAAACCGCGTCTACATCTTCGGGCTTGACCGCCTTGTTTCTTTCAAACATGGCCTCATATACGGCGGTCAGCAGCTCGTCCGGGCGCTTGTTCCGCAACCAGCCCTTTTCCGCATGGGCCCTGCTGTTCGGGGTTCTTAAACCATCTACAAATACACATTCTTCCATAGCGTTTTTTCTCCTTGGTTTGTTTGGTTGTATAAGGGTTATAGTTGATCGGTAAACTCTTCTTCTGCCATTTTCCGTATTTTTTTCTTGTCCAGTTTCTGTACTTCTGTCAGGGGCATCGCATTAACGATTTTAACCGCCTTGGGAACGGCGTATTTGGCCACCCGTTCTTTCAGGTATTGAATGATATCCTCGGGCTGAAGGGTGTCCTGTTTGGCCGCCACGGGCTGAACATAGGCGATCACCCGTTCGCTGCCCTCTCTTTCGGGGTCGGGGATGCCCACCGTGGCCCCGAGCTCTACATCGGGGTTGGCGGAAAGAATATCGTCAATTTCCCGGGTGTAGACCTTGTACCCGGACACGTTGACCATGTCTTTTGTCCGATCCACGATATAAAAATAGCCGTCTTTATCCACCTTCACCACATCGCCCGTTCGCACATAGCCTTTGTCGTCCAGGCCTGTTCCGGCTTCCGGCCAGTAACCGAGCATCCGCTGAGGGCCCTTCAGGCACATTTCGCCGCTTTTGCCATTCAGAATATCTTCCAGCGTAAGCGGTTTGCCGGTGTCCACGTCGATCAGCAACACCTCGGTGTCGGGAAACGGGATCCCGGAAGTCCCCCGTTTTTCCACGGAGGGCTTTTTTTCGCTTTTCTTTTTTCCGGTCCGGTTGACGGTGAAAGAAACAAATTTACCGAAGATGTAACCAACGGTTTTTGGGCCGATCACCCGGATTCCCCGGTTCACAAGAAAGGCAGCCCCTGGAAAATTCAGGGCGGCGCTGTTCATCCGCTGGGGAATGCGTCCCCCGGCCAGCCTGAGCAGAAACGACGTGTTCAGATGCGTACAGGGTGACATTTCCGACAACCCGTATCCTTCCATGATGGCACCGCTGGATTGTTTTTCAAATTTTTCCTGTGTACTCGGGGGAAGCGGCGCGGAGCCGGAAACCCCCAGCATACCGATGCCCTTGAGCTCTTCCTGGGCGATCTTGAGAAACTGGGTGGGAACTCCCATCTGCATCAGGGGCCGGTAAGTTTTGATCATATCCACCATGACCTTTGTATCCCTTGCATCCGGGATAAGAATCTGGTTTACGCCCAGCATGGTCATCAGGTGCATGATCATGTGGCCATAGGAATGAAAAAGCGGCAACCCGAGCAGTACGGAAATGCCCCCTTTAAGGATTTTATGCGCCGCGCCCTGCGCCCAGCAAGACTGCATGCTGTTTGCGTATATATTGCGGTGGGTCAGCATGCATCCCTTGGGAAGGCCTGTGGTCCCGCCGGTGAACAGCAGGAGCTCCAGGTCCCTTTCCAGATCAAAATCCACATGCGGTGGCTCCGGCGGGTTGTCGGCGATAAGGTCGGCCATCCAGACGGCGCCTGGCACGCCGATATCGCCATGATCCGCCGGCGGGTTTAAGGAGTAGTCATCCAGCGAGGTAACGACAAGGTGCTTGATACCGGTTGTTTCCATGACCGGCTTGACAATATCCACGTATTCGTCCAGGCAGATAATCGCCTTGGGCTCGCCTTTGGAAAATTTGTGTTCCAGGGTGCTGGGCGGTTCGAGGGAACTGCTGGGAATCTGTACCAGCCCGGCCTTTGCGATGGCGTAGTCGGCAATCACAAACTGAATGCTGGTGGGCAGAATGGTTGCAATCCTGTCCCCCTTTTTGAAGCCCATGGCGGCCAGTCCGGCTGCGAGCCGGTCGGCATGGTCCCTGACCTCGGGATAGGTCATTTTATAGTTGTTCTGAATAAGGCCGGTCTTTTTAAATTTCCTTGCGGCATCGTCCAGAATGTCACCCACGGATTTTTCCGGATACGGCGTCAGCGTTTCCGGAATCCCGAACACTTTGTACTCTTTAAACCACGGCATTTTGTCTGTCAAAGCGTACCCTCCCAATCAATAAGTTTGATGGCCCGGCAAATTCAATTTCCTCCACCAGGAAAATCGCGTCCTCCCCTCAAGATGCTCCGTCATGCCGCCTTCAAGGCGGCATGACGAGGCCCTTGGTGCTGTATTCTGAGTGTTAAAACAATTTGCCATGCCATTAGTTCCTGACATGTTACATGCCTTTACATTCCAACATAAAGCAACAACTATACGGGATATCGATTAAAACGTCTACCATTTCTTTCCTGCTATGTAAACAGGGGCTGGGTCTGCATTGCAAACGCCATGTCCCCTTCGATCTGCATGCCGCCGGACATGAACAGGTTCACCGGGTTGGTTTCCTTGTTGACCAGGGCAATGGAATCCGAGGTCTTCATCTTGAAAACCGCGCTCGGTGTTTCCGCGCCGTTAAAGGATGTTTTGATGGAAACGGCACTGCCGTCGTCATTGGCCAGTTCCGCCACAAAACTGCCTTTAAGTGTCTGCAGGGTATCATATTTTCTCTTGTTCAGATCGCTCTGAATCCCCAGCAGCATGTCAAGGCTGTTGGTTTCAATCATTTTCTTCATGTCATCCTTGGTAATGGAGATAGACACCATGGGGTTGTCCATATCCCCTTCCTTGACGTCGAAATCCGTCCCGTTTTTTACCACATAACAATATTTTTTACCAGAAACATCGACCACCATTGAAAATTCGGTTCCGCTGAGCTCCGCGGCGGCCCCGTTTTTCTCGATCATTTGTTTCGCCATATCCGGGGCAAAATTCAAAAGCAGTTCATCGATGCTGATATCCTTGGGTATATCCATAATCTTTTCCTCCTTCGTTCAGACGATTTCGTCTGTAAAACAAGTCATTAATATTCATCCCGTACGTGTCATGTCAATAGAAATTTACAATCAAACTTACCAATTAGTTCAGTGACGCAACCGGTGCTGTCTGGTCTTACGTTTCGTCTTTTTTGTTAAATTATCGCCTCCTTTCCTTATTTAAGATATAGAACCCGGTTAATCGGTGAGCTGATCAACCCGGTCGTCGGTGATGTCTTCCAGGTCCGCCAGCGTCTCCATTTCCGGCAGCTCTTCCAGTTTTGTAGAACACATTGTTGAAAATTAAACGACAGTTCTTGACTTTTTTATATTTTTAACATAAAGAAACTGACATGTCAGTTTTATTATTAAACAGACCCTGTGTCAACAAAAAAGGTTAACACTGTTTCAAATTTATGCCCCGGCGCATTTCGGGTTTGACGACCATCCCGGGAATTGAATGCATCTTAGTGTCCGTCCAGAAATTAGATATTTTGGTCGAGTTCAAGGAAGGCGAAAATTTTAACCGGAGGAATACTTTGCGTATTTTGAGGATTAAAATTTGAGCCTGACGCAGAAATCGGGCAAAATAGCAATTTATGGATGGGCACATCTTAACATCTGAACATCATAAAGGGCCGGCAGGAATCGGGACCGGTCCGGGGAAAAATATAATGAAGGCGGAAAAACGGAAAAAGCACATTCTTAAGTGTGCCAAAAAGCGTTTTGCAAAATACGGGTTTTATCGCACCCAGATTTCGGACATCATCAAGGATGCAAAAATCGCCCGGGGAACCATCTATCAATACTTCGAAAACAAGCAGGATATTTTTGTGACCCTGCTGGAGAAGACCTATGCCCAGTGGGAAGATGCGGTATCCAGCGCCATTGCGGAGATTGATCTGGAAACCATTCATCCCGTGGATTATGTGCGGCTGCGGGTTAAAACCACGCTGGCGTTCCTGCTGGCCGATCCGGATATCTGTAACATCGTAATGGGCATGGGGTTCGGCCTGCCCGAGGACCTGGAGGATGCCACGCGGAAACTCGAGGAAAAAATAAAAGATATTGCTGTCAACGATTTTACCCTGGGCATTCACAACAAACATGTCCGGCCGGATATCAATATCGAACATGCCGCTGAAATGCTTGCCGGTGCGATTTTCCGGTCTGCCAATTACATGCAGAAGAAAATGAAGCAGACCCGCGGAAAAGCCGATATCGATACGCTGACCGAAGAGGTGATCGCCCTTTTTGCACCGGGTATTTTCCTGCCCTCGGCCCTGACTCAGTCGTCAGGGGTCTGGTAACAAACCGGTCTGAGGAATTTGATTCGAAATCGATCAAAAAATTGGTAACGTTCAAAAGTGTTGGCACGGGCAACTTTCAATATGATCAATCTCAATTACAAAGTTACCTTCAATGCCCAGTTTTTGTTTCCAGTATTGTTCCCATTTTTCTTTGGAATATTTTTTAAGGACGATCATTTTTGAAAGTTTGGAGACCGTGGCATCGGACCATCCCCAGGCAATACGTTTAATACGACGGCCAATTTCACGAAAAATGCGCTCCAGCAGTGAAGTGGTTTTGGGCGCGATTACGCCGGTCTTCAACCATAATTCGATATTGGTAAACATCCTTTGAGAAAGATTTTCTAAATACGAAACACCGTGGTGATAGCCTTTTTCTTTAAAGGTGGCGATTAAGGCCATAATCTCGGCTTTGCTGGATTTATATTTTTCTTCAACCTGCTGTTTATCGTTTTCATCGATCAATTCATAATCGGTCTCTGGGAGTTCGATGCCGATGAGGTGTTTTAGATTATCAATATGGGGTTGACTGAATTTTTTTCTAAGGCCGTCTTCCCATAAGGAATAATACAGCCCCCGGGGGGCATGCCAGGTGCAACGTTGTGGCTCGGCCACATCGGATAAGAAGTTATCCAGACCCGGTTCGCCATCATAGATAAAAGGGATACCAGAAGCCTTGGTCTCCGTGAATCGTTCTTTGACAATGCTTTCGATATCGCTCCATGGGGTGTTGGCAAAAGTGCCCAATGGTTCGACTTTGCCGGAGTTCGCCACGCCGATGACAGCCCGAAGCTCCCCTTTTTTGCCTTTTTGCTGTTTAAAGCCGGTGCCGTCGGCCATGATTGCCGATAGATCCTCAATATCCATAGGGGCTTCATCCATCTGATCAATATCGCTGCCGACGACGAGATTATGAATGCCGCCAAGAGAGATATCGATGGATCTGCCCTCTATTAATCGTCGATAGTTGGTATCGATCACGGCTTCAATGACCTCGTGTTCAAAATTGGCCTCTTTGCGGCTATATGGTGTCATTTTCAGGGCACTTAACAATGGTGAATATCGAGCCCCGCAGGTACAGCACTCGGCCACCCGGACCGGCAACTCTAGCTTGCCAAAGACCGTGGCAATTTCTTTAGATCGATTCCGGTAACCGCGTTTTCGGATTTTACGGCCGTGACAAAAACGCTCCTGGGGGTCATTTTTGCGAACATGGCGTCCCAGTCCTTTACGGGCCTTGCTCGGCGGGAATACCCCGCCATGATGAGTTAACCGCTCTGCGATCAGATCATCATAGCTGGTTAAAATCTCTTTTAAAATACCCAGCATTAAAGGATTTTGAAGCTCTTTCAACTGATACACGATCTCGTTTAAATTAACTTTCCCTGTTGCCAGAT
>JAXHVL010000046.1:0-30484 GCA_034189225.1 Thermodesulfobacteriota bacterium
AAAAAGAAGGCTTTTTTTACTGCGGGGTAGGCGGGGGAAGTGTTTTAAAATTACATGGCGGGGTAAGCAGGGTCAATTATTCTGGGAATCGCCGGGTCAATTATTGTGGGATGTAGGAGTAACCAAAGCCGGCCCCTCTGGGGCCGGATGTTTACTTCAACCATGAAGAACATGAAGAGCATGAAGTTAAAATTATTGTTAATTTTTTATTTCTTCATAATCTTCATGCGCTTCATGGTCAAAAAATCAGACTTTTTACGAGTGCATCTTCTTTGCTCGCCCAAAGAAAAGTATGCAAAAGAAAGGGCGCCCCGCAGCTTTCGGCTTCCCTCGCAGGAACGGTTTTTTCGGCGCGGGCAGAAACTCGCCTGTCCGTTCATGCAGATGCGTTAAGCCTCGTCTGCTCAGACAGTCTGCCCGCGTCTTCCGAAAAAAACCGCCCCTGCTAGGCTTCGCTGCAAGGGGCTGGGCACGTGTTGCTGTTCAGTTGTTTCGGCAAACTGAAAAACTTGGCAATAAACGAAAAATTGAGATTACCGTTTGTAAGTGTCTTGTTCCATATGCCCGGCAGCGACGCGGATCGTCCGGTCCTGCCGGCTGAAAGTGGTCTGAAAACCCGTTTCCGCAGGGCATTGCCGGCAGATGGGGATCGTGTTTTTCCCGCGGCGCATCCGTTGGCGGAAATGCCGGTATTGATGGCCTTGCCATACCTGTCTGAAACCACCGGGGGCAAAGGCATTGCCCATTTCCGGAAGATCGAGGTTGAAAAAACAACAGGGGGTTACCATGCCGTCCCAGTTGATAACGGAAATAAGCCATGGCCACAAACAGACTTTGTTCCGGGGGTTCAGCCGGGGAGTGTCGGTCGGATGGGGAAGTTGTTCCCGGGTGGCCACGATTTCCGTGCGCCATCGGATCATACGGGTCTCGATAATTTCACCGCCGTATTTTTCTGCCATTGTTTTCATGGCATCCAATTCATGGAGATTATGAGGCATGATCAGCAGCCGTACCAGAATGACGGGCATCTTCCGGCGCAGGCGTTTTTTGGCGTCGGCCAGAAGCGAGATGCCGCGTAGTACCATATTGAGATCGCCGCCGGCATGATACATCTCGTAGGTGTTCTGGGTGGCGCCGGAAAGGGAAAAGATGATCAAAGATGTGCCCGCGTGAATCAGGGCTTCGGCCTTGTCTGCAGAATCGATGAAATGGCCGTTTGTGCTGATAATCGAGGCTATGTCAGCGGCCGAGAGGTGGGCCACCATCTCTGCCAGCTGCGGATGCATCATGGGTTCTCCGGAATTGTACAATACTGCCAGGGCCGTGGTATCTTTTACTTCATCCACCACGGCGGCGAATTTATCAAAGGCCATTTTACCGGGCGGCCGCCGGTAAACCCCCAGCCCGGTCAGGCAGCCGGGACAGCTCAGGTTGCAGGTGTTGGTGACATCGAACTGGATGACCGTAGGATAAAACGGCGGTTGTTTGTTAAACAGGCAGGCACCCAGGTTTGCCATGGCCCTGGTGCATTTCAGGCGGCTGATTTCTCTGCTCAGCAGCAGCCGGAGCACGGTCCGGGCGGTGTGATTGTAGCTGTATGGGGATGTTTTCAGAGCGGTTAACATTTATATGATTTTGTTATCCTGAGGTTATCTGTTACCATAACATAATATAGATAGTTTTAAAGCACAATAAAAGAAGGTTTTTAAAAAGGCCCATCAAGTAAATGGTCTCGTAAAAAGTCAAAATTGGGACGGCAAAGTAAAAAGTTCAAGATCAAGGCGCGCAAATCTCGAGGAATGGAGCGTGCTTGGCGGTACGTGACATGACGAGAGATGCAGCGCAACACAGATATTGGACTTTTTACGAAGCCGTCATCAAGTAGATAAGGGTAAAGAACGTCAGTGAAAATTAACCTCAAAAGGATCCCATGGAAACGATGCGCTATCGGGGGGGCGGGGTTTGGGATTATTTTGGTTCATTTCTTCTTGTTTGTCGGCTTTTTTTATAATACCCGTCATACCCTGGGCCATGATTACGGTATTATTTTACCACAGTTGCTGGACGGCTATTTCTGGTTCCGGAATAATGGGCTTGACGACGTGTTCTGGTTTTCCCCGGCTTTTTGCGGGGGTGTGCCGGCGTTTCCCCATCCGATTCATTTTTACTATTGTGTGCCCCAGTTCCTCACCTTTATTATGAGTCCCCTCAATGCCGTTGTTTTTACCTTTTTTATCTTCGCAGCCATTGGCTTCTGGGGATATTATTTTCTGCTTCTTCGGATCAGTTCCGCCGGCGTGATGCTGTCTTTTTTCGGGGGCGTGCTGTTTTTATTCAACGGGTTTTATGTCTATCGCATGGCCATTGGCCATTTAAACTACCATGCGTTCATGCTCGTGCCTTGGTGTGCGCTGCTTTTCCTTATACCCACGCCGTCAGGAAGCCGGAAAGCCCGGTTTTTCGGGATTTATGCCATTGTGATGGCGGGATGTTTCCTGGGGTATATGATTTATTCAGGTCTGCAGACGGTTCTTCCGCCGGTTTTTTTGAGTGTACTGCTGCTTTGCCTGACGGCAGGGCTTTTCCTGGGGGACCGTTTCGATTTCCGGTCGTTTGCTTTACGGGTTGCAGGGGCTGTCATGGTGATGCTGGGGCTGGCGGCCGCCAAGTTGTCCGGGGTGTTTCATTTTTTGCAACAGGTGCCGAGAACTTACTATCCTTTACCCCAGTTCCCGGATTTGACCGACCTGCTGATGGTCCTGGTAAAATCCCTGTTTTTTTTCCCCGCCTGGCAGCAGGCCCGGACATCCATGGTCAACATGCAGTTGAACCTGAACCGTCATGAATTTGAGTTCGGCGTGACCGCGGTGCCCCTGCTTCTGATGGGGGCGGGCCTGATTTATCTGCTATTTGGATTTCTCAGAAAAAGGACCGGCCCGTCAAAAAAAGGCGGGGCCCTGTTTGCAATGGTGTTGGTACTGTGTCTGCTGCCCATTGCATTGAATTTTTATTCGCCGGGCTGGAGCCGATTGTTGAAACAAATTCCCCTGCTTGCCAGCAGCACCCAGTGCACGCGATGGTTTTGCATGTATATTCCGTTTGTTATATTGCTGACAATCATGGCTGTCCAGCGAGTGCCGTGGTTGAAGCGATTCCAGGTGATCGTGGCGGTCCTCGGTATGGGGTGTGTGGTCGGATGGAACGGATGGGTTGATAAAACCTATTATATGGAACAACTCTATTCACCAACCTGGGTTGTTCTTGCCTATGAGGAAGTCCGGGATGGCAAAAGGGAGCCCGCCATTACCGATATTTCCGTGTGTATGGATAAAGACGGAAAAATGGGCGGGCCGGTATACAGAAATGACGCCATTGTTATGGGATATTCCCAGCTGTTTTGTTATGACTCCATGTTCGGGTATGGGCTGGAGGGATTTCCCCTTAAAACCCTTGAACCGGGCTCAGTGTTCAAGACCACCAATGGACGGCTTAACCTGAAAAACCCTGCATGCTATGTTTTCCCCGGCGCGAACAATTGCGAACCGGGTGCCCATTTTACAATCGATGAAGCAGATGCGGCCACGGCCTTTACCCGGTACCGGTCTTTCCCTTTTGAAATATCCAAGTTGCAGAAAGGGGCGAATCTGCTGACACTGTCAACGCTTATCGCCGTATGCGGGGTTGTTCTTTTTTACTGGACATGGCGGACTGTGGCTTTTGGGCGACGAAGAATTGTGTCCAGAGAAGGGGCGCAAGCCGGGTGTTCATGAGCTTGGCATTGAGCCGCCGGGTAACTTGTTGAATCCGGTCGCTGCGGAGGTCGGAAATGCCCGGCAGATAAAGTCCCGAACGATGAGTTTTGAGGATGGCAAAACCGGCCCTTGAGAGTTGCCGGGTGACTGTTTTCATGGACATCAGGTTTATATGGCCCGTCGGCGCTATCGGCTCCCTGTAAATCCGCTTCGCAAGGGGCAGCACCGGCGCTGAAAAGGCAATTCGGCCGATGATTTCCACCAGGCTGAAGGGTTGAGGGGTTGAAAGAATGAGAATGCCGCCGGGAGCGAGCACGCGGTAGATTTCGTTGAGGCAGGCCTGCGGGGCTTTGATGTGTTCCAGCACCTCGGAGCAGATAACGACTCCGGCGGCATCTTCCTGAAGCGGCAGCGACCGGAGGTCCCCCGCGGCAAGGTGGATCTGGCCCCTGCCGACGATGGGGCTTGTGCCGGCATCCTTCAGAAAGAGCGGCTGCTTGTCAATCCCAAGCACCGCGTGAAAAAGTTCGCTGAGCCCCGGCAGGATCGCTCCGCAGCCCGCGCCCACATCCACAATAGGCCCCCGGGCCGTTTTTCCATATGCCGCGGCATGGTCAATAATCCATTGTACGCGGCTCAAGTGCAGCCATCGACGCGCCGGATTCCGGGATTGATAAAGCGTATGCTGAAGCTGCAAGGCCCGGTTGATGGCTGTCTCATCTCTGGCGCAGTCAGTGGTCATGCGTATGCGGTGTCTTTTGGGTGGCTTTGATTTCACGCACGATAAACAATGGTCTTTCTTTTGCCTCAATAAACAGATGACCGATATATTCGCTGATAACGCCGATGGATATCAGCTGGGTGCCGCCGAGTAGCAGGATAATCATCACCAGCGATGCGTACCCCGGCACATCCCCGCCGGTGATCAGGGTGTAGACTAGTACATAAAGTCCGTATAAAAAGCCAAGCATGGCGGCGCCGATGCCGGTCATTGTCCATATTCTCAGGGGCAGGCGGCTGTATGAGGTGATGGCATCAATGGCAAACGCTGCCAGCTGGGAATACCGCCATTTTGAACGCCCCCCCTGCCGGGGATTACGTTCATATCTTACAAAGGCCCGGCGAAACCCCACCCATCCGATTAGACCGCGGAAGTATCGCGTCCGTTCTTTGAACCGGTTGACTTCTTTGACCACCCGCCGGTCCAGCAGGCAGAAGTCGCCGGCATCAGGCGGCAGGTCGATGTCCGATATTTTCTGGATGAGCTTATAAAAGAAACGGGTGGCCAGTTTCCGCAAAAACCGTTCGCCCTGACGGTCCTGTCGCAGGCCGATGATGATATCGTTGCCCGACTGCCATTTTTCAATCATTTCAGGAATGATTTCGGGCGGGTCCTGAAGGTCCGCATCGATGACCACCACAGCATCGCCCCGCGCATTTTCCATGCCGGCAAAAACGGCCGTGTCTTTTCCGAAGCGCCGGGACAGGGAGATCAGCATCACCGATTCACGGGTCTGATGGATATCGGAAAGCACAGACCATGTGTCGTCCGTGCTGCCGTCGTCCACGAAAATGATCTCCCATTTCAGGTGAAGCACCTGAACAACGTCTTCCAGCGTCTCTGTAAAGGCGTAAAGAAGCGTTGATTCATTGTAAACCGGTACGACAATGGAAACGAGAGTGTTAGGAGATGGTTTCAATGGCCGTCATCTATTGCTTGATGGTTATTTCAAATAAAAACGTCTCAAATAATTCTTCCTTCTGGTTGAGGTGACTTGCGATAAAATGGAACCGATTGGTGTTGTCAAAAATGATTTGATCCTTGATACCCGGCATGTAAGTCGTGAAAATGCAAACCTGCTGGCCGTCGACAATACATGCGGCTTTCGTTGGTTGACCTTTTTCCGGAAGCAGCTTTGCCAGATAGGCCGCATGCTTATCATCGGGACTGAAATAGGGCCGGGTTACATCCAGATAGGGGCCGTTTACCTGGTTGTCCAAAATCATTTTGATCTTGTTGTTGTCAGCTGCATGGTAGGCCAATCGTTTTCCACCCGGGCTGAAATAGGGAGTGCTAACGGCATCATGGGAGGCATGCGCTTTTCCGTCATGCACAATGCGCCACTTTTTTCCCGTCATGGCCCGGTATGCAAATGCCTCGGAATTATCGCTGAAAACCGGCTCGCCCACAATATCATAGGGAGATTGAGGGGTGGTGTCGTCCAGGATCATCATCCATTTGTCGTCTGTAAATGCTTTATAGGCAAAGTGCTTTGAGTCGGGACTGAATACCGGCAAATCGACTTTTTGAAAAGCAGGGCCTGTTTTGCCGTCAAGGATGACCGCCTGCTTATCCACATAGGGATTTTTGTTGATGCCGATGTATGCATAACGATTGGAATCCGGACTGAAAACAACCGTACTCACCAGATCAAAGGCCGGGCCGGCCGTGCCGCCGACAATGACCTGATACTGCTGCCCGGTCATTTTGGTGTAGGCAAATCGCTCACCGTCCGGGCTGAAAACGGGGGGCGTGGTCTTGGGCAGCATGGGCGTATAACCTTTTTTCTTGTCAAAAATGGTTTTGACATTATAGCCGCCGGCATTGATTACTTTTTTGTCTTTGATTACAATGAAGTCCCCGGTTTTGATGCCCATGCAGGCAAAGGTGGCGCTATCCGGTTGCCAGGTCAGTGCCTCGGCCTTGTCAATCTCCCTCAAAACCACCTTACTGTTTTCCAGAATAAAATATTCACTGCCATTTACGGCGATGTAAGCGAGTTTTTGTGAATCCGGGCTGAAGTGGATTTCCGTGATTTTATCGAATGACGGTCCCTGTTTGCCGTCATGAATGACACTGACGGTATCCGCGGTTTTATTGCGGGCAACATAGGCGGTGTGCTTCCCGTCCGGACTGAACATGACCCCCCGTTTCCGGTCAATCATATCGTGTTTTTCAAGGGCTTTGCCGTTCAAAACGACGAACTGTTTATCTCCCTTCTGTGCAACATATGAAAAGTTGTCACCCTGCGGGCCGAATGTGAGGCAGCAGGCACCGTCATAACCGGGGTACTCAGTGCCGTCAACAACCACAAAATTTTTCCCGTCCTTATCTGCGATATAGCCCACCCGGCTTTGCTTCGGGCTGAAAATCGGGTGCCCCTTGGCAATATGGTCATACAAGCTGCCGACTTTCTGATTGACCATCACCCGCATCCCCTTTTCATTGGCAACCACATAGGCCAGATGGGTGCGCTTCGGTCCAAAAGCGCTGGATTCAAGGTAGAGTACAGTATCCTCGGGCTGTTTGCTCAGAAAAGTTTTATTGACGGAAAAATCCGGTGTTTCCGCGTGGACCGGCAACGCGAAGACGCCCCCCAGGCAGAGGGCACCGATCACGATGAAGGCAGCATGGCATTGGAAAAGGCGTTTCATTTCAATTTTCTCCGTATATTGTGCCAAATTACCATGTATTCCTGAGCAATGCAAATCCGGGCCGTTCGCCGTGGCGTTCCGTTCATCCTTCAGCGGTCATACAGAGACTTGACAATGCAGCATTTAGTCTCTATTTTTGAAAAATTGATTGACAGAAGCGCGTGGATTTTCACTTGATATAACCAACGGAGGTGCCGTTGTGGCGATGGAAGAGTTAAAAGACAGGGTGACGGACGCCCATTCGATTATAAGCCGGATACGGCAGGAGATGGGGCGTGTGGTCGTGGGGCAGAACGATTTGATAGACGGCCTGCTGGTAGGGCTTTTTACCAAGGGGCATATCCTGATCGAAGGGGTGCCCGGCCTTGCCAAAACCAGCGCTGTCAAGGCGCTTGCCGATACTATTGACGCCTCGTTCAAGCGTATTCAATTCACCCCCGACCTGCTGCCGGCAGACCTGGTGGGCACCGAGGTGTACCTGCCGAAAACCGGCGATTTCACAGTCAAACGCGGACCGGTTTTCAACAATATCATCCTGGCCGACGAGATCAACCGGGCCCCCTCCAAGGTTCAGTCCGCCCTGCTGGAGGCCATGCAGGAGCGGCAGGTGACCATCGGGGACGAGACCTTCCCCCTTTCCGATCCCTTTCTGGTTCTGGCCACTCAGAACCCCATCGAACAGGAGGGAACCTATCCCCTGCCCGAGGCCCAGGTGGACCGCTTCATGCTCAAGCTGGTGGTGAGCTATTCCAGCCGGGATGAGGAAAAGGAGATCATGCGGCGGGTGGGGTTCGGCGAACCGCCGAGCGTGGAAACGGTGATCACGCCGGATCGTTTGAACGATATGGTCCGACTGGTTCGTGATATTTACATGGAAGACAAGCTCATGGATTATATTGTTGATCTTGTGTTTGCCACCCGCGATCCGGCGGCATACGGAGTGGATGCGGCTCAGTATATCCAGTACGGCGCCTCTCCCCGGGCCACCATATTTCTCAGCCTGGCCGCCCGGGCCCACGCTCTGTTGCGGGGCCGGCCCTATGCCACCCCCCAGGACATCAAGTCCATCGCTCCGGACATTCTGCGGCATCGCATTATTCTCACATACGAGGCCGAGGCCGAGGACATCGCCCCGGACCAGGTGATCGAGCGGGTGTTTGACCGGGTGGAAGTGCCCTGAGGATAAAATTGTTTACAACCGCTGAGACGCCGAGGGGGACCCGTTGAGCGTCCTCTGCGTTTCCGCGCTGAAAACCGACTTATGGACTGGACTGGAACGCATGCTTTCGCCGGAAATTATTCAAAAGATCAAGCGGATTCATATCAAAAGCGGGCGCATGGTGGACACCATGATGGCCGGCAGTTACCGGTCCGTGTTCCGGGGCACCGGTATTGAGTTCGAGGAAGTCCGGGAGTATGCCATCGGCGATGACGTGAAAACCATCGACTGGAACGTGTCGGCCCGGATGGGCCGGCCGTTTGTCAAACGTTACCGGGAAGAGCGGGAGCTGGTGCTTATGCTGCTGGTGGATGTGAGCGCCTCTATGGGGTTCGGCACCACAGCGGTCCGGAAAACCGACCTGGCCGCGGAAACATCGGCCATTCTGGCATTTAATGCCATCCGGAACAATGACCGGGTGGGGGCGATCCTGTTCACCGACCGGGTGGAGAAGTATATTCCGCCGAAAAAGGGCGCTTCCCACATCTGGCGGGTGATCCGGGAAATTTTTACCTATACGCCGGAACACCGGGGAACGGATATGCAGGCGGCGCTTTCCTACCTGGGCAGAATTTACCCCGGCCGCACCGTAGCGTTCCTGATTTCCGACTTTTTATCCCGGGATTGTTCACGGGGATTGCGGACGGTTTCCCGGAAACACGATCTGGTGAGCGTGTTTGTCACCGATCGCGGGGACCGGGCCCTTCCGGCGGGCGGGCTTGTCCGGGTGATGGACATGGAGACCGGCGGCCGAAAGGTCATTGACGCTTCGAACAAAAGTGTTCGCAAAGCCTGTGAGCACCGTATGGCGGAACAGCAGGCCGCGGTTTACGCCATGCTGAAAACCGGCGATGTGGATTGTATTCAGATCCATGCGGACCGGGCCGCGGAGCAGGAGACCCATGCGGCCGATGCACTGGCGCGGTATTTTCAGATGCGTTCAAAAAGGATGCGATAGCATGGCAAAGCGGTACGCGCGCAAATACCCAAGTTCGGTCTTGATGGTGCTGCTGGTTGCTTTTTGCCTGTGTTTGAGCCCGGCCCGCTTATCTGCCGATCCGGCCGGTGCGCCTCGCCCGGACGGCAATCAACCGGGAAACGTCATCACCAGCCCCGCGCCCCTTGCGGCCACGCAGGGAGAACCGGATATCCATGATATCCGTCCGCCGGTGCAGGTGGGGACCAACCCCCTTGTTTATTATGCCGTTGCCGGCGGACTCCTGGCCGCGCTGATGATGGCCGTTCTTGTCTGGTGGTGGCGACGCCGAAGCCGGAACCAGAAAGTTGCAACGGTGGAGACCAGCGTATATGAACACGCGCATGAGGAGGCCCTGCGGCTGCTGGCCGACCTGGAACAGGATGACAATCTGTCTCCTGTTCTGTATTATTTCCGGCTGTCCGCGCTTTTGCGGTTATATTTAAAACGGCGGTACGGCATTAACGCGCCCGAGATGACCACCGAGGAACTGCTGCCGGTGCTGGCGAAACAGCACCTTTCCACCGAGGTGTATGGTGATATAAAAACCTTTTTTCGGTTCGCGGATGAAGTGAAGTTTGCCAAGCGTCCCTGTGAGGGATCCTGCATGAAGGATGATTTGTCAATGGTGCGGCGGGTGATTGACACTACAATGCCCGAGGAACCGGGAAATGGCGGGGAGGAATAAGCAACGATGTTCCGGTTTGCCGATCCATGGTTCTTGACATTGCTTTTGGTGGTACCGGTCATCGTTGTCTATACCGGGCGCTGGCGGACCAAACCTGTTATGGACCTTTCAACCACGGGTTTTGCCGCCGGCATTGCTCGCTCCTTTTGGAGTCGGACACGCTGGTTGCCGGCCGTACTGGGATATGCTGCATTAATACTGTTAATAGCGGCCCTGGCCCGGCCCCAATGGGGCACCCGCAAGGTGGAGACCCTTACCAGAGGGGTGAATATCGTGCTGGCCGTGGATGTTTCCAAGAGCATGGCGGCCATCGATTTTGAAGCCAAAGGCGAGGTGGTGAACCGGCTCGAGGCTGTCAAATCCGTGGTATCGGATTTTATTGCCAACCGCACCGGCGATCGCATCGGCATGGTGGTGTTCGGCACCCATGCCTTTACCCAGGTGCCGCTGACCCGGGACTATGATACCATCGCCTATGTCCTGGAACGCCTGGAGATCGGTGCGGCCGGGGACAGCACGGCCATCGGCGATGCTATCGGCATTGCCCTGAAACGGCTGCAGGACATTGACAGCAAATCAAACGTGATGATTCTTTTAACCGACGGCGAGAGCAACGCGGGCGAGCTTTCCCCGGACGAGGCAACGGCCATGGCCGAAAAACGGGGGGTGAAAATTTATACCATCGGTG
This sequence comes from Thermodesulfobacteriota bacterium, assembly GCA_034189225.1. GTDB lineage: Bacteria > Desulfobacterota > Desulfobacteria > Desulfobacterales > Desulfosudaceae > JAXHTY01. The sequence goes on from JAXHVL010000046.1 coordinate 10,759, forward strand.
TGGGCGGAGACGGACGGGCGCCTTTTCTCGTCAACCACCCATTGTTCGGACAGCAGTACGTGTATCAACAGGTGTCCATGGATGAAGTGACGCTTCAGCGCATCGCGGACAGGACCGGCGGGGTCTATTTTAAGGCGGAAAACACCGATGCGCTACGGCGGGTATACAAGACCATCGACCGGATGGAAAAAACCGAGGTGCCGGTGGAACAATATACCGATTACCGGGAACTTTACCCGCCCCTGGTGATGCTGGCGCTGATCCTGGTTATTCTGCAGACGGCAGCGGAAAACACCCGATATCTGGAAGTGCCATGACATTTGAACATCCTTACATATTGTTGTGGTTATGGGCCGTTCTGGTGGTGCCGGTTCTGTTTCTGATCGGCCGGGCGCGCCGCCGGCACATCCTGGGCCGGTATGCGACGGCCGAGGGCCTTGACCGCATTGCCAGCCGGGCAAGTAACAGGCGCCGGTGGGTGAAAACCCTGCTGGCCATGGCCGCTTTCGTGCTCATGGTGATCGCCCTGGCCGGTCCACGGTACGGCTATAAATGGGAGACCGTTAAACGCAGGGGCGTGGACATCGTGGTGGCGCTGGATTGCTCCAGAAGCATGCTGGCCGAGGATATCGATCCCAACAGGCTGCAGCGGGCAAAACGGGAAATCATTGACCTGCTGGGCCGGTTATCCGGCGACCGGATCGGGCTCGTGGCCTTTGCCGGAAGGGCATTTATCCAGTGTCCCCTGACCATGGACGGCGCCGCCTTTCAGATATTTTTAAAGGCCCTGTCTCCGGATTATCTTCCGGTGGGCGGCACCAACCTCGCAACCGCCCTGGAGACGTGTCTTGACGCCTTTGATGCTGAAAGTCCGGCGGACAAGGCGATTATCCTGATCACCGACGGTGAGCACACCGCGGATGGCGACCCCGTTGAAATCGCCAAAAAGGCCCGCCGGCAGGGAATAAAGATATTCTGCATCGGCGTGGGAGGTGAATCCGGGGCACCGGTGCCGGTAGACGGTGAAGGGTTCAAGAAAGACCGGTCCGGAAAAATCGTGCTCACCCGTCTGGATGAAGCCACGCTCAGGCGCATGGCCGATCTCACCGGCGGGGCCTATGTCCGGTCGGTGGCCGGGGACATGGATCTTGACGTTATCTATCATGATCACATCCGCCAGACTATGACCGAAGCCACGCTTGAAAGCGGCAAAAAACGGGTCTGGGAAAACCGGTTTCAGTGGTTTACGGGGCTGGCCCTTTTATGTCTGGCCATTGCCACGATACTGCCGGCTGTAAAACCGCAGAAGTCAGTGACCCCGGTGCTGGCGATTGCTCTTTTGATTGCAGTGATGAACAGCGGAACGGCCAGGGCCGGCAGCGTGTATGGTGATGTCCGGCAGGGCAGGGCGGCCTATGAAAAGGGCGCCCATGAAAAGGCGTTGAAGCATTTTATCGACGCCCAGCTCAAGGATCCGGAAAATCCATCTTTGTACTACAATATGGGCGACGCCTACTATAAGATGAACAAGTATGACGAAGCGCTCCGGCATTATGACAAGGCCCTGTCAATGGCAAAGGATGATGCATTCAAAGATAAGATACTGTATAACCGGGGCAACGCCCATTTCCGGGCCGGCGATTACAAAAAGGCCATTGATGATTATCAAAAGGCCCTTGAACTTGCGCCCGAAGATCGCCGGGCAAAAGAAAATCTTGAACTGGCGAAAAAAGCACTGAAACGACGGCAACAGCAGCCGCAGCAAGCCGGTGACGGCAGGGACGCAAAAGACGGCGATAAAAAGAAAGACAAATCCCGGGGCGCGAAAGACGGCGAGCAGCTGGAAAACGGCGAAAAACGGCAAAAATCGGAAGATGCAGGGGAAACATCGGCCGACGAAAAGAAAAATCGGCAATCCGGAAGCCAATCCGGGGCATCCGCCTCGAAGGAAGATCAGCAACCGCCGCCGCCCAAGCCCCGGCAGGCTGACGGCCGCGGGCAGGAGCCGCAGGCGGACGATAGCGCCGAAAGAAAGACGGCCGGTCCCGGCGATCCCGGCGACCCCGGCGACAACGACCCGGCGGAACGCAGACTGAGACGCCTGAAGGACAAACCCGGTGCCGCCCTGGTGCCCGCTTATGACGGCCCGCCAGTGGAAAAAGACTGGTAAAAGGATTTTGTTCATACTTTTCTTTGACGGCTTTGTAAAAAGTCCAATTTCTTTGTTGCGCTGCATCTCTCGTCATGTCACGTACCGCCAAGTACGCTCCATTCCTCGAGATTTGCGCGCCTCGAACTTGAACTTTTTACTTTGCCGTCCCAAAATTGACTTTTTACGAGACCATCTTCTTTGGGCGAGCAAAGAAAAGTATGAAAGAAAAATTGGTTAAGAAGTTTTAATGATGGAAAAAAAGAAATCCAATTTAAGAGACAACCGCCGCCTGACACTCTCAGGGCTTATCGCCCTATTGGTAGTCATGGCGGTGGTGACGCCGGGATTTGCCCAAACCCCAGCGGTGACAGCGGAGGTGAACCGTACCGCAATGGCGCCCGGTGAAACCCTCACCCTGACGGTGGTGATCAAGGGCACGAAGGGACGGGTGAATGTGTCGGGCATTCGGGATTTCGACGTGTTCTCCAGTCGTTCTTCCCAGAACTACACCATCATCAATGGCAAAACCTCCCGCGAGGTCCGGTATGTTTACACCCTCGTGCCGCAGAAAACAGGGCGTCTGCTGATTCCGCCCCTGCCCGTTGATGTTGACGGCAAGACGCTTTATACGGAGATGATCGCGATCCAGGTGCGGCAGGACGCATCAGACGGCACGGACTCGGCGGAAAAAGATGTATTTGCAACAATACACGTGTCAGACCGCTCGCCCTATATCGGCCAGCAGATCGTATGCCGGGTGGCGCTTTACAACGCCGTCCGCATCGGCAATGCCGAGTTGCGCGATGGGCCCGTGTTTGACGGGTTTGATGCCCGGAAGCTTGACGACAGCCGGTCCTATGCCAAGATCATTTCAGATCGCCGTTATGATGTCACCGAACTGGTCTATATCCTGACCCCTGAGAAAACCGGCGTCTTTCAGGTGGGCGAGGCCCGGATCATGTGCGAAGTGGTCACGCAGGTCCCCAGGCGGAGCGGATTCCCCTTTAATTCCTTTTTTAATGATTCGCGGATGGTGCCCCGAATAATTGCGGCGGCGCCCGTGAAGGTCACCGTGCAGCCCCTTCCCGAATACACGGGAACGGGCGACCCGTCTGGGCTGGTGGGGGAATTTGACATTTCAGCGGCGGTGGACGCCACTGTCGTGGACGAAGGGGACTCCTGCAATCTTACCATTACGGTAAAAGGGCGGGGCAATATCCGGGACGCTGCCATGCCGGCCCTGAATCTGCCCGAAGCCTTCAAGGTTTATCAGGATACCCCAACGGAAAATGTTAAGGTGACGGAAGACGGCATTACCGGCAGCAAGCAATTCGCAGCCGCCCTGGTGGCATTGACGCCGGGAGAGTATACCATCGGCCCGTTTTCCCTGACCTGTTTTGACACAGAGAAGGCGCGCTATGTCACCCGCTCCACGGGTTCTATCAAAATCACGGTGAAACCCGCCCCCGGCCGTTCGCATGTCAATGTTCATGAAGGAGAGCCCGGGCGGGCGAAACCCGCAGTCCGGAAAAAGACGGTGGATTATACAGGAAAGGATATTTTTTCAATAAAAAGCGGGCTGGACGCATTAGCGGACAGGGACCCGATATCCCCATGGGCTTTTGCCATCATGCTGGCCGTCCCCTACGGCGTTCTGGGCCTTCTGATAGCCGGGTTCCGGTATCGGCAGAAAGGAGAGCCGATTTCAAGGCAAATGGCCCGACAATCGCGGCAGGCCCTGCAGGATGCAAAAAAAGACAGCCTGCACATGGCGGACCATCTGTACCGGGCAATGATCGCCGCCATTTATGCAAAGGCCGCTAAGCAGGGGGTCTCCCTTACCCGGAACGAGGCGGCTGCGCTGCTTTCAGAAAGCGGCTGTGAAGTGGATTTCATCGAATCGGTGTGCCGCCGCCTGGATGAGATTGAATCCGTCAAATACGGTGGGGCCGTTCTGGATACGGAAGCTGCCGAGGACCTTCTGGCTTCCGCAAGGCGAATCATACGGAGGCTGCTCCCATGAAAAGAAAAGGGCGCATAACAGCGATAATTGTGCTGGTGGTCCTGGTTTTCACAGGCACCGCCCTGGCCCAAGAGTTGTCCCGAAAGTTCTTGAATGCCGTGGATGCCTATGAAAAGGGCCAATACGAAGCAGCGGCCAACGGGTTTTCAAGAATCGCCGAAAGCGGTGTTCGAAACGGAAAGCTCTATTACAATATCGGCAATGCCTGGTTCAAGGCGGGTGATATCGGCCGGGCCATTCTGTGGTATGAAAGGGCCATGCCGCTACGGCCAGGTGACCCGGAGCTTGTGTTCAATCTTTCCCATGCCCGTTCGTTTGTGAAGGATAAAGCCCCTGCGGAAAATGCCCTGTGGCACGCGATTTTCTTCTGGCGGGACATGGTGCAGCAACGGCACATGGTATGGATTGCCGTGATATTCAATGGCCTCTTTGCAATCGGGTTGTTCTGGCGGATGGTGTTGAAACGATACCTGCCTTCGGCGGCTCTGTATGGCTGTCTTTTTGTCGTACTTGCGGCCGGCGGCACGGCCGGGTTCAATATGGCGGCGGAGCGGATGACTCCGAAGGGGATTGTGCTCCCCGCTTCGGTTTCCGTTAAATCGGGCATTTCCGATTTGTCCACGGAACTTTTTGTGCTCCATGCCGGCACAAAAGTTTCCATTGAGGCCGAAAAGAAAGGGTATTGCCGGATTCGTTTTGCGGATGAAAAAATGGGCTGGGTGAAGCAGGACAATATCGGGATAATATAAATCTAGGAATCAGAATGTCAGTGCACTCAAATGCGTAACCGAACAGCAGCAACGCCGCGAATCAATCCGAGCGATCGGCCTCTGAATATGGCTGCGAATCTGGCAGCCTGCCTGCTGCTCTGCGCAGTTGTTGTGTTCGTATATGCCCAGACCGCGGGCTTCGGGCTGGTGTTAGCCGATGATATCAATACCCTTGCCTACCTGGAGAAACAGACGGATTCATTTTTCGTTAACGTACTGAGGGCTGTCACCACCACTCCCGCCCATATTCCCTACTGGATGCCCATTACTATGATCAGCTATTTGTTGGATTATGAAATATTCAACCTTGACCCGGGCGGGTATCATATGTCCAGCATGTTGCTGCATGCACTTACAGCCATTCTTCTGTTTTTGGTGTTACAGGCAATTACAAGGGCATCGTTAAAAAGTTTTTTTGCCACTGCCCTCTGGGCGATCCATCCGTTGAATGTTTCTTCCGTTGCTTGGCTTGCGGGCCGGAGCACGATTTTAAGTTCCTTTTTTTTGATAGGGGCCATCGGGTGTTATGCTGCATATGTCAATGGCCTGCGATGGTCTTTTTACTGGGCGACGATGTTGGCCTTTCTTTTGGCCCTGTTATCAAAACCTTCTGCCATTTATTTCCCATTGGTGTTGCTGCTTCTGGATTATTGGCCCCTCGGCCGATATGCTGCAAACACCAATACCGAGTTTTATCCCTCGTTGGGGGTGGGGAGCAGGTTAATCTTTGAAAAGATACCGTTTTTTTTGCTTGTCGTCGTTTGTATCGGGTTGTCTTTGTTCTTTTTTAAAACCATGCACATGGCGGAACCCTTCACGGGCGGAGAGCTTTCGTCGCCCATGGTCTTTATTAATAGTTTTGTCTCGATAATTGCTTATATCTGGAAGTTTATCATTCCCACCAACCTGCCCCTATATTCACCGCCCGTTCCTTTAGCCCATCTGCGGTCCTTATGGATGATCGCGGGGTCTGCCGCCATTCTGGTGATGTGTTTAATAAGGGGCTGGCAATGGCGGAGGCAATTGCCATATCTCATGACGGGATTGCTGTTTTTTCTCGTCCCGCTGATTCCACACCTGGCGATTTGCGTGGGACAGCAGCAGCTGGTAATCGAACGCTATGCCTATGTACCTGTTCTGGGGCTTTCCGTTATTGTTGCGTGGGGAGGAATTGATATCCTGAGACGCCTGAACACACCGCGATGGATGCAATTTTGTGTTATCGGGCTGGTGCTGACCGCTTATATGGTTGTGGCATTGGCACAGGCAGGGCACTGGAAAGACACTGAGCACTATTTCCGGCATGCGGCGGCCATGAATCCGGATTCGGCCAGGACGCATTCCAATTTTGGCGAAGTGCTTTTCAACAAGAGGGATATTCCGGCCGCCATTGACGCTTTTAATGAAGCCCTTCGGCTTGCCCCCCGTGATCCGGTGATTCACCATAATCTGGGGCTTGCGTTGGTGCGAGCTGGGGAAACGGTATCTGCGCTGCATCACTACCAACGAGCCATCGACTTGAAGCCCGATTATGTGGAGGCCCATAACAACATGGCCAATCTGTTGATGGATACCGGCCGGATCGATGCGACTATAAAGCATTACCGTCAGGCACTGTCCATCGATCCTTCGCTCTATAAGGTGCACAATAATCTGGCGGTGGCCCTGGCGCGAAAAGGGGAAATCGATACTGCGATTCAGCATCTCAGAACAGCGCTGAAACTGGCGCCCGGGTATGCAAGCGCCCAACAAAACCTTGATCAGTTGTTAAGGGGGCATCGGTGAGTAGCATTTCAGTGCAGCCGGAAAAACCGACCTGTGGTCATCCCAGATAACCGGCGATGCCCTGAATGCTGTTTTTGATAAAGTAAGTTTCCCGCCCAAGGGCAGCCGTGTCGGCATGGGCCAGGCCGGCAAGCAGGGGGTCGGTTTTTAAAAGGCGTTGTGCGCACCGGTCTTCAAGCGCCTGATCGTTTGATGTTTGCATCTCTTTCGCTATTGTCTCTTTCCAGAAAAAAAGCTGTTCCCGGTGCTGGTAGAGCAGGTCTGTGGCGCGGGACCGCATTCCCAGATGGCTGTAGCAGATAGTGTCCGGCTGCGCTGCAATGAGACGGTCAAGGCTGGCAACCGAGGTTTCAAGCTTGAAGCGGGGCGGAGTGGCGGGCCGCATGTAGACGGCGTCTTCGGCAAACCGAATGTTCACGCCGCTGGCTTCACCGGCAAAGAGCATGCCGCCTGAGGTGAGAAAACTCACATGGTGCGGGGCATGGCCGGGGGTGAGAATGGCGTCAAGATGCTCGTGATTGAATTGCTCCGCGTCCATCAGTCTTTCCGGTGCCACGGGCTTGATCGGACCGTATGCCCTGCCGGTATCGCCCAGGGTTTTAATGGTGCCGGCCTGTAGTTTTTCCGGATTCACCAGGTGGTCGATGGCCCGGGGATGACACACAAATACTGCATCCGGCAATGCCGCCGCAACATCCCCCACGGCACCGGCATGGTCCATATGGATGTGGGTGAGCAGAATATAATCGGGCTCCTCCGTCATGATCCCGGCCAGGGCTGCCAGCAGCGAATCGGCCGTTACCGCCGGACCTGTGTCCACGATAAACCGGGGCTCGGCCGCGTGCACCCATACCCCGATAAAATCATCAAATCCCCTGATCGGCGGCGTCAGCACGACCAGGTACAGGGGCGGGGCCACGGGAATTATCCGATAATCCGCCATTTATACCCCCAGGTCCAGGTCCATGGACGACGGGGCCGTGATGGTGACAGCTTCCCGGATCGTAAGGGTCTCGCCGCCGGGCACGGTCAATTCCCACACCAGCACATCAGGGGTGGATGCCGCCTTTGAGGCCGGGGGTGTCAATTCCCGGGTTATCTCAATGGCCTTGTCACGGCCCCGGGGAGCGGGGGTTTCCACCCGTGTTTCGACCGAATAAGCATGGGCGTTTTCAAGATTGGTTTCCCATTTGAGATCATGGGTCTGTTCGTTCCGGATAAAGCCTTCTTTGCCTTTCTTTTTTTCAACCAGCGTTCGCTCGGCCGTCACCAGCGGGTCGGTTCCAAAAAACAGATCCGCGTCCTGCGCCTGAACAGAGAAGGACGACTGGCCCACCATCGTGCCCTCAATCATGAAGATGGCATCCCCCCGGGGCGCCTGAAGCGGCTCATCCAGGTTGATGGCGGCCCGCACAAAAGATTTTTCCGTTTCTGACGGCCGCAGCAGGTGGACGAATTCCGCCGGCAGGGCAGTGTCTTCGATGTGAATGCGCCGGGGATCACCGGCGGATATGCTTCGCTTGCCGAGCAGCCATTCGGTAGTGGTCTGTTTTCTGGATTTCTGCACCGTTTTGGCGGCCGGGGCTTCTGCAAGGGCCTGTTCTCGCCGTGGTGAACCGGCATAACGAGCGGTATCCGCCATTGTTTTTTTTCGGGTAAAGACGGGCTTTTGTTCCCGTAGAATCCATGGCGACAGGTCCGGCGGCGCCAGGTCGAATGCCGGCCTTGCCGTGGTCAGAACAATGGTGGCATTCTTCCAGTCCCTGCCGGTCCGCTGCCAGATATCGGCGTTCCATGAAAAGGTGATTTCGCCTTTTTCCATGTGTGCATTGAGCCGGTAAAAGGGCTTGAACCCGCATTCAGGGAAAAAATAGGTATAGGTTGCCGGACATTTGATGTTTTCCGGCCCCTTCAGGGTCAGGTCGATTTTCCACTGACGGTTCCGGCTGCCGGTCAGGTTCTCAATTTTTTCCCTGATGGCCTCGATGGCTTTTTCAACCGCTGACAATTCCCGATGGAGTTCCGTTTTCGTCCGGTACCCCTCCCGAAGCGGGGTTTCCAGCGCGTCCGCAATCTTCATGGCATCCGCGGCGGTTTCCCATTGCCGGGAGATTTGGTTTTCCCAGAAACCGATCTGGCCGGAGACGGTTTTGATCCGGTCCTGGATGGCCGCCTTTTCCAGGGTTTTATCCTCAAGCGAGGCTTCCAGCCGGGCGATGGCCTCCGACGGTGCGGTGGCTGCCTTTTCCCGGGTCAGCCCGGTAATGTGAAACCGTTCATCACCCAGGCTGACCGTCAGAGTTTCCGGACGGGCCTGGGCCGGCAGCGAAAATGTATTTTCACCGGCGCTCAGCACGGCCCCTTCGGTCAGGGTACCGCCTTCCGGATAAATCACCGCTTCCGTCACGGCGGCAGATACATGACAAACAGGCAGCGCCAGAACAACCAGGCAGCCAAGGATGATTTTCAGGCCGGTGCAGCCAAGGGGATTGGTTTTGAAAAGCATGTCGCTTCCTTTTATCGAACCATCATGAAATGTGCGGCATTAACGTCCACCTGATAATCCAGTGACCGTCCTCGGTTTTGTCCAGACATACGACGCCGCTGTTTTGAAAGGCAAACACCGGTTTTTCCGTGTCGCCCGTGATGAGCCATGATACAAGCCGCCCCATGAAGGGGAGGTGGCCCACCAGCATGCGGTTGTCCCCGGGGTTGAGGGTCTCGGCCATGGCCTTCACATCGTCCATGGCTTTTAAGCCCGATATCTCATCGCAACCGCCGGGCGGGGACAGGGCGTCGGCAAACCGCCTGGCTGTCTGGCCGGCCCGTTTTTTGGTGCTGTGGTGAATCACGGCCACTTCAACGCCATAAACTCTTGCAACTTCGGCGATACGCGCGGTTTCCGTTTCGCCGGCCTCCGAAAGCCCCTGTTCGGGATCTTCCTCCTTGGAAAGGCTCTTTCCATGCTGCACGAGATAGAGTGACATCTTGCACCTCCGTTTTGACGGCTTCGTAAAAAGTCCAATTTCGTTGTTGCGCTGCATCTCTCGTCATGTCACGTACGGCTGAGTACGCTCCATTCCTCGAGATTTGCGCGCCGCGAACTTGAACTTTTTACTTTGCCGTCCCAAAATTGACTTTTTACGAGACCATCCGTTCTGAAAAATGGATTTGTCTGATTTGTCAATTGTGATCAGGCACCGTCATTCGGCGACTGATGCTGTTGATCGACCGCCTGGTTTTTGCTGTGATACCAGGCAATCCCGATGCACCACGCCAGTCCGCCATAAATAAGTCCAAAACCGGCGATCAGCATGATAACGGCTGTTGTTTCCATCGGTCCGGTCCTCCCTCTTTCTCTTTTATATGTTAATATAAATCATCTGTCCCCACTTTCAAAGGGGCCCACGGTTGATAGTCTCGTAAAAAGCTTTTTACGAAGCCGTCACGGTTGCTCACGCAATTTCATAATCCCTGTCATTTTTCGTCACCACCAGCGATAACACGGCGGAAAGAACGACAATCAGGACGATAACGCCGACCCCGATGGCCAGAATGGCGGACAACGGATACCCTTCATAGGGCTGCCTGATTTCCTGGATAAACGAGCTGATCAGCGTGTATGTCAGAATCAGCGGGGTGATCACCATGATCAGGGCCGAAAAAATGGGACCGATTTTTATTTCCGCGGTTTTGTTCACTTCTTCGGTGAATTTTTTGGCCCCGAATATCCAGCCTACGGCAATGCATTCCAGGATGGCCACAAAGGTGATTACATACGCCATCAGAAAATGATCGATGATGTCCAGCCAGTAAAGCCCAGCGCTGGTGGCCAGGGGCAGGCCCGCGGCAAAGCTGACCACGGCGGTGATGGTGGTGGACGTGGTCCGGGAAAAATCGAATTTGTCGGACAGTGCCGCGCTCACGGTCTCCAGCAGGCTGAAGGCCGAGTCCACGCCCAGCAGCAGGAGCACGATGAAAAACAGGTACCCGAAAAAGCTTACCCATATGGGCAGCTTGGCCAGGGCCGCCGGATACACGATAAAGGCCAGGCCGGGGCCGGCATCCACCACTTTTTCCATGGGCACATTGGTGGCCACCGCAAAATACCCCAGAATGCTGAACACCGCCAGGCCGGCCAGAAAGCTGAAACAGCAGTTGGCAAAGGAGGTGATGGCCGCGGAATTGGGCATTTCGGTGTCCCGAGGCATGAACGAGGAATAGGCGATCATGGTGCCAAAGCCCAGGGACAGGGAAAAGAAGATCTGCCCGTAGGCGGCCAGCCAGACCTGGGGGTTGGCCAGCATCTCCCATTTGGGCGCCAGGTAGTAGTTGAGGCCCGCGGCACTGCCGTCAAGGGTGACCCCCCGCACCAGCAGAATGATTACCAGGATCACGGGAAAGGGAACGGTAAACAGCAGCACCTTGCCGATGTTGGACAGGCCGCTTTTGATGATTGCCCAGATCACCACCCATGTCGTCAGCAGGCCGGCGAACAGGTGCCAGTGAAAAGACTCGAACTGCCAGGGGCCATCGGAAATTTTCAGAACGATGTGCAGAAAATGGTCCTTGCTGGCCGCAATGTCGGCGCCCCAGGTGGTAATGCCGGAGATATCAAACAGGAAATTCCAGGTCCATCCCAGGACCATGCAGTAATAAATATTGATAAACAAAGCGCTCAGGATGGCAAACCAGCCGATAAAGCGAAGGGGTTTGCTGATTTTGCCCAGGGCGATATGGGCCGAGCCCTGGGTCCGGATGCCCAAGCCGTATTCGATGATCATCAGGGGAATGCCCGCGGTCAGCAGGGCGATAATATAGGGGATCAGGAAGGCCCCGCCGCCGTTTTGCGCGGCGATATACGGAAACCGCCACATGTTCCCCAATCCGATGGCCGATCCCACAGCCGCCATGATAAAAATCGACCGGTTTTTCCAGTGCTCCCGTTCTCTCATAGGCCCTCACGGATATGTGTTGCGTTTTTATGCTGGTGCTCCTCTTGTTCAAGATGGTTTACTTTAGTAATTCTGGTATGTTTTATCAACAGTAAAATGTGAGGAATAGGACCTATTGTCATGTCAACAGAGAAGTGTTATTTATGCCACATGGAACCTGGAAGCCTTAACGATGCTGGCCTGAGGATGCATATGTAGCGGAAGGCTTTAGCCTTCCATCAGGATTTTAGTGACATATAACGATTGACATGACGCCAGCCTTGAAATCATGTTTGATGCAGAGATGATTGTTGCGTCATGTGAAAGGATTATGTGAAAGGATTAGATATTATCACAGATCCATCCGCTAAACACTCACGATCCGACCGTGATCTTGTTGCCTCATTGTTTTTCATGGGGCTGGGGTATGCGCTTTTATCCTTCTGTTTGTACAGAATATTGTGTTTTATCAGTGTCAGTGCTCCGTTTTTTGTCCTTTATATTGGCATTGGTTTTCCGCTCGGCGCATGCCTGGTTGCGTTGTGCCTGCGAAGTCTTCAGACAGGATTCAAGCTGGCAACTTTCATGCTTCCCGTCACTTCCATTGGAATTCTTATCGCTGGAGCCGGTGCCAGCCACTTCTGGGGTAAGCTTGCGCCGGATCTGTTTGTTTCATTTAATTTGACAACATTCCTGGTCATCATTTTTGTTTTTTCAGCCGTTTCTCTTCCATTTTTTATTATATGGGGTGCCGCCGAATACATCAGTTTTAAATTAATTCTGACCAATCATCGTTTTCGGTCGATATTTTATGTGGTAACCATTTGTGCGTTGTTATGTGCTTTCATAGTCGGGAACCTGAGCATCCCCCATTTGGGTTTGTTGCGAACGGTTGCAATTGTTCCTTTTTTTTCATTGCTTTCATTTTTTTTTGCAACTTCCCGGATTAACTTGTGGAAGTTTTTGTTTCCAGGCGTTTGTTGCTTGATTGTCTGGTGGATAGCGGGACAGTATGAAACATCCTATACAAAAATGTTTTATTATGACAATTTTGTTCAGACCATTCATCAGGCGGAGAACATGACCAACACCTCTACGGACGATGACTTCAGTCCGACGTTACTGAAGTCATTCTGGGGCAAGTATTGCCATTTGGCATTTATTTGCTGGCAGTCAACCGGTGTCTCGAAAGCAAAGGAAAATATTACATGCTGTTATGATGGTTTACCAATATGGCGCACGACGCCCTCATTGAGTTCTGGTTTTTTTGATAATATCATTTTTGATAACATCAGGAAAAATGCGGATGTCTGTGTCATCGGTGCGGGCGGTGGGAACCAGGTGGCCCACGCCATTGCTGCAGAGGCACAAAAGATAGTGGCGGTTGATCTTATTCCCGAAATTTTCCATGAGTTGAAAAATGATTTATCCTGGGTAAATGGGAATATTTACAATCTGCCCCGTGTAAAGACGATTGCGGCCGATGGACTGCAATATATTCAGGATAGCGGGAAAAAATTTGACTATATTGTGCTACCATCTGCTGAATCCTTCGCGTTTATCCTCAAATCTTTTTTTGAGCCGGGACAACATATCCACACGCTGGAGTCATTTCGGGTTTTCCGCAATCATTTAAAACCGGACGGCGAATTGATTATCTTCAAAGATGTGGATAAAAACGGGAAATTATTTAATTCATTTGCCAAGACCCTGAAAGCTGCCGAATTGAATGTCAGCGGTTTTCTCATTTCATCTAAACCATTTGATCATTTTTTGCTTGTTGCGTCACGAAAATCTCTTCCGCAAAAATATAGTGATCGGGTACTTGCGAGATTAAGGCGATTTAATGCCCAATATGTTGATTTTCAGAAAACTCCTCCCAGTGGTGAGATACTGACTGATAATTCACCATGGGGCCGTGGTGTCTTAGGGACTATGTTTCCTGTTGAAAACCTGAAAGTGCCTTATATAATCCTCATCGGTTTGCTCGCAACTGGGGTTGGAGGTATAGCGTGGCTTCTTCCCATATGCAGGGCCAGCAGGCAAACCAGAGAGCCACTTTATCATCGTCAATTATATGCATTTGCCGGGTTATTTATCGGGGTCAATGCCATCTATCTTGAAAACGGTATTATTTTCTGGTTTATTATGAATCTGGCCAACCCGCTGGCCGCGTTTTTTATCGGGTCCTCGGTATTCCTCCTGCTCTGGGGCTGTTCCAATATGAAAGTCAATGCCTGGGGCGGCTTAACCGCTCTGGCTGTCATGGGTATTGCCGGCATGTTTATTTTCAGCGAGTGGCATGGGTATGCCGGTTTTGCCAGCATACTGCTTATTCTCGCAGGTAGCGGGTTCTGCTTTTCTTTTTTAACGCTTCGGTTTGAATCCCAGCTGCTGAACTTGTTTTTATTGGACGGGCTGGGCTCTGTGGTCGGCGGCTTGCTTGGCATCGGCATACCGCTTTTTTTCGGGTTTCGCGTATACTTTGATCTGCTCCCCTGGCTGGCGTTGGCGACCCTGATGCTCACGATTTTGGCCGGTTTATCAGCACGCAAGGTAATCCATAACCGGATGCCTGCGTCCTTGAATGAAAAAGATCGGGTTGCCTTTCATTAAAAAAAATGCGCCCGGTTTTCCATAAATTTTTTTTAAAGCTTGTAGTGGTCGGTGTCTTCGTATCGGATGGAAGCTAGGGGCACCTGATCAAAGCTGTATATAACGGCCCAGGGGCAGGCCAGAATAATCGGGGAATGGGTGGCAATAATGAACTGGGCGTTACCGGCACGGCTTAATTGGCTCAGCAGATTCAGCAGCCGGACCTGGGTCCGGGGCGACAGGGCGGTTTCCGGCTCATCCATGAGAAAAAGTCCGGTCCGTGAATAGCGGGCCTGGAAATAGGACATGATTGCTATAGCCCAGATTATTTGGCCGTTTTTTCCCACATTATTTGAACCAATAAGACCCCGCCTACCCCGCATGAATAAGAAACCCTAATCATATGATTTTAATTTAAATAGCGCCGATTTGTTTGCCTTATTTTGCAACATAGGAATCACTTCAATAATGTGAGATTTTGGGGCCAAATAATGTGGGACGTAGCAATTGACTGTAGGCATATTTGCTGTTACCTGGGACGCCAGCTCCACCTCCGCCGTAATATCGCCACTGCCTCCCCATGTAGTAATATCATCACAGACCGCATATTTGCCTGTGATTTTAACATCACCGGAACCGCCCAGAGATGCGTTCAACAGGTCGGCGGCCACATAGTCTTTCCACTTGGGGGGAATGGGCACCCCGACAATGGTGTAGGGGCCGGCACCAACGGACAGGCTGACGGCAAAGTCTCCGTCTGTTGATGTGCCCGGGCCGAAGTTGCAGCATTGTGTAAATTCTTGAAAGCTGGTGGTAAAGGTCAGTCGGTTTTGCCGGCGGCCAGAATATGCTCGTCTGTAATTTCAACGGCTCAGGGGCAACGGCCTTTCAATACACATTTTTGTAAAATCAGGGGAATGCATAACATGTCACCGGTTCCACCATTGGCTCATGATGTCGCCAAATTTTAGCCAGTCTAGAAAGTTGAAGCTGCCGCCAAAGGGCTGTTCCCAACTCGTGAGGGTAATGTCGGCGGTACCCCTGAACAGCCGGCCATCGTTCAGTTCACCGGTAACGGTAATCGGGTGTTGATTGCCAGAGACCATGTCCGGAAGGGTGGCCATGGCATCAAACAGGTTGAACCGAACCAGCATGAAGGGGGCGCCGGTCAGGTCAAATCTCTGCTGTTGGTTGACCCAGTACATGAACCCTTCTTTTTTTTGCCTTAACAAAGGATTGACCCCCTTGCGAAGGATGATGACGGTCTTCTCCTGCCGTTTGAACTGCCATGGCTGCGGGGGCAGGATATAGTTCAGGCGGATGGTGTCCGGCACAATCTCATCCATGGATAATGCATTGCCGTGTTCGTCGGTCAGGTCACGGAGGGTGAATAAAACCGTGGCCTGCCGGGCCACATGGGCAATCCATGGAAACTGATCCCTGTATTGCTCTACCCAGTGGCACCAATCCACGTTCCATCGGCATGGATAGGAGCGGGGCGATGCGCTGACAGGGTATTCGATTTTCTGGTAGCCATAGAATTCTTGAAATTCTTCTTCATCATCAAACTCATCCGTGCGTTTCCATTTACCATTGATTTGAACAAATGTTGATGGGGTTATTATTGTTTCCCCTCCATATGTTCTGAGTTCTTTTATATTAAAAGGACAGTCCCTTTATAATTATCTTTTTTTACGATATAAAATTCTTTTTGGCTTACATCTACGGGCTTAAATAAATCGCGAGGATCTTTTTCTGCCTCTTTAAAAAATAATTTAAATTGTTCTACTGATTCAGGAGTTAGACATTCATAAAACCATTCCATGTCGCCTTTGACAGAAGCAGAATATGCGGCTGCAAGCGTATTTTCAGGCGTGTCATAAGTTGCCTGACTTTTTTCAATAATTTCAACTTTAATTGGATAAGTGTCATCCGCAGCAGACAGCAAGCTTCCTGAGAGCATAAAGAACAATACCAATAATCCAAGCAGTAAAGAATGGATGATAAAATTTGATTTTCTGATATTCATATTCATTGGTTATGTCTCCGAATTGCTATTCATTTAAAGACGGCAGGGGAATTTTTACCGGTGCCAGCCCGCCCTTTTCAAAATAGGTCTTATTGACTTGAAACTTTACCTTTTTGTAATCACCAAAAACAATAAATTTAACACTTCCCGTTACCGTCAATCCACCCCAGTTAGTGGTGATTAGGAGATCGCTTCCTTGTGCACCAAGAGTCTCTGTGATGTCAGAGGAGCCGGAAACTTTAGCGTTGACCACGATGACTGTAGGGACATTTGCTGTTACCTGGGACGCCAGCTCCACCTCCGCCGTAATATCGCCACTGCCTCCCCATGTAGTAATATCATCACAGACCGCATATTTGCCTGTGATTTTAACATCACCGGAACCGCCCAGAGATGCGTTCAACAGGTCGGCGGCCACATAGTCTTTCCACTTGGGGGGAATGGGCACCCCGACAATGGTGTAGGGGCCGGCACCAACGGACAGGCTGACGGCAAAGTCTCCGTCTGTTGATGTGCCCGGGCCGAAGTTGCAGCATTGTGTAAATTCTTGAAAGCTGGTGGTGATGGATAAATCCAGCGCATCCGCCAGGCCGATGGTCTTTAAGGGTTCAATAATATAGTTGGGAACGGAAATGTCAACAGACATGCCGGTTTTTATGTTTTCGTTGACCACTGTGAGAGTTGTTTCAGCGGTGTCTGCATATGGCCCGGTGCTGGTGCTGGCGGTGACGATGATATCTTCTGATGGGTGGCCTGTTGTAAATGTGAGGGGTGTCACAAGCGCCTGATTCTGGAAGCCGGCTGGTTCGGTGACGATCGTGAAGTCGTCTGAGGCCATGGTTGTACCTGTATTGATACACGGGCAGGGCGGATGGATGGATGCCATGCCCCATGCGGTGATATCGCGGGTGGTGAAACAATTATCATGACTGCATTTCTGGTTGGCGTAATATTGCACTTCAATGGTGGCAGTTCCCGGTTCACGGGCCTCGTAGGATGCGGTACCGTTTGCCCCGGCGGTGAGACCGTCAACGGGCGTCCAGAAATAAAATTCACTGTCCGGTTCCGGAAATCCATCGGCCATAAGATCGATGGTTTCGCCGGCAGGCAGGGTATTCTCCCCGATAATTTCAACGGCACAGGGGCAATTGACATCCACCTGGTAATCTTGTGAACATCCAGCACCGCTATCGTTGGTGTATGTCGCCGTAATCCAGTAGGAACCCGGGGAAGAGGCGGTAAAGGTGGCGGTTTCCCCGGTTCCCTGAATATCGGCATCCGGCGAACATGTCCATGTACAGGTACCATTGTCGCCGCCGCTGTCAGCATACAGCGTAATGATTTCATCTGTCAGTGCCTGTTCCGGACCGGTGATGGTTATGCCGCATTCCACGCTTATGGTGTGGGTGTCTGTACAAACCTCGCCGCCGGGGCCGTTATAAAAAACTTCCACAGAGTAATCACCGGGGGGCCTGTCCGGTAAAGTCCGCCCTGGGGCCATAGGGGACCAAGCCATCGGTGTCCGACCATTTTTCAAAAACGCTGTTGGGCGGCGATACCTGGGATTCCAGGGTGATGGTTTCGCCCAGGTTGGCCGTGTTCGGGCCGATAATTTTCGTATTACACCCGATGCTGATCTGGTGAGTGGCAGTACATGCGTTATCGTAACGGTCTGTATAGGTGACTTCGAGCGTGTGGTCCCCGGGTTCAGTCGCTGTAAATTCAGCGGTTTCACCGTAATCTACCAGTCCTTGCACCGGTGTCCATTCAAAATAACCGCCCGGCGGGTCCGCCTGGGCGGACAGAATAATGGTTTCGCCGAAGGGCGCACTCGTTGGGCCGCTGATTTGTGCCGCACAGATAACATTTATGGTGTGGTCAGCTGAACAGGTTTCTCCGTCTTCACTGGTATAGTTGACCGTTACCGTATGGGTACCGGCTTCCATAGCGGTAAAATCAGCGGTTGACAAGTCGTCGGATGGCTCGATAAGGACGTTTGCGGTGGACTCCCATTCATAACTGCCATTGCCTTCATCGTCCACTTCAGTGGTCAAGGTTATGGTTTGGCCCATCTTCGCTTCGTCTGGACCGTTTATGCCGATGTCGCATTGGCAGACGTAAATATATTTGGTGTCGGAGCAGGATTTACCTTTTGGAGTTGTATATGTCACCGTGACATATATATAGTCCAGAACGTCCCTGTCCGGCTCAAAGCCGGTCAATGTGGCAGATGCGCCGGAGGGATTCAGGTTCGGCGTGTTGGACCAGGAGAAATGCCCGCCTGCCGGTCCGCCGGTGGCTGACAATGTTTTTGTTTCGCCTACCTTGATGGCAGACGGGGCATTGAGGTGAACATCGCATTCCCAGGCACTAACGCTATTGCAAAGGCTCAGCGTGAACAGGCTTACAATCAACAGGATAAGGGGTTTATTGACTGTCACTGGCAACCTCTTTTAATATTTTCCGTGCCTTTTTCCCCCATACATCATCGGTCTGAATTCGTTGAAGAATATTGACGGCATCTGATGTTCTGCCGATTTTCCGGTATGCACGCCCCATCATGCAGCGTGCGTATCCGGCATCACTACTGTTCGGGAAACGGCTGAGAAATGTTTTTAACCAGGCGATTGCCCTGAAGTAATCCTGCTGTGCGTTAGCCGCCTGTGCAAGCCACAGGTGGGTCTGGGCGTTTATATAATTGATTCTTTCAATTCGTTCATTGGAGTAATGCTGGAAATTCAAATTTTTTATTGAATCAAGAGCATGATCCGCGTAATCGCTGACCAGGTCGAATTTTTTCATTCGGCAGGCATAGCGTGCAACAAGAAACCGGGTTTCAATTTTTTCATAATCGTCCTTATCCTTCGCGATACGGTCTTTTGCCGCAGCCAGGGCAATATTAAAGGTCGCGGACGCCAGATCAGGCAGGCCCTTCCGTCTGAGGTCGTTTGCCATGATAAACTGGGTTTTGAAATCAGATATATTATTGACGATGTCCGCCAGCTGCTCGGCATGATGCCGTACGGTTTTCCTGCTATCCCCCCTGGCCCAGTAGGCATCAATAAGTCTGGAATAGGCCTTCAGTGTAAAAAATGAATTTTGATCGGCATATTTATCGATATATTCGTTGTAATAGTTTATCGCGCTATTCCAGTCCCGCTTCGCCGCCGCCACCCTTCCCAGCACGAACAGGGATTTACGGCCGTTAAGGGAGCGCTCTGCTTTTAAGCATTTCAGCAGCCGTATGCCTTCGGCTTCTTGGTCGGCGTTTAAAAACAGAATGGCAAGCTTATATTTTTCATAGGAGGACAGTTGGGTGTCACGGGTTGCGTAAAAATGTACCAAAACCGCCAGTTTAAAAATGTATAACAAAAATCGGTTCAGCGACTGCTTTTGCTGAACCGATTTTTGCTCGTTATTCTTCTATCACATCTTTCA
>JAXHVL010000047.1:0-3204 GCA_034189225.1 Thermodesulfobacteriota bacterium
GCGTTGATTACCACGAAGAGCACGAAGGTCACGAAGATAGATGCATCGCATTGCCCCGGAACACTCCGGTATCTGTTTTGATCATTGGAACATTTGATATTCGGATTTGTTTCGAATTTCGAATTTCGAATTTCGTGCTTTGCTCCTTACCGGCATAGCCTTTTATCGCTGACCTGGCCCAGAGGACCAGGTTTTATTGACTGAATAAATATGGTGTCCCCGGAATACGTGCGTTGACTGAATAAATATGGTGTCCCCGGAATACGTGCGGAATACGTGAAGATATATGAGGTTGCTCCGCTGTTATGCCCCGAATGTCAGAGGCAAATGAAGTTGTGTGCCTGTGTACGACGGTACTCGTTTTTGGCTTTTTTCCAGATTCTGCAAAAAAATATTGCTTTCAGCTGGTTAAAGGTTTACTAAAGACGGCATGCAATTTAATTATGAAAAGAATCGAATTTTGCTAACGCGTATTGCGGCGGCCCTTTTTCTTTTCTTATTCTTCACAGGCGGAAGCTACTGGGAAACAAAAAGCGAATTTCTGGCAGCATTATTATTTTTTACGGGTGCCATTCTTGTCGCCATTGCCTCGTTGGGGAGAATGTGGTGTTCCCTGTATATTGCCGGATACAAAGATGATCGTTTGGTAAAAACAGGTCCTTATTCGCTATGCCGGAACCCTTTGTATTTTTTCAGTATGATCGGTGCTGTCGGCGTTGGCTGTGCTACGGAAACCCTTACCTTTCCAATCCTCCTCCTAGTCATTTTTGCCTCCTACTATGGATTTGTCATCAGGAGTGAAGAAGCCCGCCTCAGGAAACAGTTCGGCGTTGAATTTGAAGAATACGTTAAGACGGTTCCTTCCTTTTTCCCTCGGCTGACGACGTTTGTGGAGCCTGAAAGCTACATGGTAAAACCGATTGTTTTCAGAAACCACATGTTCAGTGCGCTGTGGTTCATCTGGGCCATTGGCATACTTGAAGTCTTCGAGGCAATCAAGGAAATAGGAATCCTTGCCCCCCTGTGGCGGCTTTATTGATGCCTGAATTTTGCGCGTAACTTTCCGCTAACGGCCTCTCGGCCAATTCAGCGGCCCCTATATGAGGCACCAATCTTTATTTATTTTCTTGACGCCCATGACCGATCTGGATGAATTCCGTTACTGGATTGCTTTTTTACTGAAGATGTGTATAATTTTTGCTGATGATGGGGAACAGGCTCGCTACTTCTAATTTGGAGAGCAGGGGTTTGCAGAGAAATTTTAGAAAAATCAAGATTGACGGCTTCGTAAAAAGTCCAATATCTGTGTTGCGCTGCATCCCTCGTCATTGCGGCGTACGCCAAGTACGCCTCGTTCCTCGGGAGTGATAGGGCTGCGCCGTATCTTGAACTTTTTACTTTGCCGTCCCAAAATTGACTTTTTACGGGACCATCAACATTATAATTTTATCATTTCTTGTGCTGACCGTTATAACTAGTGTCCGTCCAGAAATTAGATATTTTGGTCGAGTTCAAGGAAGGCGAAAATTTTAACCGGAGGAATACTTTGCGTATTTTGAGGATTAAAATTTGAGCCTGACGCAGAAATCGGGCAAAATAGCAATTTATGGATGGGCACAGCCTAACAAGTCAGGCTGGATCAGATTTTTCTTATCCGTTTGTCCCATTATTTGTTTTTCCAGGCGATTCTTTGTATGCGTCTCTGTATGACACCACTTCCTTTGGGAGCCGGCAAACGAATAACATTGCCCGCCTTATACCGCTTTACCTGAAAAATCAAAGCCTGCTCTGTTAACAACCATTCATTCTCTATCCTCGTTTTTTATGCTTTTCTATACATTTTTGATAAACCCCAAATTTGATTTTTGCCGCGCCTTGAATCCAAAGGTGGCGGATCATATCTGCAATTTATAAACGCACTCTTGCAAAGGAGGAAACATGAGCCAGTTAAAGGTGTGGATGATTTATGGAATCGCTGCTTTTTTTACAATCCATGCAGGACTCTGCGCAGCATGGGCAGATGGACATCGTTCAAATAATGAGGCGGAACATTATGAATTTTCGGAACATCATAAGGGTGACAGGGAAACCGAACACCGTCACAAAGGGCATGAAGACGAAGATGATCATGATGACGAATACCACGGAGTGTTTGAACAAAATTTGACCTACATGGAAACATGTGGTGGCTGCCACCTGGCCTATCCACCGGATGTATTGCCGGCGCGCTCCTGGGAAAAGATCCTTTCCGGCGCTGAAAACCATTACGGCAACACTCTCGCCCTTGATCAGACGGCCAAAAGGATTATTTCAGCATATCTTTCCGAAAACGCAGCTGATCAAGGCAGAACAGAACGAGCTGGCAAGGTGATGAGAAGCCTTGGAAACAATACACCAATGCGAGTTACAGAGGTGCCCTATATCAGAAAAGAACACCATGAAATAAATCAGAAGATATTTAACCGGGAGTCGATCCGCTCATTTTCAAACTGTTCGGCGTGCCATGTGACTGCCGAAAAAGGTATTTTTGATGACAATTATATAAATATTCAAAAGTAATTCAATGTATTATGTAAACATCCGACCCCAGAGGGGCCGGCTTTGGTTACCCCTATAAGGGGATTGTTTACAGTCTGAACTCACCCTTCGTGAACTTCGTGGTTCAATTGTCTGGCGTTGATTACCACGAAGAGCACGAAGGTCACGAAGATAAATGCATCGCATTGCCCCGGAACACTCCGGTATCTGTTTTGATCATTGGAACATTTGATATTCGGATTTGTTTCGAATTTCGAATTTCGAATTTCGAATTTCGTGCTTTGCTCCTTACCGGCATAGCCTTTTATCGCTGACCTGGCCCAGAGGACCAGGTTTTATTGACTGAATAAAATTCTGGAAAATCAGGATGGTTCTTTATGGTGGGATACAAATGCCGGTTTTGCCGGTGCCCGAACAGGAAAAGGCCTGATCGAAACTGGTATTTTGTTTCTCGGACCCGCCATTGATATGGATGCGTCTGGTTTTCTGATGCTGGAATACAGTGAAAGGAAATTGCTGCCAGTCACCACTTATGATCGAAAGCACGGGTTCCACATTCACGAGCTTATCGTTTTTCCGAGCCATGTGGACAAACGCACTTCTCCAGGGCCACTTGTCCGGAGACGTTGCCAGTTTTGCCCGAACCGGGTTGTTTTCGATATACCG